>DAHXOX010000013.1 GCA_027364655.1 Paludibacter sp. | reverse complement strand
CCATTTTGGGAAAGATGCCGACGTAATGAACGAGACTCAAATTGGCAAAGCGCGTTGTTTCATGGAAATGGGATGGCTTTATGAGGCTGAAGACGCACTCAACAAAGTGACATCCAACAACGCAAACAGTAAAATTAACGGACAGTTTGCCGCTGCAAAAGCAGACCTTTTAATTAAGGAGAAAAAGTATAGCGATGCGATACCGTTTCTTTCCATAGCCATTGACCATGCAGACAACGGATACCTCAAACGTCGTTTTCTGTTCTTGTTAGGACAATTAGGCTTGAAAACCAACGACTACCAAACAGCTTACACTGCATTTACCAAAGTCATTCAATCAAGCCCACCCTACGAAATGGAGTTTGCCGCACGGCTTCTTCGTGCACAATCGGCTGATAAAAGTGAACAAAAGCAAGAAATCGACGAACTGGATGCGATGCTCCGTTCCCCAAAAAACAAATCCTATTTAGATCAGATTTATATTGCGTTAGGTACTATTTACTCTAATGATAATGAACAGAACAAAGCAATAAGTTGCTACCAGAAAGCCATTAAACATGCACGTTCAGACTCTCAAAACAAAGCAGAGGCATACGTCAAATTAGGTGACCTGTTTTTTGCTCAAAAGGAATACTTCAAAGCACAGCCCAACTACGATTCAGCCTCAAAAGTAATAAAACAAGAAGACGCCAGTTTTGATCGCGTGCGTACCCGCTCAACCATTCTGAACCAATTGGCTACCTATCATAGTGACATTCAACTTCAAGATAGTTTGCAACACCTCGCACAACTACCCGATAAGGAAAGAATGGCAGCCATAAACAACCTCATTTCACAACAAAAAAAGGCAGCAGTAAACGCCGCAAAAGACGCAGCCGCTGCAAAAAGACAAGCGCAAGTTTCCGCTGCACAAGGCGGATTTCTGTCGGACGGAGCTACGCCGGCTTTTTCAACCCCTTCAACAAACAGCAATAACAAAAGCTGGTATTTCTACAATCCAATAGCCGTGGCAACGGGGAAAGAGCAGTTTCAATCGCAGTGGGGCGATCGCTCATTGAGTGATAACTGGAGACTAAACGACAAAACAGACCTTACGGCAAATCCGGTTGCAGCAACGCCTGCATCCTTGTCGGACACTACGCAGCAAGCTGTAGTAAAACAAAATACGCCAGCCTATTATTTAGCCCAATTGCCACTCACCGCGACAGCCATGCGCACTTCCAACCATCAAATAGGGAACGATTTGCTACACATGGGCTTCATATACGAAACACGCCTCAATGATCTGCCGATGGCTATTGAAACATACGAGGAATTAGCTAAGCGATTTCCTGCCGACAGCACATGGATCGATGGATATTATGCACTGTACCTTTTGTATGCTCAGCGTGGCGATTCGACCAAAGCATCACAATATAAATCGTTTATTGTCCATAATTTCAAAGACACAAAATATGCTTTGCGCTTGACGCATCCCGAATATGCACAAGCAGAAATTCAGGAGAATGCACAACAAGATTCGCTCTATGAAGCCACTTTCAAACTCTATCTTGACGGTGATTTTACAACAGCCATCAACAACGTTGCCTTGGCAAAAAAGAAATATCCATACGCTAACCTAATGCCAAAGTTTGATTTAATCAATGCTATCAGTTTAGGAAAAACAGGCAATGTAGAAGGCATGAAAAGCGGACTACATCAACTCATTAAAGAATATCCGACCAGTGATGTTTGTCCA
Organism: Paludibacter sp.; assembly: GCA_027364655.1. GTDB lineage: Bacteria > Bacteroidota > Bacteroidia > Bacteroidales > Paludibacteraceae > Microbacter. Next base: position 23,619 of record DAHXOX010000013.1, on the reverse strand, counting down.
ACAGCAAAAGACCTCATCGCTCTATTGGATCAAGGGAAAACAGTTCCACAGGGCGGATCGTTTCGGAATTCGTTTGCGCAAATTGCTAAGACAACAGCCGCAACGACCGATTCAATCGCATCGGCCTTTTCGCTATCCGACAACGGCAGGGAGTTGCTGATGATAACGATTCCATCGGATTCAGTGAACATCAACAAATTGCTTTATAAAATTGCAGCCTTCAATTTCAACCATTTTGTCCTGAAAGATTTCGATTTGGAAATTCGACGACAAGGCGTAAACATGCGATTCTTACTTGTCTCCGATTTCAACAATTTCAGTGATGCCATTTATTATGAGCAGTTGCTGCATGACGACACAACGATTAAAGAGGCTCTCAACAAGGTAGATGCACGGATGTGGATCATAACGGACGATAACCTCAAAAAGCTGCTCGGAGGCGGAACCCTGAATGATTATATCCAATTTTACGAAACAAAACTTCTTCCGAAGTTTTCCACAACAAACAATTCAAATGCCACAAAAGGAAATGGGCAACAAAACGTCATTTTACCTTGAGAGGCATACCGTTTCAAACAACAGCCATTCACAACAATAACAAATACTACCGCGAATGAATATCGAATCATTTGTTTTCAATCCATTTATGGAAAACACCTATCTTGTTTACGACGAAACGCTTGAATGCATAATCGTTGATGCAGGGTGTTTAACCGTGAAAGAACAAGAAACATTACAACACGCCATTGAAGAGAAGAAACTGATAGTGAAACATGTTATCAATACGCACTTGCACTTGGATCATGTCTTTGGCAACGGTTTTGTGTTTCGCACCTTCGGCGTTGAACCCGAAGCACATGCAGCAGATGAATTTTTGCTCGATCAATTACCTGCCCAGTCAGCCGTTTTCGGAGTTCCATTTAACGAAAAGCCGCAGCCTATCGGCCATTATCTGAATGATGGAGATATCGTTTCTTTTGGTCATAGCACATTTAGAGCCATTCATGTACCCGGACATTCCCCGGGAAGTTTGTGTTTCTACAATGAAAAAGATTCCATTTTATTTGCAGGCGACGTACTTTTTCGAGGAAGCATCGGGAGAACCGATTTGCCAAAAGGAAACTTCGATCAACTGATTGCAGGCATTCAGAAACGCTTGCTCCCGTTACCTGACAACACGTTAGTTTACACAGGACATGGGAGTAGCACCACCATAGGTCACGAAAAAAGAGAAAATCCATACTTATAGTTAATCATCAAATCAACGATTTCAAAACGATGGCATTCTACAATTTACTGACCATTTTAGGGCCTACCGCTTGTGGAAAAACGACATTCGCCGCCAATGCCTCTTTGTCGCTACAGGGAGAAATCATCAGCGCCGATTCACGACAAGTATATCGCGGAATGAACATCGGCACCGGTAAAGACCTTTGCGAATATACGGTAAACGGAAAAACCATTCAAACTCATTTAATTGACATTGTCGAAGCAGGCTATCAATACAATGTATATGAATTTCAACGCGATTTTGTCATCGCATTCAACGAAATAACCGATCGAGGCAAATTACCCATTCTCTGCGGAGGCACCGGTTTGTACCTTGAAACAGCCCTTCAAGGATACAGAATGCAAGAGGTACCGGAAAATCCGTATTTACGAGAATACCTCGCAAACAAAACATTAGCTGACTTGGAATCCATTCTGAAAACATATAAACAACTCCACAATAACACCGATGTTGACACGCCAAAACGCGCAATCAGAGCAATAGAAATAGCCGAATATTATCAACATAATCCGGAAAGAAAAAAGGCACCCTACCCTACCCTTCATCCACTAATTGTTGGGCTTGACATGAATCGGGAAGAACGCCGACGCCGGATAACAAAACGTCTCGAGAAACGTTTGGAAGAAGGATTGGTTGATGAGGTTCGTTCCTTATTGGGAAAAGGACTTTCTCCGGAATCGCTCATTTATTACGGGCTTGAATATAAATATGTAACTTTGTACCTGACACATGTTTTGACATACAGGGAAATGGTTACACAACTCGAAATTGCCATTCATCAATTTGCAAAACGACAAATGACATGGTTTCGGGGGATGGAGCGCAGAGGAATCTCTATTCATTGGATTGATGCTGCGCGGCCTCTTGAAGAAAAGGTAAACACGCTTGTTCAATTATTCACGCAATCGAGTAACTAATTGATTTTTCAATCAATAACATTGAAGAGAGACATTTCTTCATCCATTAGTCAATTTATTGGCAAAAAGTTGCTAATTTTGTGGGGTCTGAAAAACAGGAATTTTTTAATGCTCATCTACCCACTAATCATCCATATATCAAGGTGAAAGAAACTAAGTATATTTTCGTCACAGGAGGTGTTGTATCTTCGTTAGGCAAAGGAATCATAGCCGCATCCTTAGGCAAGTTACTACAAGCAAGAGGATTTCGCGTAACCAACCAAAAACTTGACCCCTATCTCAATGTTGACCCGGGAACGCTGAATCCTTATGAGCATGGCGAATGTTATGTCACGGTCGATGGACACGAAGCTGACCTTGATTTAGGTCATTACGAGCGTTTTTTGGACGAACCCATGCATCGCGCTAACAACATCACTACCGGATTTATCTATCAAAATGTCATCAACAAAGAGCGTCATGGCGATTATTTAGGAAAAACGGTACAGGTTATTCCGCACATTACCGACGAAATAAAAGAGAACATCCAGAAATTAGGTAACACAGGAGAATATGATTTTGTCATTACCGAAATTGGAGGAACAGTAGGTGACATTGAATCATTGCCTTACATCGAAAGCGTGCGTCAGATGAAATGGGACATGGGGAAAAATTGCCTTTCCATTCATTTAACCTATGTTCCCTTCATTGCAGCGGCAAAAGAAGTAAAAACAAAACCCACACAACACTCCGTCAAAGAATTACAACAAGCCGGAGTTCAGCCTGATATTTTAGTACTACGTACCGAAAGGGAATTAAGTGATGACGTTCGTCATAAGGTAGCTTTGTTTTGCAACGTCGAACCGGATGCAGTGATACAATCCATTGACGTCCCGGTTATTTATGAAGTGCCGCTGAAAATGGAGGAAGAAGGGTTGGATAAGATTGTGCTTCGCAAGTTAGGTTATCCCAACGACACAACAGCAGATTTGACCCGTTGGAGAGGATTCGTCAATAAAATGAAGAATGCAAAGCAAATTGTAAAAATCGGATTAGTAGGCAAATATGTTGAACTACCCGATGCCTATAAATCCATTACCGAGTCGTTGCTTCATGCCTCAGCCTACAATGATCGCAAATTGAAATTGGAGATGATTCACTCCGAAAAGCTACACAGCGAAAATCTGATGGAAGAGTTAGGCGATTTAGATGGCATTTTAATTGCCCCCGGCTTTGGCAATCGCGGCATTGAAGGCAAGATAGAAGCCATCCGATTTGCCCGCGAAAACAACGTGCCATGTCTCGGTATATGTCTGGGTATGCAATGTATGGTCATTGAATACGGACGTAACGTATTGGGATTTAAAGATGCTAATTCAACTGAATTTGACATGAATACACGCCATAATGTCATTGACATGATGGAAGAACAAAAGAATATTTTCGATATGGGAGGTACCATGCGGCTGGGAGCCTATGCCTGTCAAATTCAAAAAGATTCGTTAGCTTACAAGGTATACGGGAAAGAGCGTATCGAAGAACGTCATCGCCATCGCTATGAATTCAACAACGACTACCGTCAACAATATGAACATGCCGGAATTGTATGCAGTGGCATCAATCCTGATTCCGGTTTGGTGGAAATCATTGAATTGCCAAAACACAAATGGTTTATAGGCACACAGTTCCACCCTGAATATAGTAGCACCGTGCTTCATCCTCATCCATTGTTTATTCATTTTATAAAAGCAGCCATCCAGTCAAAATAATATTGCATTGCACTAATTTATAGCAAACACATACTTATGGATAGAAATACGATTTTAGGGTTTGTCTTCATTGCGTTGATTCTGATTGGATTTTCATGGCTTAATCGCCCATCGGAAAGTCAATTGGCGTATCAAAAACACATCAATGACTCCATTGCGGCTATGCAAGTCGCCAACAAGCAAATAGCCACAACGAATGACAGCTTACAAACATCGCAGGCTGATTCGTTGCAACATAGCACCAATGATACAGCACAAATCAGTGCCACTTATGGACCATTTGCACCTTCAGCAGAAGGTCAGGAACATTTTTACACTATTGAAAACAAAGTCATCAAAGTAACTATCAGCAACAAGGGCGGTCGTATTGTATCTGTCGTTTTGAAAGATTATCATTCGTACGACTCTCTGCCGGTAATGCTTTTTGATGAGAAAGAGAGTAATTTCGGATTCACGTTTGCTACTAACAACAATCGCGTCCTTAATACGCAAAATCTTTATTTTGAACCAATCGGCATTGATACCACCGGTACAACGACCATAACGAAGCCCTATTCATTCACGATGCGTCTTCATGCTGAAGATGGAGCTTATTTAGACTACGTTTATACGCTCAAGCCAGACGACTACATGGTTCATCTGGAGTTGAAAAACAACAAAATGTCTTCCGTAGTTGCTTCAAACACTGATCGCTTGGAACTAACTTGGAACTCAAAAATCCGGCAACAAGAGCATGGCCGCAAGTTTGAAGCCCGTTACACCGGACTCTATTATAAATTTTTGGCTGCCGACGTTGAAAACTTAAGTCCTTCTGGTGATCAAACGAAGACACCCCCGAACCTGATTCAATGGGTCGCTTTCAAAGATCAGTTTTTCAGCTCTGTTTTGATAGCCGACAAATCATTCTTTTCCACAACATTAGAAAGTAAAGCTCAAGAGAGTGACTCTTCTCATTATTTGATGAGTTGTAAAACGGATATGTATGTCAATTACAATCCGAAAAACGCATCCGGCCCCGGATTCCGCTTTTACTTCGGGCCAAACAAATATCCATTGCTTGCCTCGTTTGATCATGGTGTGCCAAGTGACCAAAAATTACAGTTGACAAAACTGATTCCGCTTGGTTGGGGCATTTTTGGTTGGGTTAACCAATATGCGATTATCCCCATGTTTGACTTTTTCGGAAGCTTTATCCTGAACTATGGCATCATCATTTTATTGATGACATTAGTAATCAAATTAGTGCTCTTCCCGCTCACATACAAATCTTATGTATCATCGGCAAAAATGCGGGTTTTGAAACCTCAAATAGATGCCATCAATGCCAAAATACCGGCAGACAAAGCAATGGAACGCCAAAAAGCCACCATGGATTTGTATAAAAAGGTAGGAGTCAGTCCCATGAGCGGATGCTTACCCATGCTGCTACAGTTGCCGATTTTGATTGCCATGTTCAACTTTTTCCCATCGTCCATTGAGCTGCGACACCAGGCATTTTTATGGGCCAAGGATTTATCATCCTACGATGCTGTGATTACATGGCAAGCACACATTCCTATCATAACGCAGTATTTTGGAAACCATATCAGTCTATTTTGTTTGTTGATGACTATTGTGAGTTTTATTTACACAAAAGTCAACATGTCCACCCAAATGCAAAGCAGTCAGCAAATTCCGGGCATGAACATGATAATGTATTTCACTCCTATTTTGATGTGGTTCTGGTTTAACGATTATGCTTCAGGATTAAGCTACTACTATTTCTTATCGACTTTAATTACCATTTTACAAACATATACCATTCGTTATTTTGTGGATGAGAAAAAACTTTTAGCTCAACTCGAAGCAAACAAGAAGAAACCGGCGAAAAAGAAAAGCGGGTTCTTAGATCGGTTAGAAAAAATGCAACGCGAACAAGCGCAAAACGCATCAGGGAAAAAGAAAAAATAAGCAGAGTCATATCCTCTTATTTGCAGCAAACACGGAGGAAAGATGAAGTATTTTATCATAGCCGGCGAAGCATCAGGCGATCTACATGGATCGCACCTGATGCACGCTTTGAAAAAAGTGGATCCTAACGCAGAATTTCGTTTCTTGGGAGGCGATTTGATGTATGCCGAAGCTGGAGAGCCAATCATTCACCTCCGGCAGATGGCATTTATGGGATTTATTCCCATCTTGCTGAATATCAGGACTATTTTAGGCAACCTTGCCACGACAAAAAAAGCTATTCGCACATTTGTCCCTGATGTATTGATCTTGATCGATTATCCAAGTTTCAATTTACGAATGGCTCGTTTTGCCAAAATGAAAATTGGATTACCTGTCATCTATTACATTTCCCCAAAATTATGGGCATGGAAAGAATATCGCATCAAAGAGATCAAACAATATGTTGATGCTGTATTATCCATTTTCCCCTTTGAAGTCGATTTCTATCATAAACATCACTATGAAAATGTTTTTTATGTAGGAAACCCATTGTTCGATGCCGTGCCGGCAGCTTCTTCGGAAACCATTCCATTTGATGAGTTCGTGCTTCGCAATGATTTGTCTAAGATACCCATTATTGCTTTATTGGCCGGAAGTCGCCAAAAAGAGATTCGCGACAACTTACCGTTGATGCTTTCCGTTTGTGATCAATTTCCCAATTATCAATTTGTTATAGCCGGAGCGCCAGGAATAGAACCCTCGTACTATAAGCAGTTTTTATCAGATGCGCGTTCCGCAAAACTCATTTTCAATCAAACCTACGATTTATTGCAGCAAGCCGAAGCGGCAATCGTCACATCGGGCACAGCTACTTTAGAAACGGCGTTATTAAACGTCCCTCAAATTGTTGTTTATCATTTGACGCCGGCACGTTTGACTCCTATTTTGAGAAAATGGATCATTCGTATCCCATATATCTCATTAGTCAACATTATTGCACAAAAGCAAGTGGTACTTGAGCTTATAGGCTCTCAGGTGACAACTCAGCGCCTCACCCACGAACTAAACCAACTATTAAACAATGATAGCTATCGCGCTTCCATGCTTGACGAATACAAGCAGATTCAGGCTAAATTAGGAGAACGAGGAGCCTCTCGCATAGCAGCGGAAACTATGCTTGGCATTTTACATGATTTGCATCATCAAACACGGCCTAACCCTTTCACTACGTGATAGGAAACACTCATTTTTTTCATGACACAACCGTTGCCGATGCAACGTTTTGAATTAAGGAATCATCTATATCAAACAGTGCATGTATAACGCGCATGACGAAGCACAACTCATTAACGATTGTCAACGGCAGGTAGCTGCAGCTCAGCAACAGTTGTATGAAAGTTATGCTCGCAAAATGATGGGAGTATGTATGCGGTATGTCAACGATTACGAGACAGCACGCGATTTATTACATGACGGCTTCATCAAGGTTTTTACGCACGTCACATCCTTTCAAGGAGAAGGCTCGTTTGAAGGATGGTTGCGTCGCGTTTTCGTCACGACGGCACTTGAGTATCTTAGAAAAAACGATGTGCTACGTGAGAGTTACGATATTGCAACAAATTACAATCTTCAAACTGAAGAGGAAACGGTCATTGAACGAATATCTGCTGATGAACTTCGCGCCATTATAGGAACACTACCACCAGGTTTTCGTACCGTGTTCAACTTATATGCGGTAGAAGGATACAGCCATAAGGAAATAGGAAAAATGTTGGGCATTACGGAAAGTACCTCACGATCACAATTTGCACGAGCGAAGAATATTCTAAAACAAAAAATAGTAGCACATTATGGCTAATCTCAACGATAAGGAATTACGCGAATTGTTTCGTCATAAATTTGACGATTACAACGTAGCACTTCCCGACGATGATTGGGACACGCTACAAACCAAATGGAAAGAAAGCCGGAAAAATCGCCGTCAATTTGTTTGGTATTGGATTGCCGCTGCATCAATGGTTGGCATCTTGCTAAGCGGACTTGGCTATCAATTTCTTAAACCAACCGAAAAACAACTTCCGACTATAGCTCAAACGACGAGCAATCAAAGCAATAAAAAAGTCGCTGCTGCTTCGGTCGCTGTGGTGAAAAAAACAACCATTGCATCAGTTTTGAAACAAACCAACCCATCGAATGAAGAAGCTAACGTGAATACAACCACCACTGACTCGTTTCCACCTGCTCAATCAGATGCAAACAACACAATAGCTCTCAACGCCATCAACAACATAGCTTCGACAAAGACGGGAATAATTGACACACTCGCTATTGCCTCTTCCTCATCCGTATATGACACTTCTTCTGACGAAAACAGAAGCAATAACGCTGCCGCAACCAAACATTACGAAACACTACCGCAACCGACATCATTGATCGACAACTCGCAAAATCAGAATAAAAAACAAACAAAATCACAGCCTATAGGTTGGCTTGCCATCCATGTTCAGGGAAATAATGGATTGCCAAACGCCATCAACACCAGTAATGCATGGTTGCAACCTTCTACATTAGATTACAGGCTATTTACCCAAGTAAACCGAAGTAGTACACCCTCAGCTACCTCATCCACTCAAATGATCACCTTCATTGACAAGAAGACATACGCATTTCCAATCTCATGGGGATTATCCTTTAGCATACCAATCTCGCACCGTTGGGAAATTCAGACAGGAGGCATGTACACGCAATTGGTAACGACGGGAGAAGTAACCTCCACCACAAGCAGTCGCGCTACAGGCAGAATAGAACAAAACTACGTGGGCATTCCATTAAACGTTGCCTATCTTTTTCTTGTACAACCTTCGTTTTCTGTTTATGGAACAGCTGGAGGATCGGTTGAAAAAGGAGTTTCACTCGTGGAAAAAATATATAGCTATAATGCGCAAAATGTGGGGAAACTTTCAGATCAATACACTACGACCATTCATGGATTTCAATATTCACTCGACGGAAACATAGGTGCAAGCTACAGAGTATACAAATTCATTTTTGGGTATTTTGAAACCGGAGTAGCCTACTATATCCCTTCAAATCAGCCTGAAAGCTATCGAACAGCACATCCATTTGGCATCACCGTGAAGACGGGCATCCGATTCACCTTCGGCAAAGAGTGACCCTCGTAAACATTAAAAAAGCAGGTCTTTTCGCAAAGACCTGCTTTTTTGTTGCTAATAGGTATTAGTTTTTTAAGGCAAAAAAGATTGTGTAGTTTTAACAGTTGCAAATTTCGGCCTTTTTATGGAGGATACAAAACTTTTTCGTATGCTTTACAACATGTATTTATGCAAAAACACAACATTTTTGGCCTGTATTTTAACATTTGACGATTGTTTGAAGCTACAACTTGTTTGTCTACTCCAAGAAAAAGGAGTAAATTTGCAAGCAAATAGAGGGTTTCAGCTACAAAAACATATACTCACATCATAAAAACCACAACATTCCATCACATCATGAACAAAATCTTGAAGAAAGCGTTTTTTTCTTCCAATGTAGTCTATTTTGAAGTCGAAGCACCCCTCATTGCACGATCACGCAAAGCCGGGCATTTTGTATTAGTCAAAGTAGGTACTCACGGGGAACGCATTCCTCTCACCATTGCAGCTTCTGATCCTGTAAAAGGGTCTATTTCATTAGTTGTACAACGCGTTGGCGTATCTTCCACAAAATTGTGTGCACTCAACGAAGGGGAATATATCACCGATTTAGTTGGGCCTTTAGGCAAAGCAACCCATATCGAGCAATTTGGTACGGTAGTCTGTGCCGGAGGTGGCGTAGGTGTTGCTCCATTGCTACCGATCGTAGAAGCAATGAAAAAAGCAGGCAACCGCGTGATCACTATTCTGGCAGCGCGTTCCAAAGATTTAGTCATTCTCGAAGAGCAGATGCGCGCCAACTCGGATGAAGTCATTGTGATGACAGATGATGGCACCTATGGCAAAAAAGGAATCGTAACGGCAGGCATTGAAGAAGTACTCTTACGCGAGCATGTTGACATGTGTGTCACCGTTGGCCCCGCCGTGATGATGAAATACGTGGCTTTGCTTACCAAGAAATATAACGTGCCCACTATGGCATCGCTCAACACCATCATGGTGGATGGCACAGGAATGTGCGGAGCATGTCGCGTTACAGTAGGCGGTAAAACCAAGTTTGTTTGCATTGACGGTCCTGAATTTGATGCTCATCAAGTTGATTTTTATGAGATGCAGATGCGACTCGGTTCTTACAAAGAGATAGAACGAGTAGCCATGGAACATTACTTAGAAAAAACCGGCTCCAACTAACCATTTCCCTACAACCATTTGATCATTCACATTCCATCATGACTGAAAATAGAGCAAACACACGTAACGCTACTTGGCGCGAACAACTACGAAAATCAATTACCAACAAACAACGTACTGCCATATCTCGTGTTCACATGCACGAACTTGATGCTAATTATCGCAATCACAATAACGAAGAAGTAAACATGGGGCTAACGCTTGAAGAAGCCCTTACCGAAGCGAAACGATGTTTAGACTGCCCCACTCCAACCTGCATGTCCGGATGTCCGGTGAGCATTGACATACCGAGCTTCGTCAAAAACATTGAACGCAACGAAATTTTAGAAGCAGCCAGCGTACTAAAACAAACAAGCGCCTTACCGGCAGTGTGCGGACGTGTATGCCCACAAGAGAAGCAGTGCGAAGCATCCTGCATTTACACACAAAAATTAGGCAAAGAAGCTGTAGCTATCGGTTATCTGGAACGGTTTGCAGCTGACTTTGAACGCGAAAGCGGACAAGCCTCCATTCCGGCTTGCGCTCCGACCAATGACATCAAAATTGCCGTAGTCGGCTCCGGACCTGCCGGATTATCATTTGCCGGCGACATGGCCAAAAGAGGCTACCAAGTGACTGTTTTCGAAGCATTGCACGAGATTGGTGGCGTGTTGAAATACGGCATTCCCGAGTTTCGACTGCCGAATGATGTGATTGATGTAGAAATAGAGAATATCAAGAAGATGGGCGTCGAGATTATCACAAACTGCATTGTAGGAAAAACCATCACCTACGAAGAGCTGAAGGAAGAAGGCTTTAAAGGACTTTTTGTGGCTAGTGGAGCCGGACTTCCGCGCTTTATGAATATTTCAGGCGAAAATCTGATTGGTGTTATGTCATCGAATGAATATTTGACACGCATCAACTTGATGGGAGCTTCACGAGATGGAGATACACCGGTTCTTTCAGGCAAAAATGTTGCCATCATCGGAGGTGGAAATACGGCTATGGATGCTGTTCGTACTGCAAAACGGCTGGGAGCAAATCGTGCTATGATTGTATATCGCCGCTCAGAACACGAGATGCCGGCACGTATTGAAGAAATTAAACATGCTAAAGAAGAAGGCATCGAGTTTCTTACACTTCATAATCCTATTGAATATCTTGGCGACGAACGCGGTCACGTCACAACCATGCGGCTGCAGAAAATGGAGTTGGGTGAGCCTGATGAATCGGGACGTCGCAGCCCTGTTGAAATTCCGGGAGCCATCGAAACCATTGATGTGGACACGGTCATTGTCAGCATTGGCGTTTCTCCAAATCCGCTTGTGCCTTCATCCATACAAGGGCTGAGCGTCACAAAATGGGGAACCTTGGTGGTGAATGACGATCTCCAAACCACGATTCCGGCTATTTATGCAGGAGGAGATATCGTACGGGGTGGTGCCACGGTTATTCTGGCCATGGGCGACGGACGGAAAGCAGCCGCTGCGATGGATGAGTACCTGCATTCAGGCAGTTGTTGAAAACTAATTGGCGACAACTATCTCAAAAAACGTTTTTTGCTGTAACTTTGCATCATTAAAACAAACACTCACCAAATTATTAGATTATGGCACACGAAATTACCGACAGCACGTTAGACGAAGTATTAGCAAATAACCGCATTGTAGTGATTGACTTTTGGGCAGAATGGTGTGGTCCATGTCGTATGGTTGCTCCCATCATTGCAGAACTGGCTGTAGCCTATGAAGGTAAAGCCTTCGTGGGATCCATCAATGTGGATGAAAACCCTGACAGTCCTTCCAAGTTCATGATTCGCAACATTCCAACTATCCTTTATTTCAAAGATGGCAAATTGGCCGATAAAGTTGTTGGAGCACTTCCCAAACAAACCTTTCAAGCGAAATTAGACGCATTGCTGTAACTCATTATTTCAGCTTTCTACTATTTCAAAATTGCTTGCTGGTTTAGCAACCGATTATATTTACTACAGCGGACGTTATACTCATAGCGTTCGCTGTTTGCTAATTAAAGAGAGATATCACCGCCAAAATTATCATTATTCCATGATTTCCATCTCGAATTACATTGCCCACGAATTGCAGCTTCAGGAAGCACAAGTCAAGAACACGCTTGCACTGTTGAATGAAGGAGCAACAATCCCTTTTATCAGCCGTTACCGGAAAGAACTTACCGGATCGTTGGACGAAGTGCAAATTGCCGCCATACAAGAACTCAGTGATAAACTGAACGAGCTGAACAAACGAAAGACAACCATCCTTGCATCCATTGAAGAACAAGGAAAATTGACGGATGCGCTTCGGCATCAGATTGACCAAACACTTTCTCTCAACGAATTGGAAGACCTTTATCTTCCTTACAAACCCAAACGACGCACCCGAGCAACCATTGCACGCGAAAAAGGATTAGAACCGCTGGCAAACCTGCTTTGGCTGCAAAACAACATCAATCCCGAACAAGCAGCTGCGCCTTTTATCGGAGAAGAAGTATCTTCGCTTGAAGAGGCATTGCAAGGAGCTCGCGACATTATGGCCGAGTGGATCAACGAAAACGAACAGGCACGAGACAAAGTGCGCACTGCTTTTAGCCGCACAGCCACGATTACATCACGCGTGGTGAAAGGCAAGGAAGAAGCAGGTACAAATTACAGTCATTATTTTGACGTGGAAGAATCCTTGAAACGTTGTTCCTCTCATCGCTTACTGGCCATGCGTAGGGCAGAAAAAGAGGGAATTCTGCGTGTTTCGCTGCAACCCGACGAAGAGCTTTGCACCGAGCATCTCGATCGACTCTTTGTAAAAGGAAAGAATGCCGCCTCGCATCAGGTTGAACTTGCCATTGACGACAGTTTTAAGCGACTGCTCAAACCCAGCATTGAAAATGAGTTGGCAGCCGAAAGCAAAAAGCAGGCCGATCGTGAAGCCATTCGCGTCTTTGCCGAAAACCTACGTCAACTGCTTTTAGCACCACCACTTGGGCACAAACGCGTCTTAGCCATCGACCCGGGATTTCGCACCGGGTGCAAAGTGGTTTGTCTCGACGAACAAGGCAACCTGCTCCACCACTCCACCATCTACCCGCATCCTCCCATCAACAAAGCAGCAGAAGCGGCAGCCGCCATCCAACAACTTATAGCAACCTACGGTAGCGAAGCAATCGCCATCGGCAATGGCACAGCCGGACGAGAAACGGAGCTTTTTATTCAAAACAACCTCAACGACACCATTCCCGTGGTGATGGTAAGCGAAAACGGAGCATCCGTTTATTCTGCATCTGCCATTGCGCGCGAAGAGTTCCCCGAACAAGACGTCACCGTACGAGGAGCAATCTCTATCGGGCGCAGGCTTATCGACCCGCTCTCAGAGTTAGTGAAGATTGATCCCAAGTCGATTGGCGTAGGGCAATATCAGCACGATGTCGATCAACCGGAATTGAAAAAGGCATTGGATCAAACCGTGATCAGTTGCGTCAATTCGGTAGGCGTACAACTCAACTCAGCGAGTCGTTATCTGCTTACCTATGTTTCGGGGTTGGGGCCGCAATTGGCGCAAAACATCGTAGACTACCGCACCAACAATGGTGCTTTTGGTTCGCGTAAAGAGTTGTTGAAAGTGGCTAAAATGGGTGCCAAGACCTTCGAGCAGGCAGCGGGTTTCTTGCGCATTACCAATGCCGAAAACCCATTGGACAACACGGCGGTGCATCCCGAAAACTACGGTGTGGTGATGCAGATGGCAAAAGAGCTGGGATGTAGCGTGCGTGAACTGATCGAAAACAAAGAGCTGCAAAAGCAGATTAACCTCGACCGTTATGTTAACGAAGCGGTTGGACTCCCTACCCTGCACGACATTATGAGTGAAATGGCGCAACCCGGACGTGATCCCCGCAAAGAGCTGTCTGTGGTCAGTTTCGACAGCACGATTCAATCCATTAATGACTTGAAAATTGGCATGGTGCTCAATGGCATCGTCACCAACATCACCAACTTTGGCGCATTTGTTGATATTGGCATTCACGAAAACGGACTGGTGCATCTTTCCAACATGGCCAACCAATTTGTGCGTTCGCCGTCGGAAGTCGTTGCCATGCACCAGCAGGTAACCGTGAAGGTCATTGACATTGATCTGGAGCGAAAACGCATTCAATTGTCGATGAAAGAGATTCCTTCTCATTGAACAAACAGCCTATCGACGCGTTTTTATCAGCAAAAAATGACCAACGGCCCATAGTTTAGCTTATCTTTGCAAAATAAAACAACAGAGAACGACTATGTACTCTATCAATCCTCAATCGATTCATCCACTTCCATAAACATTGACAATATGAAAAAATTCATGATGGCAGCCGTTATGGCTTTGTGCGTGGCAAGCTTTGCCCGCGGACAGGAAAACGCGTTAGGACTTCGCTTAACAAGCGGCACCGAGGTTTCGTATCAACGAACACTATCCGACTTCAATCGCTTAGAGTTTGATCTGGGATGGGCATGGAACACTTCCGCACTATCGGGTTTCTATCAGTGGGATTACCACATTACCAACGGGCTGAAATGGTATATCGGACCAGGAGCAAGTCTCGGATTTTACAGCAAAAACAATATTAGCGGCACCAGCATCGGTGTTGGCGGAATTATTGGCTTGGAATACAACTTCGATTTCCCGATTCAAGTGTCATTAGACTGGCGGCCTATCATCAACTTTGGCACGTACGATAGCCAATTCGGTTCTACTAATGTAGGATTAGGTATCCGCTACCGCTTCTAACTTATCTTATCTCACGGCTTTAAATATATTAGCCATATTTATTCACGAAAAAAGCTTTCATTTTTGATGAAGGCTTTTTTCGTTATTGATCATGCCCGAATGACGAATTTCCCCAGTCGATAGCTATGTCGTTTACGCGACGGTAAGCGACGACTCCCTTCGTCGGGAAGCGATGACACTCTTCGTCGGGAAGCGAAGACACCTTGTGATGGTAAGCACTGATACCTTGTGATAATATTAAAAAGCACTTCGCACTCAATTTCACGGTAAGGGGTTTATCAAAGCAACTGTTCATGTATAGCACTTCCCATTTGTAAGACCAATAATACCAGAAGTTAAGCTAAGATGTTACTACTAATTTAACTGTTTATTGTTCTTGATCTTTTGTATTTGCAAACCTGCATTATATGGAGATGAAGAATATCAGAATTCTGCAACATGGATCAGACCTATTTTATGATAAAAACAACAATACCACATACGATGTCAATGGTAATATTTGGGGAATTCACTATAATATTCTAAATTTGCCCAAACAATTCAGTTCGGGAATGGCTGCCAAATCATAAACAGCTACGATGCCGACGGAAAAACAATGCTGTTGATTCAGTTAGTTGAAGACAATGGGAAAAGGCATTTTGAAGCAGTCATTCACCAACCTAACGTAAAAATCACTTACTTTGCATCTGCTAAACCAAGCAGGGATATGAACAAAAATGCTAATCAAATGGGATATAAACGGATTGCAGTTAAAATCGGAAGCAACGTCCTGACACGTGCCGATGGTCGTCTCGATGTGACGCGCGTTTCTTCTTTGGTTGATCAGGTGGCTGTTTTGCACCGTGCTGGCGTCGAAGTGATTCTCATCTCTTCGGGAGCTGTGGCATCGGGACGTGGAGAGATTCAACCGATGAAAAAGCTGGATGAGGTTTCGGCACGTCAGCTTTTTTCGGCTGTGGGACAAGCCAAGCTGATTAACCGGTATTATGAGCTTTTTCGTGAACAAGGCATTGCATGTGGTCAGATTCTGACAACAAAAGAAAACTTTAGCTCGCGTTCGTTGTACCTAAATCAGCAAAATTGCATCCGCGTGATGCTCGAAAACAAAGTGATTCCCATCGTCAATGAGAACGACACTACCTCAGTTACCGAACTGATGTTTACCGATAATGACGAATTGTCGGGATTGATGGCAACCATGATGGACGTGGAAGCGCTGATCATTCTCAGCAACGTGGATGGACTTTATGACGGAAATCCATCAGAAGGGCGTGCTCAGTTGATTCGAGAAGTCAAACCGGATGATACCCATTTAGCTTCTTATATTTCAGATCAAAAATCAACCTTCGGACGAGGAGGCATGGGGACGAAATGCTCCATTGCACAAAAAATTGCATCCGAAGGTATTACAGTTATGATCGCCAATGGCAAACGCGAGAATGTATTGGTGAATCTTCTCGCCCACCCCGAAAAAACGCCTTGCACCCGCTTTTATTCATCCGACAAAGAGATATCGAGCATCAAGAAATGGATTGCCCACAGCGAGGATTTCGCCAAAGGAATCGTGATGCTTAACAAAGGAGCTGTTGAAGCGTTGCTCGACAAAACAAAAGCCAACAGCCTTCTTCCGGTTGGCATCACACACATCGAAGGCGACTTTGAAGAAGGTGACATAGTACGTTTAACTGATGAAAACGAGATTCCCATCGGTGTCGGAAAAGTGCAGTACGACGCAGAGACCGCCCGTGCATTAATGGGGAAAAAAGGACAACGTCCTTTTGTGCATTATGATTATTTGAGCTTAGATTAACCAAGTCAACAATGTTTTTGCGTGAATAGCAAAGCTCACATCGGAGCAGACTCAAAAGCACACGCCATCAACGACAATTCAACAACTTAAACAATAGCTATTTATATAATACAAAGTGTTTTGTTGCAAAAATTGCAAGGAATGTTTTCCTAATTGCCGAGAAATGTGTAATTTTGCGCTTCTAACTATCGTTTCTATTTTTTAAAATTCAAACCGTATGGCATCCAAGAAGTCTAATAATACGCCTGACAATTTGCAAAACGTTGAAAATGTATTGACCAGGTCGGAGATTTTTATCGAGAAATATCAAAAACAAATTATTTATGCTGTTGGTGTTGTCGTGCTCATTGTGTTAGCTGTTTTAGCTTTACGCAACTGGTACTTAGTACCAAGAGAACATCAAGCTAATGCAAAATTGGTGGTTTGTCAAAACTACTTTGCTGTCGATTCATTTCAGGTAGCCTTAAACGGCGATGGAACAGATCAATGTATTGGATTCAAAGGAATTATTGATGAATATAGCTGGACAAAAGCAGCTAAGTTAGCCAACGTATATGCAGGCATTTGCTACTACCATTTGGGCGATTACAAAAATGCCATTCACTATTTGAAGAAATTCGATGCCGACGACATAAACGAGTCTCATGCTGCAATCGGGTTAATTGGTGATTGCTACGTCAATCTGGGTCAAACTGAAGAAGGCATTAAATACTTTTTGAAAGCAGCTGACACGAAGAATGATTTGGTAAGTCCTATCTATTTGAAAAAGGCTGGCGTTGCTTACGAGAGTCTTGGAAAATATAAAGACGCGTTAGCTGTATATACCAAAATAAAAGATCAATACGCTCAAAGCCAGGAAGCTTCCGATATTGATCGATACATCGGTCGTGCCACGGTTTTAGCTAAATAAAAAATATTGAATCATATCGTTTAAGATAACTGCTTCAATCTTTTTGGGGCAGTTATTATTTTGCGCTTAATTTTTCTATTCGTCAAATCTGATTTTAATCTTTGCAACTTTAATATGTCTACTGCTTATCACAATCTTTCAACATACGATTCATCATCCATACCACCGACCGAAAACATGCGTTTTGGCATAGTCGTGTCGGAATGGAATCCTGAAGTCACCGAGAATTTATTGGATGGAGCCTATGCAACGCTTCAGAAAGCAGGCGTCACACCCGATCAAATCGTCATTCACCATGTTCCCGGAAGCTTTGAACTGGTTTATGGCGCCAAATTATTGGCCGACAAGGGTTCCGTTGATGCTGTTATCGTACTTGGGGCTGTTGTTCGCGGCGGCACACCTCATTTTGAATACGTTTGTCAGGGAGTCACACAAGGAATCACGCAACTCAATGTTTCACAAGATATTCCTGTGATATTTGGATTGTTGACCACTGATACCATGCAGCAAGCACTGGATCGTGCAGGAGGAATTCATGGCAACAAAGGCGACGAAGCTGCCATAACGGCCATTAAAATGGTGCATTTGAAGCGTAGTCTCTGATTTTTTCGTTATCTTTGCACTCCTTTTTAGAAAACGGGCAGTTACCAGAGTGGCCAAATGGGGCAGACTGTAAATCTGCTGGCGACGCCTACGGTGGTTCGAATCCATCACTGCCCACCTGTTTTTATTTACTATTCATCGATCAATTACGATCCGTGTTCTTGGTAACCACGTAAAAAACAAGATTATGAGAAATCCGCTTTCGCCTCTTTTTCTATTCATGACAGTGATATTCACCACTTGTTTGTTGATTTCAAATTTAGTAGCTTTCAAAATTGTCATGTTAGGCGCTGTTGCGGTGCCTGCCGGCATCTTCTTATTTCCACTGACTTACATCATTAACGACTGTATTGCCGAAGTATGGGGATTTCGTAAAGCGCGATTGATGATTTGGTTAGCCTTCGGGATGAACTTTTTTGCCGTAATGTTTTATCAGTTTGCAGTTGCTTTACCTCCCGCTCCTTTTTGGTCAGGTCAACCCGCTTTCTCGAATGTTTTGACACAAACACCCCGCATTGCAGTAGCCAGTCTACTGGCTTTCTTAGTTGGTTCTTTCTTAAATGCGTATGTGATGAGCAAGATGAAGCGAGCCATGAATGGCGCTAAGTTTTCGCTGCGTGCCATTGCGTCCACCATCGTGGGCGAAAGCGCTGATTCTGCAATCTTTATTTCGATTGCCTTTTTCGCCATTTTATCGTTCCGCCAATTGATCGCGATGATCATTACACAGGCCTTTTTGAAAATCATGTACGAGATTGTTATTTTGCCTATCACGCAACGGGTGGTGATTTATATCAAGCGAAAAGAGAATACAGACATTATTGATCGGGAAATCTCATACAGCATTTGGAAAATTAAGGAAGTCGGTTAAGGTTAAATTACCTCTCACATCTACGTATATCGCTCACTTTTTCAACAACATCATCATGGAACCCTTACAACATCTTGGCAAAAAGTCGGAAATTCCCACAACATACGATCCTTCGGTGCTGGAAACCTTTGAAAACAAGCATCCCGAAAATGATTATTGGGTAAGATTTCAAAGCCCTGAATTTACCACGCTTTGCCCTATAACGGGGCAACCTGACTTTGCGACGATTATGATTGATTATCTTCCGGCGAAGAAAATGGTAGAGAGCAAAAGTCTGAAACTCTATTTGTATAGCTTTCGGAATCATGGCAATTTTCACGAAGATTGCGTGAATATTATCATGAAAGATATGATTCGGTTGATGGACCCAAAATACATTGAGGTGACAGGTCTGTTTTTGCCGCGCGGAGGCATCAGTATTCATCCCTATTGTAATTTCGGATTACCTGGCACGCCTTACGAAGAGATGGCTAAGTTCCGCATGTTGCATCACAATTTATAGCAACCTTATACCGATTCAGAAGGAGAAAGCAAATCCTTTATTTTCTGTTTCAACGCAAGTTTTTCCCAATCCAGTGTCTTGGTTTTCAGTTCCCACGTATCCCAGATAATCAATACTCTGCGCAAGGATTCTTTGTCGGTTGTCGAGAGTGGCTTTTCGAGATCGACGGAAGCAAAGAGTAAATCGCCCAGAAAATTAAGCGCATAGATTTTTAGCGGGAGAATGTATTGCACAAATTCATCATCGCTCATTGTATTCAAGGATGGTGGTGAAACATGAAAATAAAGATTCATTTCTGTCGAAATCAATTCTCTTGCTTCCTCAGGTTTATCCACACGTAGTCCGAAAATCTTTTGAATTACGGCACGCATTTTTTCTATTTCACGTTCTAAATAATCCCTTTTTTCCATCTTGATTTGATAAGGAGATAAAGTGTTGATTTGCTATTAGAAAGCTGTTTCTTCCGGAATTCTATTGCCTTTGCTTCGTTAACGTCTCATCTTTTCGTAACTTCTAAGTTATTCTCTTGGTGCTCTATCCCATTTTGTGAACCATGAATTAGTTTGTTATGTTTAGCTCATAACCGTTGGGATAAACATGATATTGTTGCAATTTGTGTCTGGACGGCCCGCTGATTGGCCAACCCGTTCCATCCATGATGCGATACACCGAGCCGCAAACAGGACATTTGGCAGTTAAGTCTGTTTGAACTACCACCCGAACCGTTTGTTGCGCTTCATAAGGACACGCTAAATCAAAAGCACAATAGTTGTCATTTAACGTATGTACCACCAAAATGCCACCATACCCCAAATACTCTAATCCGGTGCTGGGGGTGATGTAACTTTGTGTCGAACCGATTGCCGTGAGATTCGTAGCCTGAAGCAAGTTGACTTGTAGACTTACCTCAGCAAGCGGAATGGTTGTCGTGTTTGTGTTACATCCGAGGAGCAAGATCAGCAAGAACGCTCCAAACCCTGATTTAGCAAAGAAGTGATGAGGTTGGTGCATGTTGTAAATCCATTATGGTTTCTGAAAGCGTGAAATATCAGTTATTCTTTTTCAACCACCTAATTAGAGACTTATATAGAAGAAAACGCGTATTCCCCATTTGTTAGCGTGTGGATCATTACGGTGTGTGATACGCCAGTCAGATTCAACGCCTATAAAACTCAAGATATTATAGATACCCACGCCTCCTTCGACATATGGTGTCGTGCCTATTGACTGCATGCCTTGAGGTAGTGCCATCAATTCATTATGATCATCGCGCAATCCACCTTCGGCAACTTTCAAAGAAAATGACTCTAACAAACCCAGCTTCTTAATGACCGGAATCTTGTTGAGCAAAAGACCTGACGAATAATAATGAATATGCAAATGTACATATTTATCACCGGCATACTCCAGATTATTCATTAAATTAAAGTTGTAATCGGAAAACGCATACGTCTGATTTCCACGAGCAATTGAAAGTAACGGATAGGGCACATTGCCTACAATATAGCCGGCTTCAACCACATAGAAGATATTTCCGCCTTCGAACGAGATTGTATGATTAATGGTTCCAATCAATTTCAAATAGTTTCCGTTTGTTTGGTTGAACTGAAAGTTACCTCCTTCTATTTGAACGTGGAACACCGGATATTTATTGGACAGATAGCGCCTTTCGAAACAATTGTCCCAGACCAATTGATCGCGTGAAAAACGGAAATCTATTTTGGCACCTTGTTGCAGAAAACTCTCTACAGGAGTACCATCGTGGATAAACTGAATATATTTGTTTGAATAGATACGGTTATCAAACAGCGTGAGGGTGGTTTTGAATTCGCGTGTCCATTCACGTTGATAACGAAAACGCCATGAGGCTATTTCGTTAATAACGGTGTCGGGCGTAAAACGAAACAACGAAGCAAAGGCGTCATCGCCACTTGGAGATACTTTTCCTTCACTTACTAAAAAAATATCTTCATTAAAGCCTGTTTGATAAGCGTTTTTATCGTATCGGATATCTACTTGCTGAAAATGTCGGGTTGGCAACCGATAGAGTGCATCGCCACCAAACTTCCAACTATGATCCTGAAAAGCATACCCGCCATTACCGCCAATGCTAAACCGTTTCCAAAGCGATTGATTTGTCCTCATGGCAAAAGCTAACATGGGACCATCCACGACATTGTTGTGATATAACGTGTTATACGGGCCTATATCTATTTTTCCAACGTGGGCATACTGATACATGAAGAAATCGGTTGTCCAGGCTGCCCATTTCATAAAACGAGTGTCATTAAACCGCCTTAAGCGTTGATAAAGCGAATCGTTGGTTGGTTCTGTCAAGGAGTCTTGTCGCTCCTTGTCGAGTATGGACAAATCGTCATTGTTTGCTCCCGGAGGTGAAAAAAGGAGGTTCTTGCTAATGATGACTTGAAGTGGTTTTTGAGCAAATACACCAATAGAAGTTATGTCCAACACAAGTAAATTATTGATTTTCTGATAATACCAGGCACCACGATCAAACACAAAGGTTTGTTGAATAGTGATGGAATGCACAAAATTAATGGCGATGGTACGTGGTAATCCTACGGTGATGGACGTCAGTGCATACGTTGCCGAATCGACAGACAAACTACCCTTTAGTAAATATTCCCCTTTACGTTTTGGCTGAAATCCGATGGTATATATTTTGCGTCCTTGTTCCATCGTGCTATCCTTTAAAAAATAACTATAATGCAACGTTGCTCCATTTGCAATAGGGCTTATAAAATAGTTGCCTGAAACCACTACGCGGTTGTCATAAAAGTTTTCATGCGGCAGAAACAGTCCGACTAATTTTTGCATATACTCTTTGTTGACAGGCAAAATTGTCAGCTCTTTGTTGAAGAACAACTCTTTGTCTTCTCTTACCGATGGGAATGTCGGTTGACGATAGACTTTATCTTCCGTGAAAAGAGGCAGTGTGTAGAGCGAGTCAAGTGACAGCGTAGCCGCTTTGGCTACTTCATGACCATGAATCCATCCTTTTGGTATGTTGTAGGCGTACGCTTTTATCCTTTCTGATTCGGTGGAGGGGTGATATCCCTTTTCGGGATTGTTAATTGGTTTGTGCTGAATTACTTGTTCAATAATCGCTTTTGATCTAGCGTCTTCCGTTACCGGTTCTAATGGAAGAGCTGATGCAGGTAGAGGAGTAAGCTCAAGGTTAATGGAAGCACTGCGGTTTTGTTTGATGCGTATGCGTTCGGCGCGGTACCCATTTGCCGAAACGTCTATTCGAGTGTGGGTTCCATCTCCTTTTAAGAAAAAATAGCCCTCATTGTTGCTGTGAGCTACAATGAGGGTTTTTTCAAAACAGATCGTTGCGTTGTTAACGGGTTGTTGAGTTTTGCGATCAATAATTTGTCCTACAATGATTTGTTCGTTTTGTGTCAGTCCGATGATTGGAATCGAAACAAGACAGCAAGCCAGTAACAAACGATGGAGAAAAGAATAACTCATTGAGGATCGTTTTCATAAGAAGCGGCTCATTTATCCGATCAACGCTTTATATTTTTCAGCAGTAAGCAATTTAGCAATATCTGACGAATCAGTCAAGTTTGTTTTAATAATCCATCCCTCACCATAAGGGTCGTCATTCACAAGTTCTGGATGATCGTTTAGTTTTGCATTCATTTCAACAACGTTTCCACTTGCAGGCATAAACAGATCGGAAACGGTTTTTACTGCTTCAATGGAACCAAAGGTAGCGCTGGCTTTCAATGTTTCGCCAACAGTAGTAATATCAACAAATACTATTTCGCCCAATTCGCTTTGTGCAAAGTCGGTGATGCCTACATAGGCGCTTTCTCCTTCAACGCGAATCCACTCATGTTCGGGAGTGTAATAAAGATTTTCGGGAATGTTCATAATTGATAAATGTTTAAAGATGACTT
>DAHXOX010000254.1 GCA_027364655.1 Paludibacter sp. | reverse complement strand
TAATCGCACATTTGTTTTCTGATCAGGAAACTGTTTCGAAACTACATAATCAAATGCTTATAAGACACAAAAACAGAAAACGCGATATTGACAGATTTTATAAAACAGAAAATGACTTTTAAAGTCTAAAAGTAGAATTATGCAATTAATAAATGTTGCTGGCCAAAAACAGTACTTAGCGTGGATACAAAAAAACATCAACTATGGTTGGCTAAACAGGGATAAAAACCGCAACTTAACCTATCGTGATTATTCAGTAAGTTGTCCTATTGGTGTTATTCAATCTTATGAGGCTAGCAGCATTGTAACATTTATGCAACTATGCCCACCTATTACAAAATAGCACCCACTGACAGTTCGATGATTAGGCAATAGAGAATTTTGATATAATGATATCTAATTGCCAATTATACATGGCTTTATTGCAGAGATAAAAATGGATTGATTAATAAGGTTCACTCGTTAATCGTGTGCAACAGGGATAAATTTGATTACTGCATGAACTTACTAAAGTTAAATCGAATGAACTTGAAATTTATGATGTTTGTGCGGACCGCATTTGTCTTGTTAATGCTGGGTTTTATGACTACAGCACTTTCGGGGCAAGAAGTTTCTTTTCGTCCGCCGGCAGTTCCATTAGTTACGTTTGATCCTTATTTAAGCATTTGGTCTGAAGCTGATCATCTGACAGATAAGAATACGGTGCATTGGACTCATCACGAACAGGCATTAGTCAGTTTAATTCGCATTGATGGCAAAACCTATCGACTGATGGGGGCGGATCCTAAAGACATCCTAGCATTACCTCAACTTTCATTAAAGGTATTACCAACACGTAGTATTTATGAATTTGAAAATGCAGAGGTACATGTTACGTTAACGTTTATGACTACTGCTTTGCCGCATGATTTAGATGCATTCTCTCGTCCATTGAGTTATATAACATGGGATGTTCGATCTGTTGACGGCAAATCACATAAGGTTTCCATTTATAGCAGTACCAGCTCCGAATTAGTCGTTAATACGCCTAATGAAATGGTGAAGTGGGAGAAATTAAAGATGGGAGCATTAACCGCTTTACGGGTTGGCACACAAGCTCAACCTATTTTAGGTTCCTCCGGGGATGATCATCGTATTGATTGGGGATATGCATACGCTGCCGCTTTGAGCTCGGAGTCAAAATCGGCAATTGGGGCTAACCAAACATTACTTGAAGATTTTTCTCAAAAAGGCGACATTCCTCTTACGGTTGATCCTCTGATGCCAAGGGCGGTTGATGATCGCACCCCTGTTCTTGCATTTGTTTTTCATCTTGGAGAAGTTGGGACAAAAACATTGGAGCGCCAAATTATGGTTGCTTACGATGAAATTTATGCAATCAAATATTTTGGGACTCCATTACGTCCCTATTGGCATCGTAATGGAGCAACTCCTTCTTCCTTATTACAAACAGCTTCTAAAGAATATGCTTCGTTGCTCAATCGCTGTGAAAAATTTGATCGTGATTTAATGGCGGATATGACTAAAATGGGAGGAGAACAATATGCTCAAATTTGTGCGGCAGCCTATCGAGAGAGTATTGCTGCTTGTGGATTGGCTGCTGATGCTAATGGGCAACCACTATTTTTCACAAAAGAAAATACCAGCAACGGAGATATTGCCACGGTTGATGTGATATATCCTATGGATCCTATTTGGATATTCCTTAGTCCTACTTTAGCAAAAGCAACATTAGTCTCGGTACTTGATTATGCAGCTTCTCCTCATTGGAAATTTCCAAATGCTCCACATGATTTAGGAACATATCCTATCGTTACCGGTCGAGATGACGGTGGAGAAGGTATGCCTGTTGAAGAGAGCGGTAATATGATTTTGCTTTGCGACGCCATTGCTCATGCTGACGGGAATGCAAATTTTGTGACTACTTGGTGGACTCAATTGACACAATGGGCAGAATATTTGAAAAACTATGGATTAGATCCTGAAAATCAATTATGTACTGATGATTTTATGGGTCATTTGGCTCATAATGCTAACTTATCCGTAAAAGCTATTCTTGCACTTGCTGCTTATGGAGATCTTTGCAAAATGCGTGGTGACAATGTGGACGCAGAGAGATATACACAACTGGCAAAAGTCGACGCTGCTCATTGGATGAAAGTAGCCTCTGATGGCGATCATTATAAACTAGCTTTTGATAAAGCTAATACATGGAGCCAAGAATATAATCTTGTATGGGACAATATTCTCCATTTGAATATTTTCCCCAGCTCCGTTGCACAAAAAGAAATAGCATTTTATAAAACGGTCATGCAGCCTTATGGCCTTCCGTTAGATTCCCGAACACATTTAACTAAGACCGACTGGTCAATCTGGACAGCTACAATGGCTAATAATATTGACTTTAAGTTTTTTATATCTCGAATTTATGATTATTTAGATCATACTACCGTGCGTGATCCGATAGCCGATTCTTATATGACAGATAATATTCATAGCGGAGGGATGCATGCTCGCCCTGTTGTTGGAGGATTCTTTATTAAAATGTTGACAGATAGTGTTATGTGGCACAAATGGGCTTCGGGAGATAAAATGAAAAATCTTAAATGGGCGCCTTTACCTAAATTTCCGTTTCCTCCTAAAGTTGTATCGGTGGTCTCTACAAAGTGTGATTGGAACTATACCATTAATCAACCCGCTAAGAACTGGATGTCTCCAGCTTTCCCTATCACAAAATGGCAGAAGGGTGTGGCGGGCTTTGGAACATTAGAAGGAAGTCATACAAAATGGAATACAAGTGATATTTGGATTAATCGGACATTTACCATGCCAAATGAAACCTATAAGAATCTTCAGTTCTATGTATTTCATGATGAAGACGTAGCTATTTATGTTAATGGAGTTTTCGCCTCTAAAGCAACTAACTATAATACGACTTATGAGCCTTTAAAAATCAGTCCGATTGCACTGAAATTATTAAAACCAGGAGCCAGGATTACGATAGCAGCTCATTGCCATCAGACAGAGGGCGGCCAATTTATTGATATTGGATTAGTGAATGTTGTTAATGAATAATATCCTATGA
>DAHXOX010000250.1 GCA_027364655.1 Paludibacter sp. | reverse complement strand
GGAAAGTGTGGAAGAAGGCTGACCGAGTTGCACGTATCCTAATCCAACATCATGCAGCACTTTCAGTTTTGGCAGAATAGAAGGGAAAGAATCAAAAAAATCCAATGCTTGATCAATCGTCATATTGAGTACATCGGCAATGGATTTTCCTTTGAAACGCACTTCAAGAGTTTCACGATTGTAGCGTTTTCCCTGACATGCCTCGCACAAAACCAAAACATCAGGTAAAAAATTCATTTCAATGGTCTTGTAGCCATTCCCTCGACATACATCACAACGTCCTCCCGGAACATTAAACGAAAATCGTCCGGGTTTATAGCCTCGAATTTTTGCTTCAGGCAATGAAACAAACAAAGAGCGAATATCAGCAAAAATCCCGGTGTAAGTAGCCGGATTAGATCGGGGAGTTCGTCCAATAGGAGATTGATCCACTTCAATTACTTTGTCAATGTGTTCCACTCCTTCCACCGCTTTATAGGGTAACGGATCCTGTAAAGAATGATAAAGTAATTGGCTTATAATTGGTTGCAACGTATCATTAATTAATGACGATTTACCACTTCCTGATACGCCTGTAATGCAAAGCAGCAAGCCTAATGGAAAATCAACATCTATTTTTTTTAGATTATTTCCTTCGGCACCTTTCAGTCTCAAAAATTTGCCATTGCCTGTGCGTCGTTTTTCCGGAACGACAATTTTTTTAAAACCATTCAAATAATCCGCTGTCAATGTAGAAGCAACTTTCAACTCTTCTGGTTTCCCAGCAAATACCAGCTCTCCACCCAAACGACCGGCACGTGGTCCCAGATCAATGACGTAATCTGCGGCAAGCATCATATCGCGATCATGTTCCACAACAATAACTGAATTCCCGTTGTCACGCAGTTGTTTCAACGAATGAATAAGTCTTTCATTGTCTCGTTGATGCAACCCGATACTTGGTTCGTCAAGAATATAAAGTACGTTCACTAATTGAGAGCCAATTTGCGTTGCCAAACGAATACGTTGACTTTCGCCGCCGGAAAGCGACATAGAACTCCGATTGAGCGATAAATAACCCAACCCAACATCTAATAAAAATCGTAGTCGAGAACGAATCTCTTTCAAAATTTCGGCTGCAATGGTTTTTTGTCTCTCAGTGAGCATTGGCTCAACTTCTAAAGTCCATTGATGCAAATCAACAATATCCATTTCCGCTAATTCGGAAATGGCGTTGTTTCCTATTCGATATTGACGAGCTATCTGATTAAGACGAGTTCCACCACATTCTGGGCAGACCGTTGTTTTAACAAATTGTGATGCCCATTTTTGTTCAGATGCTGATGCGTCACTATCTCGTTGCAGTTCAATATACTTAATAACGCCTTCAAATGTAGCAAAATAGTTTGATGTCCCCAATGCAGCGTTTTTAATCGTTAATGGCTCGTTACTGCCATTTAATATCTCATCTAATGCTTCATCAGAAATTTCAGACAAAGGAGTCTTTTCGTCAAATCCATATTTTTCTCCAATGGCATTAATTTGCCAAAAAATCAATGAATGCTTGAATTTTCCCAAAGGAATAATTCCTCCTTGAGCAATACTCAGCGACCGATCAGGAATAATTTTGTCAATATCTATTTGATGCACATAGCCCAACCCTTTACATTTTGGACATGCGCCTTGAGGTGAATTAAACGAAAAGTTATGTGGAGCAGGTTCGCTATATGAAATACCCGACGTAGGACACATTAACTGCTTACTAAAATGACGCACTTCGTTGGCAGCATAATCCCAAAGCATAATGTCGTTATTCCCTTGTTGCATTCCGGTGGCTATTGAAGCTTTCAGACGACGATCATCATCAGGTGTCACCACCAATTTATCAATCACCAATTCAATACTGTGATTTTTATATCGATCGAGGCGCATATTTGGCATCAATTCTTTTATTTCACCATCAATGCGCA
This sequence comes from Paludibacter sp., assembly GCA_027364655.1. Taxonomy (GTDB): domain Bacteria; phylum Bacteroidota; class Bacteroidia; order Bacteroidales; family Paludibacteraceae; genus Microbacter. The sequence continues at coordinate 9,906 of DAHXOX010000250.1, read as the reverse complement.
CATGCAAGTAGCCCTTTTTGCGTATTTGTTCAAACAACTCTTTATAATGACCTTTTCGATTGCGAACAAGCGGAGCTAAAAGATAGATTTTTTTCTCTTGGTAAAGTTGTGTGATGCGCTCCAAAATTTCATCATCGGTAAACTTCACCATTTTTTCTCCGGTTACATACGAGTAAGCTTCTCCCGCACGAGCAAAAAGCAGCCTTAGAAAATCGTAAATCTCGGTCGTAGTCCCCACTGTGGAACGCGGATTCTTATTGGTAGTTTTTTGTTCAATGGATATAACAGGACTCAATCCGGTAATAATATCGACATCCGGACGTTCTAAATTACCCAAAAAGTTCCGTGCATAAGCCGAAAACGTTTCAATATACCGACGTTGTCCTTCAGCAAAAATGGTATCGAAAGCCAACGAGGATTTTCCACTCCCACTTAATCCGGTGATTACAACCAATTGATTGCGGGGAATAATAACATCAATATTTTTTAGGTTATGAACACGAGCTCCATATACTTCAATTTGCTCGTTTTCAACTATATCTTGTTGCATAGTAAAAATCAGAAATAGTGATAAAAATCAAATCTAAATTATCCTTTTTGCCACCGAGCATATCGACGGTGAATTGTTATTTTCGAGCAATAACTGTACACATAATTCAGCTCTGCCAGCAATTCCGGGTCAAATTGACACACACGTTGCAAATAACAGACTCTAACTACTTTCACTGAAATCAGGATGCTTCTCGAACAATTTTTCAAATCCCCATGCAGCATGACTAGGCAATTGTCGGTGAGATGATCAAGTAAAATAAGCAGTTCTCCAAGACGCTTAGAAGCAGCATTCACCTCTTGGCAAAAGAAACGATTTCTTTACGCGATAATGCCCAAGAAATATAATCTATAAAGTTAGCCAAAAGATCACACAAAAGATTTACGACCACGCAACATTTCTTGTTTACCAGGAGGGCCAAGCAACCGTTCGACATGAAAACCAACCTGCTGCATCATTCTTCTAACAGCGCCTTTTGCACTGTAGGTCACTAATATTCCCTCGTTTTTTAAACTGCGAAACAAGATATCGAATAATCCTACTTGCCACATATTCTCCTGTTTGTTTGGCGCAAAAGCATCGAAATAAATCACGGAAAATTGATTTTCAGACAGTTTCATTTCAGTAAAATCAGCATGTATTTTGTGCAAATAGAAATAATCGTTTATTTTTACCCGTTCATTCCAGGGCGCTTCATGCAATTTCTGAAACAACGAGGTATCTCCAAGCAATTCAGGATAATTTAAACACAAAGCATCTTCAAGCGACAGTGGAAACAGCTCAACGGCCATGTAATCGCAAACACGTTGCTGTTTCGTTGCTGCCAAAGCAGTGAGTAACGCATTTAAACCAGTTCCAAATCCCACTTCAAATATTTGCCATCTGTCCAAAGGAGATGCGAACAAGCCGGCATTCAAAAAAACATGGTTGGATTCCTGAATGGCGCCGTGCGTGGAATGATAATGCTCATCCATTTCCGGCAAAAAGAAGGTATGTGAGCCATCCTCAGTAAGTTGTAAAATGAAAGATTGCATAGAATCCTGTTCAATTTAAATAGACAAAAGTAATCATTAAATAGATCAGATTCTCATGTTCGCTAAGAACTACATCATGGAACATAGATAAAACAACTTTTTTTTCAGAAAGACAACATGAAGATGAGTTGGGAATAGCTATCTTTGCAAAACAATTCGAGCATGAAATTGCACAACGAAATATTTCTTCAAATAGAATGTCAATGAGCAATTTAAAAACCATTTAAATGCCATTTAAATACTCATTAATCGAAGAGCCTTTTTGTTACATTACCTCCACTGGACAGAGACACGCATAAGGTGCAACACACAGAGAATGAATTAGTATGCGAGTTCCTTGTATCCTTAATGACACAATAAAACAAATCCACATGAAACAATTAGAATATCTTATCGCTGAAAAATTGCTCAAGGTGAAAGCCATCAAACTTCAACCCAGCAACCCTTTTATATGGGCATCAGGCTGGAAATCACCCATTTACTGCGATAATAGGAAAACATTATCCTATCCCGAAATTCGCAACTTCATTAAAATTGAATTAGCCCGCATTGTTCGTGAAAAATTTGAACAAGCCACTGTTATAGCGGGTGTTGCCACAGGAGCTATCGCGCAGGGTGCTATGGTAGCCGAAGAATTAGGCCTTCCGTTCATCTATGTACGTTCCAAACCCAAAGATCACGGATTAGAAAATCTAATCGAAGGTGATTTGCCACCCGGTAGTAAAGTATTGGTCATTGAAGATTTAATCTCTACCGGAGGAAGCAGTCTTAAAGCCGTCGAAGCCATTCGTAATGATGGGAGTGAAGTAATCGGCATGTTGGCCATTTTTACCTATGGATTTTCCGTTGCCGAAAAGCAAATGCACGATGCCAAGGTAGAATGTGTCACGCTAAGTAACTACGAAGCCATTCTCCGCGTGGCTCTAGAAACTGACTATATTGCAGAAAGTGACTTAAAAACACTCCAGGAGTGGCGCCACAACCCATCAAAATGGCATCCAACAATTAACAAATTAAATCTATGACCCTATTCAAAAGCGACATAAAACGGATTGCATCCACTCCCGAAATAGTTTACGAAACATTATCCGACTTACGTAATTTAGAAAATTCACGCCATTTAATCCCCGAAAATTCAATTCAAGATGTTGAGTTTCACGAAGACAAATGTTTCTTTTCCATTCCGCCACTCGGCAAAATTGAACTTGCTATTCGCGAACGAGTTCCTGCGACTTCCATTCAATTTAGCTCCGATGATGCTCCAATTGATTTCCATCTAATCATCCAGCTACAACCCTTAGACGAAGGTAAACATACTCATTTACAAGTTGAAGTTCATGCCGATATACCTCAAATGGTAAAAATGATGTTTGGAGGAAAAATTCAACAATTTGTCAATCAATTTGCAACCGCACTGGAAAGTATCCATTATAAATAATCGATTCATTACGTTTAGGTTATGGCAAAAAAATTATGGGATAAAGGGATAGTTACCAATCAGGAAATAGAACGATTCACTATCGGCCACGATCAGGAATTGGATGTGCAATTAGCGCCTTACGACGTGTTAGGTTCTATGGCACACATCATCATGCTTGAAAAAATAGGGTTGTTGAAAAAAAGCGAGCTAAAACCCTTACTTCAATCATTGAAAACCATTTATCTTCAAATTGAACAAGGCAACTTCACCATCGAACCGGAAGTAGAAGACGTTCATTCTCAAATCGAATTATTGCTCACTCGCGATTTGGGCGATTTGGGCAAAAAAATTCATAGTGGACGTTCGCGCAACGACCAGGCCTTGCTCGATTTGAAACTTTTTGCACGTCATCGCATAGAAAAAACCGTTGAACTTATTAAACAACTGATTGATACATTATTAGAACAAAGCGAACGTTACAAGGAAGTATTGATGCCGGGTTACACCCATCTTCAAGTAGCTATGCCCTCATCGTTCGGCCTTTGGTTTGGAGCGTATGCCGAAAGCTTAACCGATGATCTTCAACTGCTACTGGCAGCCTATCGCATTGCAAACCGTAATCCACTCGGTTCTGCAGCAGGTTACGGATCATCATTCCCGCTCAACCGGCAAATGACCACGGATATGCTTGGGTTCGATTCAATGAATTTCAATGTGGTTTATGCCCAAATGGGACGCGGCAAAATGGAACGTATCGTCACTACAGCGTTGGCTTCCGTCGCCGCAACTTTGTCAAAATTAGCCTACGATGCTTGTCTGTTTTCGAGCCAAAACTTTGGATTCATTCAATTACCTGACGCTTTTACGACTGGGTCAAGCATCATGCCTCACAAAAAAAATCCCGACGTGTTTGAGCTGACACGTGCAAAATGCAATAAACTGCAAGCTGCACCACAACAAATTTCACTCATTATAAACAATTTACCATCCGGATACTTCCGTGATATGCAAATTACAAAAGAGTGTTTTATCCCTACCTTTGAAGAATTGGATGATTGCCTTCGCATGACATCACTAATAATGCCACAAATCGCAATCAATCAATCGATTCTTGATGATTCTCGTTACGATTTAATGTTTAGCGTCGAAGCAGTCAATGATTTGGTACAAAATGGAATGCCATTCCGAGACGCCTATAAAAAAATTGGCGACGACATTGCCGCCGGCTCTTTCCATCCCGTAAAAACGATTCATCACACGCATGAAGGCAGCATAGGAAACCTTTTCAACGATGAAATCCGCCAGTTAAAAAATGACCTGATCGCAGCATTTCATTTTGAAAAAAGAAGCGAAGCTGAAAGCAACCTACTGTCAATGGCAGAATAACTCCTCACAAATCAACTCGCACAGCACCAGTTTTTTTCATATCGATGCACACAATACCCAACGAATCACATGATTGTTGAATATCGCGGCTATACCACGACGAAATAGTTTGATCAATAATCACATTTTTGGGTTCTACGAAACGATGCAACTTTTCAAAAGTTATGCGTGTTTTATTACCAACAATCAGATAATCAACTTTCAAAGGTCGCGTTGCACGTTTGTTCCTGAACAACGAATCATTCGTTACCAAAAAATGGCGTCCTTCAAACGAAGCAAAAGATTGCGCTAAACACCTCGGCGCATCTGTTCGTTCTTTCAAGTAAAAAGCCTTCTCCATTTCATTCAACGACGCACTATCGGATGTAATGGCATAATGTCGTGATCCAAGCAGAAAATCGACATGCGTATGTTGATTATCCGCTAAAACCATCACTTGGTGATGCGCATAACCGTCGTAAGTTCTCCACAACGAATCGGCCAAAAACAAGACAACCGCACTGAGGCCAATGGCTAAAAACAGAAATCGTTTTGATGAAAAATAGACAGTAAAAGCAATGATCACGACAAAAGAAAGATATAGCTGATAATCATCAATCCAACAATTATATGCTGCTAACGGTAGCTGCTCAATCCACCGAATGGTGCCATTCATAAGGATCAACATCCATTTCAACACAAAAGCAACTACTGTAGCTACCATCGGGAAAGGAGATACGGCTAACAGCGCCATTGCTGTATACATGATCCACCCGGCAGCCGGCACCACCACCAAATTGCCCAGCCAAAAGAAATTAGCAAAACGATGAAAATAAAAAACACCCAGTGCCGAAGTGCCTAATTGTGCAGCGACGGAAACACACAATAAACCCCAAAACCATTTTAAGGGTTTGTCCTTGATATAAACCAAGTTTCTGAATTTTGGTTCAAAATAAACAATACTCACCACTGCAATGTAGCTCAATTGAAAACCAACATCAAAGAAATAAGCAGGATGAATAAGCAGCATCACAAAAGCAGAGAAAAACACCGTATTCATTATCTGTGGCTTACGCAACAATACAAAACCAAGCGCCACTAAAGAAAACATCAAGGTGGCTCTTACCACGGCAGGTGACAATCCTGTCAATAAGGCAAATCCCCATAATAGCAAAACAATCAGCAACTGTTTGATCACAAACAACTTCCTTTTCTTGTCCATAAAACTTAACAAGAAGTAGAAGACGGCATAAATCACAGCCACATGCAACCCCGAAACAGACAGCACATGCATAGTGCCTGAAATACTATAACTATCACGCAATTCTCTCGATAAAGCATCGTTATATCCCAACATTAACGCGGCAACTACCGCAAATTCATCACCATCAATATGATATTGACGATACACATTCAGCAATTTTGCACGTAGATGCGATGATGTCGCGTAAAGAGAAAAACCGGATTCTTTTTTCACCAAGCGAAAATTACCTGCTGACACATAACCGGTAGCTGAAATGCCATGATGTTGAAGATAACGATTAAAGTCAAATGCTTCAGGATTTCCTGATGAACGAACAGGAGCAAAGGTGGTGGACACTAACAGTTGATCGCCAAAATCAAACGGTGAATGCAACGAATCTTTTGCAACATACAAAAAAGCATTTTTGTTGATAACTTGTTGCTCCGCATTACGATAAAAACGAAGAATATGCACCTGATACAACGTTGATTTAGCTTTTTCAATCGGAGCACCGGAGACTTCAACTAAAAATGCGCCTTTCAATCCTGCTTGAGGAAAATCCACTTGCTGTTGGTCGCGCTCCATCCGCCACATTCCAAGAACAACGATCAATCCCAAAACACTGATGCCAAACAACCAACGAAACCGATATTGCGCCATAAACAACCAACTCAGCACAATGCCAAGAACGCAAACCGATGCTATTATTATCAGGACAAGAGAGGAAATCGTAACTTGATTAGCCAGCACAATACCAACGATTAGGGCAACCAGAATACGAAAAAAAGGGGTTGTATGAACAAAATGAATCATGGCTTATCACATTTCTCGATTAATCATGCTTGATCATCTATTTTTTGATTTCACTTACTGGCTGAATTCGAATATTCACTGCCGAGTTGAACTGATTTGACTTCCATAATTCTTATCTTCTCTAACTTCCAGTTATTTTCTTTGAGGCACTATGGGATTCTGAAGATACCTCGTCTTGGTTTTCATCATTTTCTTCTTTTGCAATCTCCTCTTCAAGCCCATATTTCATGGCCAACTGAGTCAAGGCATCGTCATCTTCATCGTCTGACAACGTGATTTCCTCACCATCAGCACGATATGCTTTTGCCCGTCGAAAAAAGAATGCAGCCAACGAACCGGCTATAGCACCCGAAAGATGTCCTTCCCACGAAATGGTTTCATTAGGCAGAAAAGGAAACATATCCCACACCATACTACCATACCAAAAAACCACAACCAACGATATAGCCGTCAATGCAATAGAAGGAGTAATCAACCCACTCCAAAAAAGGAAGAAAGCCAACCCGTAAATAATGCTACTGGCTCCGATATGATAACTTTCTCTTCCGATCATCCAGAGCAAAACTCCGGTTATCAACCAAATCATGATTAAAATACGATTAGCATCTACATGATAGAAATAATAGAGTGTCGCCGAAAGCACAAAGAAAGTAGGCAAATTATTGGCTAAATGGCTCCATCCTTCATGAACAAACGGATGAAACAAAATACCCCAAGCGCCGGACAACGTTCGTGGATAAACCCCGAAACGATCAAGATTCCAGTCTAAGCCGAGCTGTAACAAAAGCACCAGAAGCATAACCAACGAAAGCAACGAAGGGATCATCAAAGCATGAAACAGCCGCCGGCGTTCTGCCGACATAGAAGAAGAAAATATCATCTCGCAATTTTTTCCACAAATATAAATACTTTTAAACAAAACATACGCTATCAAGCCAATTAATGGAGCAAAAACGCATAAAATATAAGAAATAAAACGTACCTTTGACCAACCAACTGATAAACGGTTGTAAACCAAAATCAACCGCATTTCCACGCGCAAAAACTTATTATGAACACAAAAGACAAACGATCAAACTCTCTAAAAGAAACCATTATGTCAGAAGAAGTAAAACAACCCACCACCGAAAAACTGAAAGCCTTACAATTGGCCATGGAAAAAATAGACAAAGATCATGGCAAAGGTACTATCATGAAAATGGGAGATAATCGCGTGGAAGAGGTATCGGTCATCTCCACCGGATCCATAGGTTTAAATGCTGCATTAGGTGTCGGAGGATTACCTCGCGGACGAGTCATTGAGATATTCGGACCTGAATCATCAGGAAAAACCACATTAGCCATTCATGCAATTGCTGAAGCACAAAAATTAGGAGGAATAGCTGCCATCATTGATGCAGAACACGCGTTCGACCGTTTTTATGCTGAAAAATTAGGCGTAGATATTGCCAACTTGCTCATTTCACAACCCGACAGTGGAGAACAAGCACTCGAAGTTGCCGACCAACTGATTCGTTCGTCCGCCGTTGACATTGTAGTGATTGACTCAGTGGCAGCCCTCACCCCTAAAGCCGAATTAGAAGGCGATATGGGCGATTCCAAAATGGGGCTTCAGGCACGTTTAATGTCACAAGCATTACGCAAATTGACTGCCAACATCAGCAAAACAAACACCTGTTGTATTTTCATCAACCAGCTTCGCGACAAAATCGGCGTGATGTTTGGCAGCCCCGAAACCACCACCGGCGGTAATGCACTGAAATTCTACGCATCCATTCGTTTGGATATTCGTCGCATTGGACAAATCAAAGAAGGCGAAGATGTGATGGGCAATCAAACACGCGTTAAAGTAGTCAAAAACAAAGTAGCGCCTCCCTTCCGCAAAGCGGAATTCGATATCATGTTTGGTGAAGGCATCTCACGCGTAGGCGAGATCGTTGACTTAGGCGTTGAACACAACATCATCAAGAAAAGTGGTTCATGGTATAGCTACGGCGAAACAAAAATTGGACAAGGACGCGATGCCGCCAAAAACTTACTCAGAGATAATCCCGAACTTGCAGCGGAAATTGAAAGCAAAATTGCTGAAGCGCTGAAAATCCCCAAATCGGCAAAATAATAAATAACGGCTTCATCCATTTCAAACCTCTCTATAGCATGAAATGTCAATAGATGTTCGATCTTTCTTGTAGTAAACTCAGTAAAAAACTTTGATCATGGGAAAAGTAATCATAATCGGTGCCGGCGGTGTTGGCACGGTAGTTACCCACAAAATAGCACAAAACCACGCAATATTTACCGAAATTTTATTAGCCAGCCGCACAAAATCAAAATGTGATGTCATTGCAGCCGATGTGAAAAAGCGTACCGGCATTGATATAAAAACAGCACAAGTCGATGCCGACAATGTCAATGAATTGATTGCATTGTTTCAGGCTTTTCAACCCGAATTAGTCGTCAATGTCGCCCTACCCTATCAAGACTTAACCATCATGGATGCTTGCCTTGCAACTGGCGTAAATTATTTGGATACGGCAAACTATGAACCTAAAGACGAAGCTAAATTCGAGTATAGCTGGCAATGGGCATATCAAAATAAATTCAAGGCAGCCGGCCTCACAGCAATCTTGGGTTGCGGTTTCGATCCGGGCGTAACCAGCGTATTTACCGCTTACGCAGCTAAACATCATTTTGACGAAATGCACTATCTCGACATTGTTGATTGCAATGCCGGCGACCACGGCAAGGCCTTTGCCACTAACTTCAACCCCGAAATCAACATCCGCGAAGTAACCCAAAAAGGCAAATATTGGGAAAACGGACAATGGGTTTGGACAGAACCTCACGAAATTCACCAACCTCTTCATTATCCGAATATCGGCGCAAAAGAGTCGTATCTCATTTATCACGAAGAATTGGAGTCGTTAGTCAAGAATTTTCCCACATTGAAACGCGCCCGCTTTTGGATGACATTTGGACAAGAATACCTCACTCATCTCCGTGTGATTCAAAATATCGGCATGGCACGCATCGATGAGGTTGAATATAATGGGCAAAAAATAGTACCCATCCAATTTCTGAAAGCCGTTCTACCAAATCCGGGCGATTTAGGCGCAAACTACACAGGATGGACCTCCATCGGATGCCGCATTGCAGGAACAAAAGACGGGAAACCGAAAACTTACTACATTTACAACAATTGTAGTCACGAAGCAGCCTACAAAGAGACCGGCACACAAGCTGTCAGTTACACGACAGGCGTTCCTGCTGCCATTGGCGCCATGATGTTTATGACAGGCGAATGGCGTAAACCGGGCGTTTATAACGTGGAAGAGTTCAATCCCGATCCGTTCTTGGAACAACTGACTAAACAAGGCTTGCCTTGGGAAGAGGTTATCAACGGCAATTTAGAAATTTGATTTCTATATGAAGAGGTGTTGGAGACAATGCCTCTTCTTGTTTTTAGACCTACTGCCTGCCT
>DAHXOX010000225.1 GCA_027364655.1 Paludibacter sp. | reverse complement strand
CCGATTTATTATCCCAGAGAGTAAAATAAGGGTAACTCTTTTAATGAATGAGACAAAGTGAATTAGCCTGCACTTTGTAAGCATGTATCAAGAGAGCACCCGCTGAATTTAATTAATCATCGTGCCCATTTCTCCGTGTGGTGAACGGAATGAGATGTGGTCAACAAATTATTCGTATGAATACGTTAAGTTATAAAACCATTTCCGCAAACAAGGCGACTGTTCAGAAAGAATGGGTAGTAGTCGATGCCACTGATCTGGTGTTGGGACGAATGGGGTCGAAAGTTGCTAAGCTATTGCGAGGCAAATATAAACCCAATTTTACTCCGCACGTTGATTGTGGCGATAATGTGATTATCATCAATGCCGAAAAAGTGCAATTGACTGGAAATAAATGGACAGATCGCATCTATCTAAGTTATACAGGTTATCCCGGAGGTCAACGTGATATTACGCCAGCTCGTTTGATGGCAAAAAGTCCCGAAAAGTTAGTTATGAAGGTTATCAAAGGGATGTTGCCTAAGAATCGATTGGGCGCTCAAATGTTGCGTAATTTGCATGTCTACGCCGGATCAGAACATCCTCACGAAGCACAACAACCTAAAGTCATTGATTTAAATACACTTAAATAATCAATATGGAAATTATACATGCCATAGGAAGAAGAAAAGCCGCTGTAGCACGTGTCTTTGTTACTTCGGGAAATGGAGCCATCTCAATCAACAAACGTGATCTTTCTGTCTATTTCCCTTCTCCTATTTTGCAATACGTGGTAAAACAACCGCTGAACAAATTAGGAGTTGCTGAGAAATATGATATTCGTGTCAACCTTGATGGCGGTGGATTCAAAGGACAAGCAGAAGCTTTACGTTTAGCTATTGCCCGTGCATTAGTAAAAATGAATGCTGAAGATAAACCGGCGCTGAAATCTGAAGGATTTTTGACGCGCGATCCACGCGAAGTGGAACGTAAGAAGCCAGGTCGTCCAAAAGCTCGCAAACGCTTCCAATTCAGTAAACGTTAAATATGCCTTTCTACTGTTGTTTGCAACCCATTTTGTAAAACAAACAAGGCAGTAGATAGCTGAGAATTACGAATAGGAATGACGAAGTTTAGTATCTAAATTGATAAGACTTCCCTTAATGGAACTACTTGTCGATTGATATCAAGGAATGTAAACTTATTTAAAACCATACAAATGCCTACAACAAAATTTGAAGACTTATTAGAAGCAGGTTGCCACTTTGGTCACCTAAAACGCAAATGGAATCCTGCAATGGCTCCTTATATTTTTATGGAGAGTAATGGTATCCATATCATTGATTTGCATAAAACTGCGGTAAAAATTGATGAAGCGGCTGCAGCAATGCGCCAAATCGTGAAAACCGGCAAAAAGATTTTATTTGTTGCCACCAAAAAACAAGCCAAAGAAGTGGTTGCAGAAAAAGCAGCTTTGGTTGGAATGCCTTATGTTACAGAGCGTTGGCCGGGTGGTATGTTGACTAACTTCCCCACTATAAGGAAGGCGATCAAGAAAATGACTACCATCGACAAAATGAATGCAGATGGTACTTTTTCAAATTTATCGAAACGTGAACGGTTGCAAATTACGCGTCAACGTGCCAAATTAGAAAAGAACTTAGGAAGTATTGCCGATTTAGTTCGTATGCCTGCTGCTCTTTTTGTGGTAGATGTCATGAAAGAACAGATCGCCGTAAATGAAGCAAAACGTTTGGGTATTCCGGTTTTTGCCATTGTTGATACCAATTCAAATCCCAACAATATTGATTTTGTTATTCCTGCAAACGATGATGCAACAAAATCGATTGCTATCATCTTAGACACGTTAGTTGCTGCCATGCAAGATGGATTGCAGGAGCTTAAAACAGTTAAACTGGAAGCAGAGAATAGTGAAGAGCCTCAGGTCCACGAAAAGAGAGTACGCGGTGCTAAAAAGCCACGTGTTCATAAAGAAGATGAAGTGGCGCTGAATGCTAATGTTGCTGACAAATTTTTGAAGAATACTGAATTATAATTGCTCCCCTATTATTCAAATGCGTTACCAACTTGGGGTTTTCTTGGGTTTGTGGCGCATTTTTAATTTGTTTTTTATTTATAAATCATTAAAATAGAGAATACTTATGGCTGTTACAATGGCAGAAATATCAAAATTGCGTACCATGACCGGAGCCGGTATGATGGATTGCAAGAATGCATTGACTGAATCGAACGGTGATTTTGACAAAGCAATTGAAATTATTCGTAAAAAAGGGCAAGCTGTTGCTGCAAAGCGCAGCGATCGTGAAGCATCAGAAGGCTGTGTATTAGCAGCTAACAAAGGTAACTTTGCTGCTGTATTAGCACTGAAATGCGAAACAGACTTTGTGGCCAAAAATGCTGATTTTATTGCTTTGACTCAATCTATTCTTGACATAGCTCTTGCTGAGCAACCCGCTTCAAAAGAGGCTTTGTTAGCAGTAACAAGAGATGGACGGACAATTGCTGAACTAATTACTGGTCGTTCGGGAATTACCGGCGAAAAGATGGAACTGGATTTTTATGAATTTGTGACTGGAAAGAGTGTTTCTTTCTATATCCATCCGGGAAACAAATTGGCAACCATTGTCGCTTTTGCTGAAGAATCGGTTGACTATCAAGTGGGACGCGATGTTGCTATGCAAGTAGCTGCAATGAATCCTGTTTCGCTGGATCGTTCTTCGGTACCTGCTACCGTTGTTGAAAAAGAATTGGAAATTGGACGTGACAAAGCACGTCAGGAGGGAAAACCGGAAGCAATGCTGGACAAAATTGCTCAAGGTAGGTTGAATAAATTCTATCAGGAGTTTACCCTTGTTGAGCAAGAGTTTATCAAAGATAGCAAGATCACCGTTGGCCAATATGCAAAGCAGCATAATGCTACTCCTATTGCATTCAAACGTGTCACATTGAATCAAGATTAAGCAACGATTTTTTTGATATTATTTAAGCAGCCGGTTAGTTTTAGCCGGCTGTTTGTTTTGTATCTTTGAGAGGAGTTGAGAAATCAATTCAATAAGATTTACGTTGACAACATTCGATCTTGTCTTTTTATTTTTATACCGATGGCTATTATAAAGAGTGTGAGAGGATTTACTCCTCAGATTGGGAAAAATTGTTTTATTGCCGATAATGCAGTGATTGTGGGCGATGTGATTATTGGCGATAATTGCAGTATATGGTTTAGCGCTGTCATTCGTGGGGATGTAAATTCCATACGAATTGGCAACCATGTTAACATTCAAGATGGTGCGGTGCTACATACGCTTTATCAAAAATCGACCATTTTGATAGGTGATTATGTCTCGGTTGGACATAATGTTACCATTCATGGGGCAACGATACGCGATTATGCTTTAGTGGGCATGGGTTCCACAGTGCTCGATCATGCCGAAGTGGGCGAAGGTTCTATCGTAGCTGCCGGAGCTTTGGTGCTAAGCAAAACGGTGATTGCACCAAATACCATTTGGGCCGGTGTCCCCGCCAAATTTGTGAAGGAGATGGAACAAGAACAATCCATCGAGATCAATCAACGCATTGCTCACAACTATGAGATGTATGCAAGCTGGTATCAGCAAGAAGAGTAATTTCAGGTAAGCAGTAAGTCTGTCAGAAGAATGTCAAAAAGAAGGATAAGCACACTGCTATTGACGACGGCATTGGTGCTGGCTACCCCTACTTCCAATGCGCCGCCTTTGGTGTTATAACCATAATAAGAAGATACGGATGCTATGATAAATCCAAAAAAGATCGACTTAATAATGGAGTAAGTGACGTAGAACGGTATAAAATCGTACTGAATGCCGTAGATAAAGTCGGATACCGTGATAATACTTGAAAAAACGCCTACACCATATCCTCCCATGATGCCCAGAAACATGCTAAAAATCACCAAAAATGGCATCATGACAACTAATGCAATGATTTTTGGCAGAATTAAATAGTTTGCCGAGTTAACGCCCATTGTTTCGAGTGCATCAATTTGCTCAGTAATTCGCATGCTCCCAATTTCGGAGGCAATGTTAGAGCCTACTTTCCCCGCTAACAGGAGGCAGAGAATGGTGGATGAAAACTCTAAAAGCAGTGTGTCGCGTGTTACTAATCCCGTTGAATAGCGTGGAAGTAGAGGATTGGAGGTGTTAAGCTGCGTTTGTATGGTCATGATAGCTCCCATAAAAATGGAGATAATAATGACAATACCCACCGATCGAAGCCCCAATTTCTCAAACTCTAATGGCAACTGACGGAAAAACATCCGCCATTGATCAGGGAAGGTGAAAACTTGCTTCATCAATAAAAAATAGCGTCCAACGGCTCGCAGTACTTTCATAACCCTCTATCTTTTCTGTTTGTGCAAAGATAAGGAAAAAACATTTGTTTCAAATGGTTCCTACGGATTGTTTTCGAAAGGACTCGTTGCCGTCACTCCGAAAAATGGATTATCTTTGTTGTCCACTATTTTTTGTGCATTATGATTGATCCTTCTACCGTAGATAAAATAATGAATGCAGCTCAGATACTTGATGTTGTGTCTGATTTTGTTACGTTAAAAAAGAGAGGGGTTAATTATGTCGGATTGTGCCCATTTCACGAAGAACGTACTCCTTCGTTTAGCGTTTCGCCGGCAAAAGGTATTTGTAAGTGTTTTAGTTGCGGCAAGGGCGGCAATGCAGTGAATTTCATCATGGAGCATGAGCAAATGAGCTATTATGAAGCCCTGAAGTATTTAGCCAAGAAATACAACATTGAAGTCGTTGAAAAAGAGTTGACCGCCGAAGAGGTTGCTCAACGGAATGATCGAGAAAGCATGTTAGCTGTGAATAAATTTGCACAGCAATATTTTACTTCCTTGTTGTTTGATTCATCAGAAGGCCGCAATGTGGGATTGGCTTATTTTCACGAACGTGGGTTTCGGGACGATGTGATTCGGAAGTTTCAATTAGGGTATGCATTGGAGCAGCGCGATGCCTTTACCGTTGCAGCACTCAGTAAGACTTACAAAAAAGAATTTCTTGTTAAAACAGGCCTTTCGATTGATCGTGAAAGCAGCTCTCCATTCGATCGTTTTTGGGGCAGAGTCATGTTTCCTGTGCATTCTCTTTCGGGCACCGTGGTTGCTTTTGGTGGGCGTGTGTTGAAAAAGGATGATAAGACTGCTAAATATGTGAACTCGCCGGAATCTGAAATCTACCATAAAAGCAATGAATTATACGGGATTTATTTTGCAAAACAGGCCATTGTAAAATATGA
>DAHXOX010000224.1 GCA_027364655.1 Paludibacter sp. | reverse complement strand
GGTGGTCCTTTTGGTGAACTCCTAAAGGTGAGACGGGCATGTAGTAACATGAAACAAATAATAAAAAAGCCTTTCTCACCAAATCGTGAGAAAGGCTTTTTCATATAAGAAAAGACACAAAATCAACTTAGCTTTGTAAATCAAAATTAGACTCTATTATTTTATCACTACGCCTTATGATAGACTCAACGCCAAACACCAACAAAACCGTAACTTCTATTCCATTAAGAAGTAACACGACGACACATGGCCGACTAATGGCAGGCGCACGCTCTTTATGGCGTGCCAATGGAATGCAAACTGAACAAATGGGAAAACCCCTCATCGCCATCGTCAATTCATTTACCCAATTTGTCCCCGGACATGTTCACTTACACGAAATCGGGCAAGAAATCAAGAAGGAAATTGAACAATTAGGATGCTTTGCAGCCGAATTCAATACCATAGCTATTGATGATGGAATTGCAATGGGACACGACGGGATGCTTTATTCACTCCCATCACGTGATTTGATTGCCGATAGTGTCGAATATATGGTGAATGCCCATAAAGCAGATGGAATGATTTGTATCAGCAATTGTGACAAAATCACACCTGGTATGCTAATGGCTGCCATGCGCCTCAACATTCCCACTATTTTTGTTTCGGGAGGGCCAATGGAAGCGGGACGGTTAGGTGACACGGAGCTTGACCTGATTGATGCCATGGTTCAAGGTGCCGATGAAGAAGTTAGCGACGAAAGTTTAAGCCAAATTGAAAATGCAGCATGTCCCACTTGTGGTTCTTGTTCCGGGATGTTTACTGCTAATTCGATGAATTGTCTAAATGAAGCTATTGGAATGGCATTACCTGGAAATGGCACTATTGTTGCAACACATGCCAATCGAAAAAAACTCTTTTCACAAGCAGCTCAAATAATCGTTGCCAATTGTAACAAATATTACTTCGAAGGCGATACTACTGTACTTCCCCGTTCTATTGTGACCCGATCGGCAGTACTTAATGCCATGACGTTGGATATTGCTATGGGAGGATCTACAAATACTGTTTTACACCTTTTAGCTATAGCTCAAGAAGCAGAGGTGCCTTTCACAATGGCTGATATAGATACTCTTTCGCGAAAGACGCCTGTATTATCAAAAGTAGCTCCCAATTCACACTATCATGTTCAAGATGTAAATCGGGCAGGTGGAATCCTTTCCATTCTGGGAGAATTAGCCAAAGCCGGATTGATTGATGGTTCAGTAAAACGAGTGGACAGACTCACCCTTTCCGAAGCCATTGACAAATACAGTTTAACCTCAAAACACATATCCCAGGAAGCGATAGCTTTATGGAAAAGCGCTCCGGCACATCGATTTAACTTAATCTTAGGATCGCAAAACAGCCAATACAAAACATTAGATGATGATCGTTCCAACGGGTGCATTCGAGACATCGAACATGCATACGCAAAAGATGGTGGATTAGCCATATTGTATGGAAATCTGGCACAAGACGGGTGTGTTGTCAAAACAGCCGGAGTCGATTCATCCATTCTTCATTTCGAAGGAACAGCAAAGGTGTTTACCTCACAAGAAGCAGCTGTGGAAGGAATTCTAAGTGGCTCGATAGAAGCTGGCGACGTGGTTGTGATTACCTACGAAGGGCCCAAAGGAGGTCCCGGGATGCAAGAAATGCTTTATCCAACATCCTATATTAAATCTAAAAAATTAGGCAAAGCCTGCGCCTTGATTACCGATGGGCGTTTCTCGGGAGGCACTTCCGGATTATCCATTGGGCATATTTCACCCGAAGCAGCTTCAGGTGGCAATATTGGGTTAGTTAAAGATGGAGACAGAATCATCATTGACATTCCCAATCGCTCAATTCAATTAGTAATTTCTGACAAAGAATTGAGTTCACGTCGACAAGCCGAAGAAGCCCGTGGATCAGACGCCTTTAAGCCAAGCAACCGAAATCGTCCTATTTCAAAAGCGCTAAAAGCGTACGCATCATTAGTCAGTTCGGCTGATAAAGGTGCAATACGGATTATTTAACACTACAAGTAGTTCAGAAAAATAAGTAACAGCGTATAAACAATTCAATTAATCACTCCCAGTCGACTCCTTAAACTCGCGTTTGTCAAGGAGAAAATCGACTAATAAACAAGACCAAGTATGAGTAATCAAAAGATTTCAGGAGGGAAAGCGCTGATGCAAGCCTTTATAGCTGAAGGTGTTGAGACAATTTTCGGCTATCCTGGCGGAGCCATCATGCCGGCGTATGACGCTTTATATGATTTCAGAGATCAGTTGCGTCACGTTTTAGTTCGTCATGAACAAGGAGCTGCCCATGCAGCACAAGGATATGCCCGAGTGACCGGAAAAACGGGTGTCGTATTAGTCACTTCAGGCCCCGCCGCCACGAATGTAATTACAGGAATTACCGATGCCATGCTGGATAGCACGCCTTTAGTAGTTATTACGGGACAGGTTGTTTCATCGCTCTTAGCAACTGACGCATTTCAAGAAACGGATATTGTAAGCATTACGCAGCCGATAACTAAATGGAGTTATCAAATTCGCAATGCGTCTGAAATTGCTTGGGCTGTAGCACGCGCATTTTACATTGCACGCGAAGGACGACCAGGCCCTGTTGTTCTCGACCTGACCAAAAATGCTCAGTTTGAACTTACTGAATTTAACTATGAGCCATGCACTTATATTCGCAGCTATGTGCCAATTCCAAAACCGGATTTGACACAGATAGAAGAAGCTGCTAATCTTATCAATAAAGCACAACGTCCCTATGCATTAGTAGGACAAGGAGTAATACTGGGGCATGCAGAAAAAGAGTTACTAACTTTTTTAGAGAAAGCACAAATACCAATAGCCTGCACCTTGTTAGGATTGTCGGCGGTACCCACTAAGCATCCACTATTTAAGGGTATGCCTGGAATGCATGGGAATTACAGTTGCAACCTGAAAATAAATGAATGCGACTTATTGATTGGTATCGGAATGCGATTTGACGATCGGATTACCAGCACGTTGGATACTTTTGCAAAACAAGCAAGCGTTATTCATTTCGATATCGATCCCGCCGAAATGAATAAAAATGTCAAAGTGAATGTGTCGGTTTTAGGGAGTGTCAAAGAAACCCTTCCTTTGGTTACGGAATTATTAAAAGCCAATCGCCACGATGAATGGATATCAAGTTTTGATGCGCTTGATGCCATTGAATATGAGGAAGTAATAAAAGAAGAAACAAATCCATCCAGCGATGACATTAAAATGGGTGAAGTGGTAAGAAAAGTTTCAGAAGCCACACATCACGAAGCTGTTTTAGTAACCGATGTTGGACAAAATCAGATGATGGGCGCACGTTATTTTCAATTTACCAAAAATAGAAGTTTTATCACATCGGGTGGACTTGGAACAATGGGATTTGGATTACCGGCTGCTGTCGGGGCAAAAGTAGGAGCTCCAAATCGTACAGTATGTCTTTTTACAGGCGATGGCGGATTTCAAATGACAATTCAAGAATTGGGCACCATTATGCAGGAAAAAATAGGGATAAAGATGATTATCCTCAACAATAATTTTCTTGGGATGGTGCGTCAATGGCAAGAGATGTTTTTCGACGAACGCTACTCATTTACCACAATGCACAATCCCGATTTTGTAGCTATTGCAGCTGCTTACGGTATCAGAGGCAAACATGTCGCAACTCACGAAGCATTAGACGAAGCTATTGCGGAGATGTTTCAAGATGATGCTCCTTATTTACTCGAAGTGAAAATTGAAGCAAAAGGAATGGTTTTCCCGATGGTTCCTTCAGGAGCGTCGGTCAGTGATGTGCGTCTAAAATAAGGTTGCTATTAAATTTATAACTCATTAATTAACAATCTCTTCGTAAGAGATAATCAGGAGGAATCGTTATGGAACAAACACTTTATACAGTTATTGTATTCTCCGAAAACCGACCGGGATTACTAAATCAGGTATCGATTATTTTCGCCCGCCGTCGTTTGAACATCGAAAGCCTTACCGTTTCAGCATCATCCATTCATGGCATACATAAATTTACCATTACCGCCATGATCGATGAAGATACTATCTCAAAGGTCGTCAAAGAGCTGGAGAAACGCGTAGATGTGCTAAAGGCTTATTTTTATGTAGATAGCGAAATTATTTATCAAGAAATCGCACTTTATAAAGTAGATACGGAGGCTGTATTAAACAGTGATGTCATCGAAGAATTGGTACGAAAATACAATGCACGTTTCCTGGAAATTACCCGTTCATTTTCCGTTATTGAAATGGCAGGACACACCGATGAGATTTTAGAATTTTACAACGCATTAAACGAATTTGGCGTCATGCAGTTCGTTCGGTCAGGGCGCATTGCCATCA
This sequence comes from Paludibacter sp., assembly GCA_027364655.1. Taxonomy (GTDB): domain Bacteria; phylum Bacteroidota; class Bacteroidia; order Bacteroidales; family Paludibacteraceae; genus Microbacter. Next base: position 7,998 of record DAHXOX010000224.1, on the reverse strand, counting down.
CAAAATCGACTAAAGAGTTGTTGAGCGACTTTTTAACTGAACGAAATTTGGAAGACCCTCGTTAAGGACCCATGTTTACAAAGAGACGAATACCTCAAGGAGATGGTGCAAGCCATAATCTTTGAGGTATTGTTTTATAACCAAATATATTACAATCACTTACAAAAATAGCTTGTGTGAATAAATAGTCGTATCTTTGTGGCAATTTAAGGAATATAGAACAATTAAAACTATTTCAACGATGAACGTAGTAACCAAAACCATCACACTGAGTGATGGACGCACCATTTCCATTGAAACAGGCAAATTGGCAAAACAAGCCGACGGCTCTGTGGTGGTTAAAATGGGCAACACCATGCTATTAGCAACTGTGTGCGCAGCCAAAGATGCTGCACCCGGCACCGATTTCATGCCGTTATCGGTCGATTACAAAGAAAAATATGCTTCTTCTGGCCGTTTTCCCGGAGGCTTTACACGAAGAGAAGGACGCCCATCCGACTATGAAATTTTAGTCTCCCGTTTAGTTGACCGCGCATTAAGACCTCTCTTCCCGGATGATTTTCATGCTGAAACATTTGTCAATGTAATGTTGATTTCTGCCGACGGTGTTGATATGCCCGACGCGTTAGCTGGCTTAGCAGCCTCTGCCGCTTTAGCTGTATCGGATGTACCGTTCAATGGGCCAATCTCCGAAGTACGCGTTGCGCGTATTGATGGAAACTTCATTGTGAATCCAACTTTTGAACAACTGCAAAATGCCGATATTGATATTATGGTGGCAGCCACCATCGATAACATCATGATGGTGGAAGGCGAAATGGACGAAGTAGGCGAAGAAGATTTATTGGAAGCGATAAAAGTAGCCCACGAAGCCATTATTCCTCATTGCAAAGCCCAGTTGGAACTCATGGAAGCCGTAGGCAAAACAGTAAAACGCACTTATTGTCACGAAGAAAACGACGAAGAACTTCGCAACGACATTCATGACAAAACATTCCCCAAAGCATTTGAATTGGCAAAAGCCAAAAATACCGATAAACATGCTCGTAGTGACGCATTCGAAGCCGTAAAAGCAGAATATATTGCCACACTCGATCCTGAAACAGCCGCTTCGAAGGCAGGTTTAATTGGGCGATATTATCATGCAGTGGAGAAAGAAGCCATGCGTCGCGCTATTTTAGACGAAGGCATTCGACTTGACGGGCGTAAAACAACTGAGATTCGCCCTATCTGGTCTGAAGTTGATTATCTTCCTGGCGCTCACGGATCAGCTATTTTCACACGAGGAGAAACGCAATCGCTCACCACGGTAACGTTAGGAACTAAATTAGATGAAAAGATTATTGACGATGCTTTAATGCAAGGTAGAGATCGATTCTTGTTGCACTACAATTTTCCACCCTTCTCTACCGGCGAAGCTCGCCCTTCAAGAGGAACCGGACGACGTGAAATTGGACATGGCAACTTAGCCCTTCGTGCTCTTAAACGCATGATACCAGAAGATTATCCTTATGTGATTCGCGTTGTTTCCGATATCCTTGAGTCAAACGGATCATCATCAATGGCAACGGTTTGCGCAGGCACATTAGCATTGATGGATGCCGGAGTATCTATCAAAAAACCTGTTTCAGGCATAGCCATGGGCTTGATTTCAGAAAACAAAGGGAAAAACTTTGCCGTTTTATCCGACATTCTGGGCGATGAAGATCACTTGGGCGATATGGACTTTAAAGTAACAGGAACCCGCGACGGAATCACCGCCACTCAAATGGATATTAAAGTTGATGGGTTATCTTTCGAAATTTTAGAAAAAGCATTGGTACAGGCACGTGCAGGAAGAATGCATATCTTGGATAAAATTGCTGAAACACTGCAAGAACCACGCGAAGACCTGAAACCTCATGCACCACGCATCGTGGTAATGGCCATTCCAAAAGATATGATTGGCGCTGTTATTGGCCCGGGTGGTAAAATTATTCAAGGCATTCAAGCCGAAACAGGCGCCAGTGTAGCTATCGAAGAGATCGGCAACATAGGTCGCGTAGAAATTGCTGCCACCAACAAAGCCTCTTTAGATGCAGCTGTCGATCGCGTGAAAGGCATTACCGCCATTCCCGAAGTTGGTGAAGTTTACCATGCAAAAATTAAGTCCATCATGCCTTATGGAGCATTCGTAGAATTCTTGCCAGGCAAGGAAGGTCTTCTTCATATTTCAGAAATTGCATGGAAACGGCTCGAAAGTGTCGAAGAAGCAGGTCTGAAAGAAGGAGATGCCATCGAGGTAAAGCTTGTAGATGTTGACCAAAAAAGCGGCAAGTTCAAACTTTCGCACAAGGTACTCACTCCTCGCCCACCTCGCGAAGAAGGCACTCATCATCAACAATAACTACTGTTTTTTATAAGAAGCAGCGTTTTATTGCTAATCTTCATGCGACACACCGTGTCGTCAACCAAAAAAGCGACTATTTTTCGTTTACCGACGAGAAATAGTCGCTTTTTGGCAAATAGATATAGATATTCCTACCTAAATTAATATGGGATATCTATATGATATATATAAAACATCTATGACTTATCTGATATAAAGCATAGAGTAAAATGCGTTAAATATTGGAGCAACCCCCAATGTCGAAAATCTGGAATTTACACTATCTTTGCCGAAAGGAATCTATCTTGTAAAAATAGAGAAATAAGCAGTGCCTCTGTTAAAACCGGAATACCCTTAGATTTATGATTATGTTGGATGATGAGTATTTTATGAAGCAGGCTCTTATCGAAGCGCATAAAGCTGCTAACCAAGGGGAAGTCCCCATTGGAGCGATTATTGTATGGCAAAATCAGATCATCGCACGGGCATACAATCAAACAGAAACCTTGAATGATGTCACAGCTCACGCAGAAATGTTGGCTATCACGGCAGCGGCAAGTACCTTAGGCGGCAAGTACCTTACAGAGTGCACTATTTATGTCACTGTTGAGCCTTGCGTCATGTGTGCAGGCGCATTATCATGGGCACAAATAGGAAGAATTGTTTATGCCACACCTGACGAAAAGCGAGGGTTCCGTAAATTTGCTCCTAACGCTCTGCACCCTAAAACACAGCTTCTTTCAGGACTATTGGAAACCGAATGTGCCACATTGATGAAACAGTTCTTTCAAACAAAACGTTGAAAGGAAAAAGTTTCGAGCAGATAAAAATACGAAGGATATTATTTTATTTGATTTATAGATTTTTTCGAAGAAAGAACATCTCTCTTTAACTCCTTGTGTATGATTTAAGTAATTGTTTGTTTCGTGATTACTCATCATTAACAGTAAGACACAGAAACACCTCATTTACAATATCTTACACTAGTAAGTTTACTGATTGAAATCCCCAAAAATCATTTACTACTTTCTCTCTTCTTGCATAAAACAACCGTCACTTTTTCAACTTCGCCACCAAGAGGTGGATGTAGTTTAGAAAGATGAATTTCCGCAACTTGGATGGAAGGAAATGCCATGAGCAAGCCATTCAAAATGCGTTCTGCCACATGTTCCAGCAGCTTCGACGGAATCATCATTTGTTCTTTTACCAACAAATACACAGCTTCATAATTCAATGTATCAGCTAATTGATCAGTCAATACCGATTCACCAAAAGAAAGTTCAATCCTTAAATCAACAGTAAAATCATTGCCTATTTGCTGTTCTTCCGCATACACACCATGATAGGCATAAAATCGCATGTTTTCGAGCAAAATCTCTCCCATAGTAAACTTATAATTAGCAAGTTATTTCCTTGCTCGAATGTATAGAATCACGCCGACTATTAGAAACGTAATATTAGGAAGCCACACGGCCACAATGGCAGGCAACGTCCCACTTACTGCGAAAGTTGCTGATATTGTTGAAAATAAAATATACAATGCGCTCAAAGCAAGCCCAATACCAATATGTAACCCCATGCCACCTCGTACTTTACGCGATGCCAACGAGACACCAATTAATGTCAAGATGAAGGCTGCCAGCGGGTTGGCAAAACGCTTGTCATATTCAACTGAGAAAGCACCAATATCTCCAACACCACGCTTTTGTTGTCGGCTAATATATCCATGTAGCGCGCCGTTAGTCATTTGAGGAGCTTCCTGAAACGTGATAAAAAAGTCTGCAGGCTGCATTAGAATAGTCGTATCCAATTTTGGGCCACGTTTTAAATGCTCCCGTAACCCCATAAATTGTCGAATCATATAGTTTTTGACTGTCCAACGATAAGCTGAATCCCAACGGATGCTGTCGGCAGTCATACGTGAAACTAAACTTTTCCCGTTAAATTGATCTAACGAAAAGCGAGTTCCAACATTCTGCTTGGATTCGTAACGTTCAATATAGGCAACAACATTTTTATCCACTTTCATTTGAATATTTTGTGCATTATCCGTCATAAATGGTTTCACATACTTGTCTTCAAATTTTATACGCACCTTATTGGCCGGAGGAATAATATAACCACTTAGCACAAACGTAATAGAAGCTATTATGGCCGCTGAAATTGCGTAAGGTATCATCAAACGCTTGAAACTCATTCCACTCGACAGAATGGCAATAATTTCGGTATTGCTCGCCAATTTAGAAGTAAAATAAATAACGGAAATAAACGTGAAAAGCGGACTGAACAGATTGATGAAATAGGGAATAAAATTGAGATAATAGTCAAATATAATGGCTTTTAATGGAGCATGGTGATTATAAAAAGCATCCATTTTTTCACTTGTGTCAATCACAATCACAATACTAATTATCAACACAATAGAAAAGAAATACGTGCCAATGAATTTCTTAATGATGTAGGTATCAATTTTTTTCAGAAAGTGCATTTTCTCAATTCTTTGTTAGCAAATCCGACAACAATCCCTGCCTTTGGATGCGATATTTTCCGTTTACTTTTTCCACACGGCAAGATTCCACATAAGCATCATGCTCAAATACCAATATTTGGTTGTACGCTGACGCTTCATCCAGCACTTGTTCCTTATTTTGCATCGATGTAATAGGGAATGTATCATAAGCCGAGATCCACGCAATAGGAATAGAGGCTGCAACCGGAATCACATCCCCCACATAAACCAGCGTCGTAGAATCATCGAAGGCCACATAAGGCACTAATTGACCAACGGTATGTCCGTCAAAAATCTTCAACGAGATATGCTTATCCATCTGAACATCAACATCTACCAATCTTAGCTTTCCAGCATCGAACACAGGCAGCATATTTTCACTGAAGTAAGAATCCCCTTCACGCACATTAGGATTCAAAAAGTTTTCCCATTGTGAGCGACCTACCCAAACCGTCGCATTCGGAAAAGTTAAGTCAATCTTCTTCCCTTTTTCACACAACAAGGTTGTTCCACCACAATGATCGAAATGAAGATGCGTCATCACCACATCGGTAATCTGGCTGCAAGTATAACCATGACGTGCTAATTCTTCATCAAAATCAATAATTTGCGTGAAATCGTAGTATTTCAAATATTCCAATTGCTTTTTCCCTGCTCCGGTATCAATCAAAACAAGTCGATTGTCCGATTCAATTAAAAGCAAGCGCATTGCTAAACGGCAAAAATTCTGATCATTACACGGGTATCGCTTTTGCCAAACCCTTTTAGGGACAACCCCAAACATGGCTCCTCCATCAACATGAAAAAAACCTGCCTCTATCGTCGTTATCTTCATAAAAACGTTGTATTTTTGCAGCGAAATTAGAAAGAATAGTTAGAACCACAAAATAACCCTGATTATCAGGCTTTAATAGGCATTTTGAAAAACACAGTTTATCATTATTGCTAAAAAATGAATCGAATAAAGGGAAATTACAGTTGAATCATTTTTTATTTCTATCTTAGCATGATACATCAAACAGGGCTTCCTATATGAAACATCTTCATTTTATTGCAATTGGCGGTGCAGCGATGCATAATTTAGCCATTGCGGTGAGCAAAAAACCAAACTACATTATAACGGGTTCGGACGACGAGATTTTCGAACCCTCCAAAAGTCATCTAAAAGCGAATGGCCTTTTGCCCGAAACATTAGGCTGGCATCCCGAAAAAATCACAAAAGAGATTTCGGCAGTTATCGTTGGAATGCACGCCCGAGCAGACAATCCCGAATTACTTCGCGCCAAAGAATTGGGAATCGACATCTATTCTTTTCCTGAATACTTATACAAACAAACACAGAAAAAAACCCGTATCGTGGTAGGAGGTAGTCATGGAAAAACTACCACCACAGCCATTATTTTGCATGTTCTAAGCAAACGGAATATGGTTGTTGATTTTATGGTCGGTGCACAACTAAACGGCTTTGATACGATGGTTAAACTTTCGTATGATGCACCAATTGCTATTTTCGAAGGCGACGAATACTTAACCTCGCCATTAGATCCACGCCCTAAATTTCATCTTTACCATCCTCATATTGCTGTTTTAACGGGTATCGCATGGGATCATATCAACGTATTCCCAACTTTTGAAACGTATGTGGCTCAGTTTAAAAAATTTGCCGACTTAATTGAACGGGAAGGACGCCTCATTTACTTTGAAAAAGACGAACAACTGCAAAACATAGTAGCCAACTTACGTTCTGATATTGTTGCCATTCCATACCAAACACCTGAATATATAATAGATAATGGAATAACGTTCATTATTCATAAAGGGATAAAATATCCATTGCTCGTTTTTGGAGAACACAATTTGCAAAATATTGCTGCCGCATGTTTGGTTTGCAAACAGCTTGGCGTAAAGGAAAGCGATTTCTATTCAGCATTGCAAGATTTCAGAGGAGCCTCAAACCGATTGCAGAAAATTGCAGAAACTACGGATGCCACAGCTTATAAAGATTTTGCACATTCGCCGTCAAAACTCAAAGCAACAGTTGAAGCCGTAAAAAAACAATATCCTGATAAAGAGCTTATTGCCTGTATGGAACTTCACACCTTCAGCAGTTTGCAAGCTGATTTTTTGCCGCAGTACAACGATTGTATGAAAGCTGCTGATAAAGCGCTCGTCTATTTCAATCCCGAAGTAATCGAACATAAACATATGGCGCAACTTTCTGAACAAGAAGTTTCTGCGGCTTTTGGAGGCGACAATGTACACGCATTTTCCAATGTGTTGTCACTTCAAGCCTTTTTGCGAAATATGGATTTTCACAACAAGGTTCTCTTATTTATGACTTCCGGAAACTTTTCAGGCATTGATATCGAAACCTTTGCCAACGAATTATTGCAACGATAAACGCATCGTTTTTAATAGAGAATCAAGGAAATCCCGTTCAATTTTTAACGATCACATTTATGGAAGAAACCAAACAAGCCCAGTTCGATAAACGATATATGCAAATGGCACAAATCTGGGCACAAAACTCGTATTGCAACCGACGAAAAGTTGGCGCTCTCATTGTTCGCGACAATATGATTATTTCAGATGGTTACAATGGGACTCCATCCGGATTCCCCAATCAGTGTGAGGATGAAAACAACAAATCATTTCCTTATGTACTTCACGCCGAAGCCAACGCAATTACAAAAATAGCACGTTCAAACAATAGCAGCCAGGATGCCACATTATATGTCACTTCGTCTCCTTGCATCGAATGTGCCAAATTAATTATTCAATCGGGCATTAAAAGAGTTGTGTACGGAGAACCTTACCGACTTTCTGATGGTATCGATTTACTAAAGCATGCCGATATCATTGTCGATTATATTGAAATTAACGATACTGACTTATGAAACGAGCATATAAATTACTCATAACCAATAGTATGAGAAGAGTTGATATGCGAGTTCCATACGACCTTTAAAAACAAATTATACACGTATGAAACCTACATGACCGCTAAGGCGGACACCAAAGAAGATGAAAAGTACAGTACCTTTGTGCTATATAAAGCAATTTAAAAGGTACAACTATGGACAACGAAACGATTGAATTTGAACAAGTCGTAGCCAGAGGT
>DAHXOX010000212.1 GCA_027364655.1 Paludibacter sp. | reverse complement strand
TTTTTATACAAACTCAATATTTCAATTACACCCCGACTCTCCCGTCTCAACGGGATGCGCTAACCGGACTGCGCTACACCCCGAATATTTTTATACAAACTCAATATTTCAATTACACCCCGACTCTCCCGTCTCAACGGGATGCGCTAACCGGACTGCGCTACACCCCGAATATTTCCACAAAATAATCAAAAACCATTGGTCATCCTTTTAATGCGAATCGTCATACGGCCTATGATACCTTTTGTTTTTCGAGCTGCAAAGGTACTCTTTTTTTTTAATTCTGCAAATCCTTTTTATCTTTGCATCTACAAAATTCGTCGTTTCTTGTTGACGCTAAAAATTACTTCTTGTCAGGTATTTACCTTCATATCCCTTTTTGTAAATCAACATGTAGCTATTGCGATTTCTATTCTACCGGACAGGTTAAATTACTGGATCGAGTGGTGAATGCCTTGTGCAGAGAGTTGACAGTAAGAAGATTCTATTTAAATGAAACGGATCCGGTCGAAACAATCTATTTTGGCGGAGGCACGCCGTCAGTGTTAGAAGAAACTCATTTGCATCATTTTTTTGATACACTAAATCTTCTTTTCGATCTTTCGCAATGCAAAGAAATAACGCTGGAAGCCAATCCCGATGATTTGTCGGAATCTTACTTAGATATGCTGTCTCGTATTCCGATCAATAGGTTGAGTATAGGTGTTCAATCTTTGAACGACAACGAATTACAACTGCTAAATCGGCGACATTCGGCACAAGAAGCCATAGATGCTGTGCAAAAAGCTAAACAGTATGTGTCGAATATCAGCATCGATCTCATGTTTGGATTGCCGTTGCAAACGTTGGATTCGTGGAATGAGACTATTGAAAAATCGCTTGCATTGGGAGTTCAACATATTTCCGCCTATCAGTTAACCATTGAAAAAGGGACAAAATTATATCGGCAACGGGAACTTGGCAATATTTTCCCGTCCGAAGATGAATTAAGCACCGAAATGTATTTTATGTTAGTGAAAAAACTGACTGATGCAGGATTTGAGCAGTATGAAATCTCTAACTTTTCGCTTCCTACGTATGCTTCTAAACACAATTCAGCGTATTGGCAAGAGAAGTCTTACTTGGGGATTGGCCCGTCGGCTCACTCTTTCAATGGAATTAGTCGCCAATGGAACATTGCCAACAACATACGTTATGTTACTGGAATTGAAAATGAGAAGCCGGAGATAGAGCAAGAGCAGTTGACAGAAACAGACCATTATAACGAAAGAATTATGACGGCTTTACGTACAAAAACAGGTATTGACTTATTTGCACTTGAGGAAAGATTTGGAAACAGACAAATGCAACATTTGCTTAAGGCTGCTGACAAATACCTTTCTATCGGCTTGTTGAAACTGCAAGAAAATCATCTTCGCTTGACTTCGGAAAGTTTCTGGATTTCAGATAGAATCATTGCCGATTTAATGATTGATTAAGGTGATTGAACTTTTATAAAAACCACTAACTTTGTGGGAATACTTTGAAAGCATTGTTCATGACAAAATCACTTCATACAGCTTACTGGTTTTTGCTACTTTGCGTTGTGTTGCAGTCGTGTGGCGTTGATGCACGATTGAAACGTGCTGACAAAGAATATGCGATCGGAGAATATTTCTCTGCCGGGAAAATCTATCAGAGTGTCTATGCAAATATGGATTACCGACGGCGGCAGTTACGTGCTTCTGCTGCTTTCCGACAAGGAGAATGCAACCGTCTCGATAACCAACCTTCAAAAGCGGCCAACGCCTATTTGGCTGCCATTAGAAATAAATACGGCGACGACATTGTCTATCTAAGGGATGCTGAAGTATTGCAGCAAGCCGGCAACTATGCGGCTGCAATCAACAACTATAAAACGTACTTGAAGGGACATCCTGACGATCAATTGGCTAAAAACGGATTAGCAGGCTGCCAGCAAGCAGCGGCAGAGGCTAAATTGCATCCAACGTTTGAAATTAAATATGCAGGGCAATTCAATAGCCGAAATAGTTCCGATTATTGCCCTGCCTTTACCGATGCAGAAGCCGACGCGTTGGTGTTCACTTCTACACGACCAGGAGCAACTAACCGTAAACCAAGCGCTATAACAGGATTTTCGCAAGGGGATTTATATATTTCAGAAAAAAATGTTGCAGGCCAATGGGAAAAACCACGCCCAATGGACGGTGGATTTAATACGGACTTAGACGAAGGAACTCCATCGTTTACACAAGACGGGCGCACAATTTATTTTACCCGTTGTCCCGCTGCTAACGGCCAAAATCTGGGAGCGCAAATCTATATGGCTTCCCGTTCAGGAGGTCAATGGACGGAACCTCAACCTGTCGTGCTGTTTAAGGATAGTACCATCACAGCAGCTCATCCTGCGATAAGTGCTCATGGCGACACGCTTTATTTTGTTTCGGACGCTCCCGGTGGATTTGGGGAAAAAGACATTTGGATGAGCGTTCGTGAAGATGGTAAATGGGCAACACCGCAAGATATGGGAGCACAAATCAACACAGCAGGTAACGAAATGTTTCCTTTTGCTGCTCCCGATGGATCACTCTATTTTTCCTCCAACGGTCATGCAGGATTAGGAGGCTTAGACATTTACCATGCCGTTAAAACAAAAGATGGTTGGAATGTGATTCACATGCCGATGCCTATAAATTCTAATGCTGACGATTTTGGAATTACCTTCAAATATGGTCGCTTAGAAGGCTTTTTCTCTTCCAACAGGGGAAATTCAAGAGGATACGATCATATTTGGAGTTTTGAACAGCCTGTCAATGAATATGTGTTATCCGGATTTGTTGCCGACAACCATAAACAGCGGTTGGGCGATGCCATCGTTCGGATGGTGGGCACCGACGGTACGAATGCCAGGATACGGGTTAAAAAGGATGGTACCTTCCGCTTCTCATTAAGACCTAACGCCGACTATGTATTTTTAGCAACCTGCCGCGGTTATTTGAATGAAGCCAGTAAACTTTCGACACAAGGAGTCAAAGAGAGCAAAGCATACGCGTTGAACTTTTCTTTAATCCCAATTGGAAAGCCGGTAGAATTAGAGAATATATTTTATGATTTCGGTAAATGGACATTGACCAAAGAGTCGGAGACATCGCTCAATGCGCTGGTGAAAATCTTGAAAGACAATCCAAATATAACCATTGAATTGGATTCGCATACCGATCGCGTGGGAACAGCCGCTTTTAATCAGACTCTGTCGGAGAAGCGGGCTCAATCTGTCGTTGATTATCTGATTCAAGCCGGCATCTCCGCCGATCGTTTAACGGCAAAGGGATTCGGTTCGAGTCAGCCTGTTACAGTCGATGCGGCCTTAGCTAAAAAATATCCTTTCTTAAAAGAGGGCGTGTCCTTAGACGATACGTTGATTAATGCGTTGACGCCGGATCAACAAGCCATAGCAAATCAAATCAATAGACGAACAGAGTTTCGGGTTATTAAAACAACATACGGGTTACAGTAAGTAATTATTAATTTTCTTGCCATGAAATTCAGAACATTATCTTCCGAAGAAATTCATATCTTGCAACAACAAGGCTGCCAAGCTGAAAGTTGGGATAACTTAGAAGTAGCAGAAGCGTTTCAACCTGTTTATGTGCAACGCGTCAAATTCACAGGCCATAATCGTATCGGAACATTTGCCACAATGGTGCAATTGTCAGGTGGAATCACCATTCATTCAGGTATTTATGATGCGTGGTTGCATAATTGCAACATTGGTGACAATGTGCTGATTCATACCATTCGCGATTATGTGGCAAATTACACCATTCAAAATAATGCAGTTCTTTTCGATGTCAAGTTGTTGGCGGTAGATGGTGAAACGTCTTTCGGGAACGGGATTTCTGTAGAGGTTATCAGCGAATCGGGAGCACGAAGCGTGATGATGTATGATCGTCTTTCTGCACAAATAGCCTACGTATTAGCGCTTTATCGCCATCGCCCGCACCTCATTGAACGACTTGAAAAACTTATCACGAATTATAGTAATAGTGTGCGAAGTTCGTACGGTGTGGTCGCATCGGGTGCAAAGCTGTTGCGATGCGACACGATAATCAATGTAAAGATTGGCGAAGCTGCCCATATTGAAGGGGCTCGTTTGCTAAACAATGGGAGTGTTAACAGTTCTGCCGACGATCCAGTGTTTATCGGCGATGGATGTCATCTGCAAAACTTTATCATCTGTGCAGGCTCAAAGGTTAATAATGCGACCTTAATAACAAATTGTTTTGTGGGGCAAGGCTGTATATTTGATAAACATTATTCTGCCAATCAATCGGTGTTCTTTTCAAATTGTCAGGGATTGCATGGTGAAGCAAGCTCCATTTTTGCCGGCCCATTCACGGTTACCCATCATAAGTCGACATTGTTGATAGCCGGTATGTTTTCGTTTCTCAATGCAGGAAGCGGATCAAACCAAAGCAATCATTTATATAAATTAGGTCCCATTCATCAAGGATTGGTGGAACGAGGCAGCAAAACGGGCAGCGATTCGTACATTCTTTGGCCGGCCAAAGTAGGCGCGTTTACTTTAATTTCAGGTCGTCACTATTCTCATTGCGATACTTCCGATTTGCCTTTCTCCTATCTTATTGAACACAAAGACGAGTCTTATCTTTCTCCTGCCATCAATATACGAAGCATCGGTACTATTCGTGACTCACAGAAATGGCCTCATCGGGATATGCGTCGAGGGAAAGATCACTTAGATTGTATCAACTATAACCTTTTAAGCCCTTTTACCGTTGAACGGATGGAGCGGGGGCGTGATTTGTTGTTAGAGCTTCGTGAAAAAGACGAAACGTGCGCCCTGTATAAATATCAGGGTGTGGTTATAGAAGCGCGTATTTTATCGAGAGGCATCCGATTGTACGAAAATGCCATTTGGAAATTCTTGGGAAACTCATTAATCACGCAATTGCAAAAAACGGAATTTCCACTTACACAGGAAGAAATTCAAACCCGCTTGGCAATAACAGAAACTGACGGCAATGGTAAATGGGTAGATATTGCCGGTATGATTTGTCCGGCAACCCCACTAAATCGATTGTTAGATGAGATCGAATCGAATGAGGAGATATCGCTTGAATCCATCCATGAATCCTTTTGGACAATTCATCGCAATTATTACCATTATGAGTGGACGTGGGCGTTTGATATGTTGACACGCTGGACAGGAAAAAGACCCGATCAATTCACGCCAAAAGAAGTGATTGATGTTGTGAACAAATGGCTTACAGCCGTTTTGAATATTGATAAATGGCTTTATGAAGATGCGAAAAAGGAATTTGCCCTAAGCAAGAAAATAGGTTTTGGTGCCGATGGTGATGACGATGACAAAGAAAAAGATTTTGAAAATGTACGAGGAACCATGCAAACAAATGAGTCCGTTTTGGCTATTAAACATCACATGCAGGAAAAGGAGGCGCTCGGGACAACCATAATTGATAGAATTGTTGAGGCAAATCCTGAATGATAAGTGTCTAATCTCCAAGTTGAATATGGGAGCAGGCCCGATTTTGCCGCTTTTATGCTCCGGAAGAGAAGTCATTTATTGAATTACCGGTGATAAGATTCAGCGTATATCTCAAAGAAAGCTATCATAATTTCGACTACTTAAGAACAACTATCCTATTTTTCAATAGAAAAAGATTCCCCTTTCACTTGATTAACAATTAAATCAACAAACTATAACTACTGCTTGTTGTGTTGATATAATGTGGCTTCACAAAACGTCTATTATTCAAAGTATTACATCGGAATAAAATGTGTCAAAACATGACTCTGCATGATGCAGAGTTCCTTTTTACATAACAAATTGTTGACTCTGCAGCGTGCATTGTGAACAGTGACACAACAAAATGTTCACTCTGCATGACGCATTGTTCACATTGACACCTATTTTGAGTATTCTGCATGCTGCATAACACTCGTTTTACTCAAAATTGGTTACTCTGCAAACAACATTCCTCATACTTTTATTTAAAATGGGTCTATTACGTGAATAGAAATGCCTGGTTTTGTGTCAAAACAGCGTTCTGCATGATGCAGAGTTGACTTTTTACTTTGTCATTTCTCACTCTGCAGCTTGCAGAGTCGGTTTTTTACTTTGTCATTGGTTACTCTGCATGATGCAGAAATGACTTTTTACACAACTTCTTTTCTTCTGTTCGGCGCGAACGAAAGAATTACTGCTGTTTTTGCCTCTCAGAATGACTCGCAATCACTCCGTGAGTAAATCGAGATGGATACACAACTACGGAACAAGCGATAGCTTCACGCTAAGTAAGACTATCACTGAGGAAAGACGTACGTTCACTCGATGGCGCAAAGCTATCAGAAGGAGAATTGTAAGCCTCAATTTACGCATGAATCAAAAACAGTTAGCAGAGGGTTGCTCTATCAATCTAATCACTTTTTATTGGGGATTACTGTTTACAAGAAATTGGTGGTTTTTATTTGCGAATAACACAAACGCATGTTTCTAATTGATTTACAAATTATTTACCACAGAATAGGCAGTTAAGCATGATGGAATAACCAAATACCCTGAGGCACAAAGAAAATACAGACTCTACGCAACTGGAAGGCACTTCCATTGCCGTTTTCTCAACGTTCACAGTAAAACTTCAACATAGGATATTCTTATCTTGTTAAAACTATCTGTCTTTTTGTTTTAGCCTGTTGGGCATGATGATAAATAAATTTTCCTAGTATTAGTTTGGTAAAAATTCAACTATATTTGTGCTCGGAATTCTACTTGCATTTTCTATTATTCTTCAAAAATAACAATCAGTTGAAAGTTATCTATTCATAGTATCTATCTGTAATTTAACATGATTTCTTATGAAAACAACAAGTGAAAACTCAGCAAAACCGCCTTCTTTTATTTGGTGGAGGAGATCGTTAATTATTATTTTTGTTTTAGAATTTGCAGTTCTTTTGTGGGTAACAACCGGCAATTATTACAGAAATTCAGAACCACCCATACCTGAAAATGTAGTAGACAGTACTGGCTCCGTCATTTTTTCAAAGGCTGACATTCAACGTGGGCAGCAACTATTTCTAGAGAAGGCACTTATGGAAAATGGAAGTATCTGGGGGCACGGAGCTTATTTAGGGCCTGATTTTTCGGCGGAATATTTGCATAATTTAGTTTTAGAAGTGAGAAGTTATTTGGCTGAAAGAAAATACCATTCAGCCGTCGATTCGCTTCAAACCGATCAACAAGCAGCGCTTATTGGTTTGGCAAAAAACTATTTAGCCAAAAATCGATACAATGCACAAAACGGGACTCTTTTATTTACCGAACCGGAAAAGATTTCTTTTTATCAACAGATTTCTTATTGGCAAAATTACCTTCAACACCCGTCAATCAATAAAGGATTATCCAAAGCATTGTTTGTGTCATCGACTGAAATAAAACAGTTGACGGCTTTTTTTGCTTGGTCGGCATGGGTAACCACTGCACAAGCCCCGGGTAAAAAATATTCGTACACCGGGAATTTTCCTTACGAACCACTTATTGGGAATGGTCCAACCAGTGAAACTATTTTGTGGAGTGCTTTAAGTCTCATCACATTGTTGTCTGGAATTGCTCTTATGTTATTTTTCTCCGGTCGTTACGATTATTTGGGCTGGCACAAGCGAATAGATGCTGATTTGCCAATTATGACAATGGGTAACCCTACTGCAGTAGAACGGGCATCGCTTAAATTTTTTGTTGTGGCAATTGCTCTTTTCCTTTTTCAAACCTTAGTTGGGGCGGCAATAGCACATTACATTGCAGATCCAAAAAGTTTCTTCGGATTTGACTTGTCCGCCATTTTCCCATCCAACATTTTGCGTACATGGCATTTGCAATCGGCCATTCTTTGGATTGCTACAACATACATTGCAGGAGGAATTTTCTTATCTTCCGTCTTATCAAATCGGAAACCAAAAGCCCAAGTTGGATTAATCAATTTTTTATTTATTGCTTTAGCTGTTTTAGTGCTTGGGAGCTTATTGGGCGAATATCTTGGCGTAATTGGCGCCTTAAAAGGCTTATGGTTTTGGCTTGGGAATCAAGGTTGGGAATATTTGGAAATTGGTCGTTTATGGCAAGCAATCATGGTCATTGGGCTTGTCCTTTGGGTATTCTTACTCGCACGATCTGTTCGCCCATCCAAGCAAGACACGGACGAACGAGAGATCAAAACACTTTTTTTAATAGCGGCTTTTGCTATTCCGTTGTTTTATATACCGGCATTCTTTTTTGGTTCTACTACTAATTTCTCTACCGTTGACACGTGGAGATTTTGGATCATACATCTTTGGGTTGAGGGATTCTTTGAGGTATTTGCAACGGTAATGGTAGCTATTATGTTCTATAAGTTAGGATTGGTGGCTAAACTAACAGCTACGCGGCTAATTTATTTAGATGCCGTAATGTTTTTGGCTGGTGGAATATTAGGGACAGGACACCATTGGTATTGGAATGGACAAACGTCCGTTTCCATGGCTATCTCTTCTTCATTCTCAGCTTTGGAAATAGTTCCTCTCATTTTATTGACGCTCGAAGCATCCGGTTTTGTGAGGCTTATGCAAACAAAAAATGATGACAATGGTCATAAAATGCCATTTCCTCATAAATGGACATTCTTTTTCCTTATTGCTGTTGGCGTCTGGAATTTTATCGGAGCCGGTATTTTTGGATTTTTAATCAACCTCCCGGTGGTCAGTTATTATGAGATTGGCACTAATCTTACGCCAAACCATGGTCATGCTGCTTTAATGGGCGTGTTTGGCATGTTGGGAATTGCGTTTCTCGTTTATGCACTTCGGCAGATTTCAACCGATGATCATTGGAAGAGAGTCGAAAAATATATAAAAATATCGTTTTGGGGATTAAACATAGGTCTTGCCGGAATGGTTGTTTTGCAGTTATTCCCAAGTGGTGTGTTTCAGTTATTAGATGTCATTAATCATGGTTATTGGCATGCTCGCAGTTTTGCATTTACGGGTAAACCGCTCATGGTTGATTTAGCCTGGTTGAGAATGCCCGCTGATTCCATATTTATTCTATTTGGTGTTCTGCCGCTCTTATTTGCGACTGTTTGGACTTATTTCAACATGTTGAAAAACAAAAAGGAACATCCATAATAAAGAGAATCGGATTTGAAACAGCTAAAAAAGCTCTCATGCCTTTCTCCTCATTTGGAGAACGACATGAGAGTTTCGTAAGTGTGCATTGAAGGCAATTGATAAAAATACACCCTCAAATTGACTTCAGGCAACGTGTTGGTATTTATTTTAGATTTTGCTCAATCAATATTCCTTCTAAAGCCAAATTGTTCAATTCGTTTCTTTCTATACGAGTCTTTCAGCATGACCTGATTAGGAATGGTCATTGACATAGAAATTCTTTGAGAACAACAGCTTCGTTATGCTCTTCATCTTTTGATGCAAAAAGCAACGTTACTACTCCCATTTCTAACTGCTCTTTTAGAATCGAGGTTTGCTTTTCGTTGTTTTTGAGCTCCTGAAGATATCGCTCCTTGAACGTATCCCATTTTGCGGGTTCATGTCCAAACCATTTTCGAAGTTCAGTACTTGGAGCTACATCCTTCAACCATAAATCAACGCGAGCTTTCTCTTTTGTTAAACCTCGTGGCCATAACCTATCCACGAGGATGCGTATGCCATCTTCTATCTCAGCCTGTTGGTATACTCGTTTGATTTTCATTACTTATTTCCGGATTAGTGCCAACACATTCGCTATTATTCCGAAAATTTTATAACGGATACCGGACAGCTTTCTGCGGCATCACGTATTCCTGCGTCGTATGCTGCATAGTTAACACCTTCAATTACTGTCGATATGTCTTTGATTAAAAAAACGTCCGCACAAATATTTTCGCATACACCACAGGAGGTGCATCCATCTTCTATCCAAACTTTTGCTATTGCCATGATTTCTGTTTTTAATAGTTGTTGATTACTTGTTGATCTAAAAAATAATTTTGTTTTTGTTTGTCAGATTGCATTACTGCAAATTTGTCCGTGATACCGATTTTGGAGCTTTTACCACTAAAACTCGTGCCTGACTTAGTGAGTTGTTTGATAAACAATGCACGATTCCTTTTGGGCTTTCTACTAAACAGTCTTTTTTCACTTGTATCGTTTCATCGCCAACCATGACGTCAAGAGCGCCTTCGAGTACATAAAAAAACATATCCACCGGAGTAATGTGTGGTTTTAACGATTCGCCGGGTTGAAAGGTCATGTGCATAACTTGTGCATTGTCGTAATCATAAAGTCGACGGATAGCTACTTCATGAGCGGAAGCAATATTGGGGGCGTTGTTTACTTCAATAATTTTCATTTTTCTGAATTTTTAAATGGATCATTAAGGACTATCGGTAATCTATTTGTCACGTTTCACAAGATTGTAGTTGAGAGATAAGAAATTGATTAAACTCATAATGAATATGTTCTGTATAAAGATGAATTGTTTTTCTTGATCCTTTCAAAAGAGGTTTTCTTTTCTAATCTAAGTGAGCTGTACTGCCAAAGAAGATAATCGTTTTTTGTTAGTCGTTCATAGAGAATGTCCATCCAAGAGTATCTTATTGACATCAGTCGCAAAGTTAAGCACCCCTTTGTTAATTTGCAAATATTGCCCACAATATAACTGTTGCCATCTTCATTAATTACTTTTTCTATAGCTGATCACTGCCCAAAGATTGAAGAAGACAGCAAAACCCACTAAGGCGAAGAACTGAGGGATTAAATCAACAAAGCCGCTTCCTTTCATATAGATCGAGCGCATCACCTGAATAAAATATTTCAGCGGATTGAATGCGGCGATCCATTGCGCCCATTCCGGCATACTGTTCACAGGCGTGAAAAGACCGCTCAGCAAGATAAGCACGATCATAAAGAAAAAGATGACGAATAGGGCTTGTTGCATTGTGTCGGAATAGTTGGAGATGACAAGACCCATGCCCGAAACAGTTAAAATGTAAATGCCTGCATAAGCATACATGGTGCTTAAATGTCCCACCGGTACAAATCCATAGACGATCCATGCAATTAAAAAGCTGACTGAAATGACAAAAAACCCGATGAGCCAATAAGACAAAAGTTTGGAAAAGATAAAGGTGAACTTGGGTACAGGGGTCACATTGATCTGCTCCATCGTACCTGCTTCTTTTTCGCTCACAATGTTTAGCGCCGGCAAAAAACCTGTCATAATTGTCAAAACCAATGCCATCATAGCCGGAATCATAAAGAGTTTGTAGTTAAGGAAAGGATTGAAACGATTCTGTGAAACTACATCAATAGTTGGCACCGCAGGTGGCTCTTTCCCTGCTTGCACCCATTCGTGGCGTATCTGCGAAGAAAAGTCAGTTACAATGTCGGCCATATATTCGCTTGACAATCCTCCAACCGTTCCATTCACAGCGTTGGATGCAATAAGTACATTGGCAGATTGCCGGTTGATTAAATCGCGTTCGAAATGCGGTGGAATCTCCAAAATAACGTTGGCCCGTTTCGATGCTATTTGTTGCATGGCTTGTTGATACGTGGGTTCAAAGGCAGTTAACTTGAAATAACCTGATGAAACTGTTTTTTCAGTCAATTGTTGCGAATAAGTAGTGTGGTCGTTGTCCACGACGCATAAGTTGATATTCCGAATTTCGTAGGTTGCCGCCCAAGGAAAGATCAAGAGCACAACCAATGGGTAAAACATGATGAGACGTGGCAAAAAGGGATTTCGGGAAATTTGCTTAAACTCTTTTTCGATCAAATATTTTATCATAGTAATGGTGATTGAAATGCGTTAATCTAATCGCACATTGAATTTTTTCAGACTGATGCCTGTAAAGACCAGCGTCATAAGCGACAGGATGCCTACTTCCTTGAGAATGTTCATGATTCCCAATCCTTCAATCATCAGGGCTTTCACTGCTTGAATATACCATTTGGCCGGAATGATATCCGACAACCGTTGCATCCACATTGGCATGTTTTCAATGGGGAATATCATGCCCGAAAGCAGAATAACGGGGAGCAAAAACACCATTCCTGAAACGAGCATAGCGGCCAATTGCGTATTGGTGAGTGTGGAAACTAAAAGGCCAAGTGATAGTGATACAACAATAAACAGTAAGGAAACCAATATCAACCCGGTTAAACTTCCTGCAACGGGTACACCGAGCACATAAACGGATAGCAGCAATACAGTGGCTAAGTTGAAGCACGAAATAACAAAATAGGGAACCATTTTGGCAAGAATGATCATGATCGGTTTAATGGGCGAGACTAACAAAATCTCCATGGTTCCTGTCTCTTTTTCGCGTACGATGGCAATGGAAGTCATCATAGCACAAATGAGCATCAAAATCATACCCAAAACACCCGGCACAAAATTATACGCTCCTTTCATTTCGGGATTGAACAACAACTTGATATTTGGCGTGATTTGATATGGCGCTTTGTTTTTCTCCATCAATGTTTGTTGATAATTGGAGATGATTCTGTTGACATAGTAGGTAATGGTTGTGGCGGTATTTGGGTCAGTGGCATCGGCTATAACCTGAATTTGAGCCTTGCCGGTGTGCAGCAGAGTTTCGTAAAAACGATCTTCAAACACGACTACCATCGAGGCTTCTCCTTTTTTGAATACGCGTTGAATATCGTGGCTATTATGAACGTATCCCACCACATTGAAATATTTATTGGCATTGATTTCGTCAATGATATGACGCGTTGCCACATCATGCGAAGGATCGAGGATTGCGACTTTGCTGTCTTTTACTTCCGTTGTAATGGCAAAACCAAAGAGAATGATTTCGACAATAGGCATTCCGATCAGGATCAGCATGGTACGATGATCGCGAAAGATATGATGGAACTCTTTTTTTACAAAGGTGAGAAATTGTTTCATTGTCAGTCTGCTTTGCGGGTTGCTTTTCGTGCTAATTGTTGAAAGACTTCGTCCATATTTTGTGCTTCAAACGCTGTTTTCAAATTATGTGGGGAATCGAGCGCTTCAATTCTGCCATCAACCATAATGGAAACGCGGTTGCAGTATTCGGCTTCGTCCATATAGTGAGTTGTTACAAATACCGTGATGCCTTTTTCTGCGGCTTCGTAAATCAGTTCCCAGAATTGCCGTCGCGTGGTAGGATCAACGCCTCCGGTCGGTTCGTCGAGAAACACCACTTCCGGTGTGTGAAAGATGGCAACTGAAAAGGCGAGTTTTTGTTTCATGCCCAAAGGCAATGACTTTACTAACACATTGCGCTCTTTTTCGAAATGAAGTTGTTCCAACAATAATGCCGTTTTCTCTTTAATATCATTGTCATTCATGCCATAAATACCAGCAAAGAGGCGAATGTTTTCCCAT
This sequence comes from Paludibacter sp., assembly GCA_027364655.1. Lineage (GTDB taxonomy): Bacteria > Bacteroidota > Bacteroidia > Bacteroidales > Paludibacteraceae > Microbacter. The sequence goes on along the minus strand of DAHXOX010000212.1, from coordinate 1,555 downwards.
ACTTTCAAATCGTTGTAGAGCGAAAACTTCTGACTCATGTAGCCAATGTTCTTCTTTACTTGTTCCGATTGATGTTCAATGTCAAATCCTGCCACTTTGCCTTTTCCTTCGGTAGGTTTGCTGAGACCGCACAACATGCGCATGGCAGTGGTTTTGCCGGCACCGTTAGCTCCGAGAAACCCAAATATTTCGCCTTTCTCCACTTCAAACGAAAGGTGATCGACGGCGGTGAAATGGCCGAAGCGTTTCACTAACTGATTTACTTCGATCACTTTTTTCGGCTGTGTGATGGTTTCGTTATGTTGCAAATTCTCCATTTCGATGATGTACTTTATTTATGACACTCAATATTGAATCGAACAGATTTCACTTCTCGTGACTTCTTACCTTTTTGTAACTTCCCTGGTTTTGAGGAATGTTATCTTCATCATGTATGCAACTACTGTTTTGTCAGTTCCATAAAACAATCCTCTACGTTCGGCTCTATAGGAAAGATAGTCACGCCTTTATGCCCTTTTCCCGATAGCCAGGTTGACAGGGAAGTTGTCGTCAGTTCATTATTATTCAGCATGGCATGAAGGGTGTCGCCAAACGTAAAACAGGTCTCCACGGCAGGATGCAAGCGTAAGTCGATCAGTAGCCTGTGCATGTTGTCGCTACGTATTCCCCATAAAATTTTGTCAAATTGCGACACGATATTCTGCGGAGAATCGACTTTGAGAATTTGTCCATTCGTGATCAGGGCAATGCGATCGCAAAGCGAGGCTTCGTCCATGTAAGGTGTTGAAACGAGGATGGTGATACCTTGCTCTTTCAGGTTGCGAAGCATTCCCCAAAATTCTTTTCGGGAAACAGGGTCTACACCAGTGGTCGGTTCATCAAGAAACAGTACTGTAGGCTTATGAATCAACGCGCAACTCAACGCCAGCTTTTGTTTCATTCCACCTGAGAGAGCACCGGCACGACGTTTTTTGAAAGGCTCTATTTGTTGATAGATGTCTTTGATCAGGTCGTAATTTTCTTCAATCGTAGTACCGAATACATTGGCAAAGAAAGTCAGGTTTTCCTCTACTGTCAAATCTTGATAAAGCGAAAACCGGCCTGGCATATATCCCACGCTGCTTCGAATCTTTTTATAGTCTTTCACTACATCGAATCCTCCAACGGAAGCTGTTCCTTTATCAGCCAGAATCAAGGTGGTAAGAATACGGAAAAGCGTGGTTTTCCCTGCTCCATCAGGACCAATAAGTCCGTACAATTCGCCTGCTTCAACGTCAATGCTGACCTCCTTCAATGCCTGCACGTCACCATACGCTTTGCTGATACTTTGACAATTGACAATTGACAGTTGACAATTAGAATCTTCCTTATTTTGGATGTTTTCTTTCATGCGTATATAATTATTTTTTAATTATTTCAACTTTCGCAAGTTGTTAACTGTCTGATTCTCTACTATGATTAAATGAACAAACACTGAAAATCAACTTCTTATAGCTTTAATATTGATGAAAAGAATTTGTTGACACATTGTGTTGATTCTTTTTTACTTGAAGTG
>DAHXOX010000189.1 GCA_027364655.1 Paludibacter sp. | reverse complement strand
TGTAGTTTAATTTTAAAACAACAAACAAATGAAGGCATTTAAATTTTTGATGATGAGTGTTGTGTTAGTAGCTTTAGCGTCTTGTTCGACGAACAGCAGCAGCACAACCGCGGGACGAAACGTCTCATTTTTGGTGACAGATGCTCCGGCATGGTATAATTTCAAAGCAGTGAATGTGGAAATTACCGGTATTGACTATCAGTTAGCCGGCGATTCTTCTAAATGGCAAACGCTGACGCCTTTCAGTTCTGGCGTTTACAACTTAAAAGCGCTCTCAAATGGGTTCTTCAAACAATTGGGGCAAATTCAATTGCCTAACATTGCTTTGATTAAAAACATTCGACTTAATATTGGCTCAAACAACACCGTTGTGTTGGCAGATAGCACTGTCAAACCATTGTCTATTTGGAATAATCAAAACAGCGTTATTTTACATATCAATCAGGAACATGCTACTGCAAGTGGCGATTCCATCATGGTAGATTTCAATTTAGCACGTTCCATCGTCTATTCGCACAACGGCTACATGTTGAAACCGGTTTTACGCGGGTTTGTCACCAACGAAACAGCTTCGCTTGATGGCTTTATTACACCCGACACGTTGAATTGCAAGGTAGCCTATAAAATATTCATTATCTACAACGGCGATACCATCACTACCGCATCGGATGCTAACGACCATAACCATTTCAAATTATGGGGTTTGCCAAAAGGTGCATACACTGTTCAAATTGTTCCTATTAACGACACCACGACCACAAACACCTTCAACATCACGATTCACATGAATGGAGATGGAATCTTCAAATTCGATGATTTAGCCGGTACAGATGGTGGAAAAGAATTGGAAAACAATTTGTGGAATAAATTTTTCAACCATTGAGTCTGTAGTTTAATTCAGCTTAGTTTATTCCGGTAGTAGATAATTCTAATCGAATTGCTACGCGAAGTATTAATAGAACGTCATTTCACCCTGATATAGATTGGATGGAATGACGTTTTTTCTATTGGTTGCAAATGTAATGCAGGATTTAGTTGAAACAGCTTTTACAATCTCACTTTGTTTGCCTATTTTTGTCCATATTAAACACTAAAAACATATCCGATATGAAAACGAAACTTAGCATTGGACTTTTTTACTGCTTTCTATCCTTAGGACTGTCTGTTCATGCACAGGACTGGGCAAATTTAAATCGGTATCGTGCAGCAAATGATTCAATGAGCGCACTAAAACCGAATGAAACACGTGTGGTCTTTATGGGAAATTCAATTACGGAAGGATGGGGAAAGATGTTTCCTGATTTTTTTGCATCACACGATTATATTGATCGAGGCATTAGCGGACAAACATCTCCGCAAATGTTGTTGCGCTTTCGTGCCGACGTAATTGCATTGCATCCTAAAGTGGTGGTGATCATGGCAGGAACAAACGATATAGCCGGCAATACAGGACCTTCCACCTTAGGCATGATTGAAGATAACATTGCTTCGATGTGTGATTTGGCAAAAGCTCATCATATTCGTGTCGTGATGTCGTCGGTACTTCCCGTTTACGATTATCCTTGGCGTAAAGGATTGCAACCTGCCGAAAAGATCATTGCCTTGAACAAATGGATCAAAGCATACTCAAAAAAGAACGGATTGGTTTATCTCGACTATTTCTCTCGCGTGGTAAACGACCGGAACGGTTTCAAATCGGAATATACCATCGACGGAGTTCATCCCAACAAAGCCGGATACGAAATTATGATGCCGATGGTGGTACATGCCATTGCAGAAGCATTACATCAAAAGTAGTTTATACTAAACACTCAGACGAATTGCAACAGGCTTTATCGCTCCCTATTCATTCGGGCAAAGGCTTGTTGCCATTCGTCGAATCCAATCTTGGTCAATGCCTCGCCATATCCAAAAGTAAGGGTGTTTTTACCGGCTTTCAATTGTTCAAAAATTGAAGCAATAAAATCGCTTACCGGTTGCGCATAGTCATGTAATCCTTTCCCTCCAAGATCGGTATTGAGTGCCGGTGGAATAATTTCTACCAACTCAATATTGCGCGCTTCCAATATTGGTCGAATAGCAAAGGCTGTCATCCACCCATTCCCGTTATTTCTTCTTTCGCCAGACAGATAGTTCCGATACCTTCACTTCGCTTACCCGTGACGATTTGTGAAGTGTCATAGGAATATCAGTTGGTTCCCTTTCGAGTGAGAAATGTTTACCAAGAATGGCTTGAATGCCTTCAAACGAAGTTACCGGTTCGCCATCTTGTTTAAATCCTCCCGGCCAATATTCGCGTTTAGTTTGTTGTTCATCCCACTCGTAGGTGGAAGCGATGATCAACCAACCATGTTTATTCAATCGTTCGTGAATGTGTTGAAGAAAATCGATCGGATTGCGCAATTCTTCCAACAAATTAGGAGCCACAATCAAGTCATATCCTGAATACATGGATTTCAAGTTGTTGGCATCTGCTTGCATAAAGAGAATGTGCTCTTTCCCTACGCCGAATCCAGTCTTCTCTAACACGACTTCGCGATATAAGACCAACTCTCCTTCATCTTTTAGGATATAACGTATAAACCCTTTTTCCTGCATTTGCACAGAAATCTTTATGAAGCGTGCCGAAGCATCAAGCGCTGTAATATTTGGGAAAAAATCAGACAATTCAAACGCTAATCGTCCGGTTTCGGCATTCATATCGAGAACGCGTTCAATATGTTTATGTCTCAACATATTGAAGACTATTTGTGCTATCTCTTGATGGAAAACCGTCCTCAAATGTATCGTGTCTCCCCAATTGACTTCGCAGGAAGTTGCTACTTCTGCATCGGTTTCAAATTCATCATTATGAATCACTAATGGCATCTCCGATTCCACATAGCGAAAGCCTGCATGTTGATAGAAATGCCGACGAAAAGCATAGCGTGCATGGTGGGTTGCTTCGTTTCCAGTAGAAATCCATGAACCACCTTTTATCAAGTTATGTTGACCATCAAATGTGGGCGTGGAAAAGTCATCATACATCGGATGAACGTTGAATCCTGGATAGCCGGTAATAGGCGTTTCTGTCCATTGCCACACATTACCGATCACATCATAAAAATCACCCATGCGAAACCGATCGACAGGACACGGAGAGGCAACATGTTCTAAATTAATATTACCGGGAGCCGATTCCCATTCCAGTTCGTCGGGTACGTTGCAATGTTCAAGCAACCGCATCCATTCGGCTTCGGTCGGCAAGCGGAATGTTTTGCCTTCTTTGGCGCTTTTCCAATTGCAAAAGGCTTTGGCTTCTAAATAATTCACTTCCACCGGCCAATTCCATGGCATGGGAATCTCTTCAGCCACCAATCGCAACCGAAATGATTCTCCGTTGCGGCGCCAGAAAAGAGGCATCTCAGCCTGTTTGAAGTTTCTCCAGTTCCACCCTTCTTCTGTCCAGAAAGTTTGTGTGCGATAACCTCCGTCGTTGACAAAAGACAAGTATTCTCCGTTTGAAACCAACATAGCAGAGGCATTGAAATCGGCTACCGTTTCAGCATAATTCCCATATTCATTATCCCAGCCATACAACGGATGATCCAATGGTTTGCCAAGTTTCATCTCAGTGCCTGGCACTGAGAGCAACCGATTTTGAGGCGTTTCACCCCGTTCATCGCAAATCTTTCCAAACATTCCGGCAACTACTTCTTTCAAAGGTAACTGACGAATGAGCACCGAAGAGGTTTCGAGATGAATGCGTTCGTGTTCAATGCCCATCAAGACAATCCAAAACGGATCATTCCACGTGATTGGAAGAGCTAAAGGAGCTTGACGAATGACATCCATCACCACTTGTTTCGCTTGGTTACGATAAGCGCGCACTGCGTCAACGGAAGGCCAGTTATAATGTCGCTCGTTCAGGTCGTCCCAACTCATTTCGTCAACGCCAATGGCAAACATCGATTCAAGCTCAGGATTAATACGCGTATCAATGATTTTTGCCAACATCAACTTGTTGATATAGAATACTGCCGTGTGTCCTAAATAAAAAAGCAACACATGACGCAACGGATCACCCCGATGATAAAATACCTCGTCGGATTTCAATTGGGTATAGAGCTTCTCGTCTATTGCCCACGTCTTTTCAAAATAATCGAGTATCTGTTTTCGTTTTATGTCAGGATCACCATTACGCAAATCAATGGTTTTTGTCAATAGATGGTTCATATTTCTTAATGCTTTGTGTGTCAAATTCTCAAAAATAAAGGCGCTTTGCAACGTTCATTTAAATCGCTTTTAAATGCCGTTTAAATGCCGTTTCAAAGATGATGAATTTATAGTACAATTACAAGCCTAAAAACATTTTTTCAAGATTGGAATGGATTATCATACCACAGCCTCGCAGAGTAAAACCCTGAGAGGCTGTGCAAAAACTATTATTTACGATTTTCAATGTGTCAAATTGAAGATACATATTAAATCATCATCCGAAAATTCATTCCGTTTATGGTCTTGTATCCTCTTTGAATGAGGGTATTAAACCTCGGAATCCATTACATCGGCGATACTTCCATATCGGTGATATTCAAAAGCAATGCTTTGTTCCTTAACGTAATGAAGCAATTCCACACGCCCTTCTACGATCGGTTTGGCTGTGGCAACATATTTCCCCGAAGCAGCAGCTTTACGAACAAAGGCAACAGAAAGTTCGTTATTGCAGGTGCGAATGCGTTCGTAATGATCCATTTCGTTCAAAAATTCGGTTTCCGATTGAATATGAAGTGAAAATCTTTTTTCGGCTAATGTTTTTAATAACGTCAACTTACTATCGTCTGGATCAATACTAATGGTTAAAGGTGTTTTTACCATAGTTGCGGCAGCCACAATCATCAAAACATCTAACAA
>DAHXOX010000177.1 GCA_027364655.1 Paludibacter sp. | reverse complement strand
ACTTTCGTTTTTTTCAACCTTTTGTTGCGAACGATGCAACGGATTATTTAAAAAGAGAAGAAGCTGCCTCATGTTAAGACAGCTCCTTCAACAAAAAAGAGAGGAAAGCCCTTATGGAAGTAGTAATGTTTCTTTGAAATTCCCGAACGAGCCTAATGCCACGGTAAATTTGCCTCCTAAAGTGACCGTTTTGCCCGATAGAGTCGATGCAATCGTTGTGCTTTGGTTGATTGTAATCATACCATAGGTTGCATCGACGTAACCTGTCTGTTGCGGATCAAAACTAATTGTGTTATCAGGATTTACGGCAAAGGTAAAATCGTATCCAACCGCTGGATTCATGTAATCATCTTTAGGATAAAGCGCCGGCAATCGATATACATCCCCTTCTTGTGCTTTCAGAATCGGTTGATTCCAAGTGCCACCAAAAAATGTTGAAGTAAAAGTGCCGGTACCAAATGGTTCAAAAGTCAATTGTCGTTGAGCTGTAATAGCAATGACGTTCATATTTGAAGGCGACCAATCGGTTGTATCAATGATTTGCAACGTCATGGCATATTTTGCCGTAGCTTTCAACGCATTGATATCTGTGTAACCAATAACAGCATACGCCACATTGCTTCCATCAACAAACGACAAAGTGGGGGTTTTCAATGTAAATTTACCAATCGAAATGCCACTCGGAACAAAATTAAGCTTGACTTGCGGGGTTGTACCTTTATTGCTTGTGCGATAAACGGCTACCTGAATCTCATTATTGTCTGCGGGAGTCATACTTTTAAGTAAAACCGTTGAACTAAAAGCAACTTGGGGCTTACCTCCATCGCTATAAAGTGCACCAATATTGTCTTGATTGCAACCAACAATCAGGAGTGCACCCAAGAAAAGAAATAAAATAAAGATTCGACTATATGTTTTCATATTATTCGTTATTATAAATAAGTATTACATTGGATTTTGATCCTTAGTTGGATCCATATTGGGATTGCCATCAAATTCTGTTTGCGGAATAGTCAAAATAAATTCTTTGAAATCAGGAATAGTGGCTTCTTGTCCGGCAAACTTGGTTAAGAGTCCGGCAGTAGGATGATTCGTGCCAGGGAAATTGCGTGTAAAGCCCTTAGCTAATCGTAGGATATCCCAAATGCGGCCCACTTCACCCCACATCTCAATTCGGCGTTGTACCAAAATTTCATCAAGCAATGTCGTTATCGTTCCTGTTGAAGCAAATGATTGGGTATCACCGTCAGTAACTGCCGTCAATCTGGCGCTGTAGTTAGCATCGCGAGTAGTCCCGAATTGAGTCATTAACTGCCTTGCAACAGTATAATTATGCAGTCTACATTGAGCCTCAGCTTCAATGAGAATCATTTCTTCGGCTCTCATAAAGATATAATCTCCTGTGTAGTCTGCTACATTTTTAAATAAGAATTTCTTTTGGCAATAGCTGACATTCGGACCTGAACTTGATTCAGTGGTCAGCTTTCCGTTCCAAAGCACTTTGCGGGCATCGGTTGATGGAATCTGCGCATACAACCACGAACTGATACATTTACGTGATGAAGCTCCATACATGCCGGCATACGGATCCATGTGAGAAAACAAGGAGGCATAGATGCCCGATTGATCGGCAATGACTTTAGCTCCCCACATTACTGAAGATAGCGACACATCATTAAACCCTGAGGCTAAATCACTTGGAGAAAGAAATGTCAATCCTTTTTTTAATGCTTCACTTGATGCATCCGAGGCCGCCTGCCAATCACCTTGTACTAAGGCGATTTTTGCTTTGATACCATTTGCTACGTAATAATCAATATGCGATTTATTCATCTGAGGAATGCCGCTGTCTTTCAACATACTGATTGCTTGATTAATATCATTGTTTATTTGTGTATAAACTTCAGATACTGTACCTCGCCCTTTCCCTACAGAAGATGCCGTTGTTGGTTCTGTATATAGAGGTACTCCTGGTAAACTTTCATGGCCTTTGTAGGTTTGCTGAAAAATTTGAATCAAGTAGAAATAGCTGTAAGCGCGTATTGCATAAGCTTGTCCGACAATGTACTCAACCATTTTCGGATCGCCTTGAATGCTTTTGTCTTGAGCAATAATATAGTTAGCATTACTAATCAATGTGTAATAATAATTCCAGGTTGCGTACGAGCGCCATCCGGTGCTGGTGTAACGACGGCGCACGTCATAAATATAGTCATACCAAAACCATCCGTTCCCAGACTCATGTTGCACCATATCTTCTCCCATTAAATCGCCAAACAGCATGGTTGAAGTATTGCCAAAATTCTGATGAGTATTCGACAATGACCATCCTGAAGTATACATCATACGATAGACACCATTCAAAGCAACCAAGGCACTTTTATCGTCTTTGAAAATGGTGGGAGCGGAAGTCATATTTGTAGGTTCTGTATTTAGGTAGTCGGAAGAGCAACTGCTCATGCTGAAACCTACCAACAAAACAAGAAATAAAGGCATTATTTTTTTCATATCTGAGTGATTTTAAACATTAAAATTTTACGTCTATCCCAGCTGCAACAGTTCGGTTCGGCGTGTAAACATAATCGGTTGTTCCGGTAAAGTTGTATTGTGGATTCATACCTTGTAAATGAGAGAACAAGAAAAGATTCTCTACTGTAGTAAACAAGCGCAATGATTCGATACCTATTGTTTGTAACAAAGTACGTTTGAAGGTGTATCCCAACGATATATTTTTGAAGCTTAAGTACGAGGCATCAATCAAGTTACGGTCAGTGATTGCATAATCTGGATTTAGCATCATTTTAGGCACATCGGTAATATCACCCGGCTTTTTCCAAGCACGTAAGTCATTAACATGATAGTTTTGACCAATGTACATTGGCTGCATTAAGGTTTGGTACATATTGTCCAACACCTTTCCACCAATTGAATAGGTGATTAAAAATGAAAGATCGAATCCGTATGCTCTAAATGAGTTATTTACAGAACCCTGCAATGCAGGTATCCTACTTCCGGAAAGCACACGATTTTGAGGTGCTAATGAAACATCACTTGAAACATAGTCAGATCCCTGAATCTTATTGCCGTTTTCGTCTTTTTTGAAATATTTGTAGAGTAACTTTCCAGTAGCCGGGTCTACACCCGCAGATTGAACAACATAGAATGAATACAACGTTTCCCCTTCACGAATAATTTGGTTCGCATACACAATTTCCGGTTTGTCAGCCAACTTCAATACTTTGTTTTTTAATGTTTGGCCAATGAGAGTCAGATTCCATCCAAAATTTTTGTTTCGAATAATATCTCCGCTTAAGGTTACTTCTAACCCTTTGTTAACCATACTTCCTACATTCGCGTTGTACCCATCAAATCCAAGTGAAGTAGCCATTGGTTTAGAAAGCAACATATCTACTGTTTTCCGTGTGTAATACTCGATGGTTCCGGAAAAACGATTAAATAATCTGAATTCTATGCCAAAGTTGGCATTCTCATTGGATTCCCAACTTAAACTCCGGTTTTCAAGGCTGGAGACTACTGCACCTGGTGCTGAAGCGTTTGGCCATCCTAAGTTATAAAAGGCTTGCCATGCATAATACGAACCAATACGGTCGTTCCCTTGAGTCCCATAACTAGCTTTCAACGTAATGTTGTCAATCCATTCCACCTTACTAAGAAAATTTTCTGTCGAAATGCGCCAGCTTGCACCTACCGACCAGAATTTCCCCCAACGATGGTTACTTGCAAAACGAGATGACCCATCTGTTCTATAGCTCCCTGATAAATAATATCTTTCCGCATAATTATAATTTAAACGGGCAAACCAAGATTCCATGTGATAATTGTCTTCGTACGAAGTTCCATCAGCTAAAACAGATCCTGCAGCTAATTCATAAAGTCCTCCAAATGGGAATCCTGTTTTTTGTGCCATCAAATAATTGTACTGGTATGCGTACGATTCATGGCCAAGCAAAGCATCGATGCCATGCAATAAAAACTTATGCTCGTATGTAAGCAATTGATTAAATGTATAGCTAAAAGTTCTACCGTTGTCTTTTTCGAGACGACCACCTGCTACTGCTGCATTCCCAAAATAGGGATTATAATAGTACATTGCGTATCCATTGACATTATCAAAACCAAAGTTGCTACGCAATTTAAGTCCTTTAAGAACGCCTGATTTTGCTTCTAATTCCAAAAAAGTACGAGCACTTATGTTGTCAGAGTACGATCCATATTTGTCATTATACAAAGTGGCAATCGAATTGAAATTATTTTGTGCTCCTGCCGGCCTGCTTAATCCGTAATCGAAAATTTTTGCACCTGTACCATCCAAAATAGGTTGCCCGTTAGCATCCAATTCATAAATAGGATAAATGGGAGCCATTAATTGTGCCGAATACCAAACATTAGATGTGGCAGTAGTATTTCCGACTGTGTAGTCAGCATAATCCAGTTTTGAGGTGTTTTTCGCATAGTTGACATTAATGCCAAATTTCATCCAATCTTTTGCTTGTGTTTCAACATTAGCCCTTCCGGTGAAACGTTCAAATCCTGTCGTTTTAAGCAACCCGTCGTCTTTTAAATAGCCTAATGATGCGGTGTACTGGGTGCGCTTGCTTCCTCCTGTAAAACTTAATTGATAATCTTGGCGTAATGGATTCTTAGCTGCTATTTCATCCATCCAGTTTTCGTTGTAACGCAGTTTAGCACTGGGAGATACCAAGCCCGTTGTAGGATCAATCAGCTGATATACAGGCATGTTATACGGATTGTATTGCTCATTGAC
>DAHXOX010000174.1 GCA_027364655.1 Paludibacter sp. | reverse complement strand
TCCTCAGAATATTCAAATTGCTCAAACCCGACTGAAACAATTTTCGAATGTAACCTTTGTTGTTTCGGATATGCAAGATTTTCATTCTGATTTTCAATTTGATTGGGTTGTGATGCCTGATGTTCTGGAACATATCCCGGAGGATCAACATGCTCAATTATTTGCCATTATCAGAGCGCATCTACATGAACAATCGCATTTGTTTATCCATATTCCGGCTCCTCAATATCAAAGATTTCTCAAAAAAACAAAACCACAGGATCTTCAAATAATTGATCAGGCTATTGATACATCACGTTTGCTACAAACAGTGACTCCTTTGGGTTTCTATTTGGAATATTTAGACCATTATTCCATCTATTCTAACGAACATGATTACCAGCGTATGGTATTTTCATTGAAACAAGAACATAATCAATGCGTGATGCGGCATCAATACAAAATCATTTTACGTAAATTTCTGCAACGCCTAAGAAAAAGAATCTGAAAGTTATTCGTAATATTGTGAGGATGATAGAAAATGTTTTTTGTGCCTTTTCTTTTTATGGTAGCGCTTGCTGAATAATAATTTTGCCAGTTTTGAGAGTAGAATAGAAGAGAAAATCACATTAAAAGATTGATATACAACGTTTTTATCACTAACTTTGTTTAGTGCAAATGCTTGTTTATCCCGACGATAATTTTTTCTTAGCCATAAATAATCTTGAAAATCAGAAAGTAAAAGGAGATTCCATAGATAATAAAGATATGTGTCTTTTATTTTTGCTGATGATGCACGGAGTTGATCGGGAGTAGCCTTATGTTCAATGAACCAGCTATGCCTTCTTCCATAGGTTTCAAGATGCTCAATGATTTTTTCCATTTCAGGGACGATTTCATCATAACCGCTTAGGGAGGAATCACGTTGGATGTACGTCGTTAAATAATCTTCCACACACGTTATGGAAGCATCACCTGCCAGAAAAAGCAATTTTGAAAAAAACTCCTGATCTTCGCAAATGGAGCTTCCAAGCGTAAAAATAATCTTGCTGTTGAGAATGAAATCACGTTGAATCAGCCAACTATCCGTGCTTATACCATATTTTTCGGCTGCGATGTAATTGGACAGAAAATCCTTTGAAAGAAATGTTTGTGGGATAGTTAGTGTCTCGTTTGGACGTTTCGTGACATAACCGCAAAAACAAATCAATTTCTTTTCTTCCGTAATTTTTGACACCATTTTTTCCAAGAAACGGGCATCCCAAAGATCATCGCTGTCTAAGAAAGAAATATATTTTCCATGTGCCTGTTCCAATCCAAAATTGCGAGCAGAGGAGACGCCTCCATTGGGCTTATAATAATAGTGTACGTTTGGATGAATTTTAGCAATTGATTCTATCAAAGAGGCTGTTGAGTCAGTGCTTCCATCGTCGATGATCAACAATTCATAGTTGGTGAACGTTTGAGCTAAAACGGAGTCAATGGTTCGTCCTATTAACGAAACATTGTTGTACGTTGGAATGATTACCGAAACCATAGGTTGTTGTGTATCTTCTTGAATCACAGCTGTTTTATTTAAAATATGTACTTAACATGTTGCATTTTTCCATTCCAAATATCGGTGATATTGCGTGCGAATAAGGTTATTTTTTTTCCCCCAATAGGTTTGTTTTTCTTGCTTTCTTGTCAACTGAAAAAGAGATTGCGCAAGAATTCCTTTGGCTATATGAATGCGAAAAATCCAGTTGGAATTTCGATATCCTGCTGTCTTGTGTGCATAGAGAAATCGGCTGTACCATGTTTCTGCAAATGTCCATTTGTCGATCTTTTGTGCATCAGGCTCTCCTGATTGTTCTCCTAGATGAATGATCTGAGCATCAGGAACAAACCAAACGGAATACTTAAGATTCTTGACACGATAAGTTAGTTCCGTTTCCTCAAAATATAAAAAGAAATGAGGGTCGAATCCGTGGAGTTCATCAAACAACGTTTTTCTAATCATTATATCGGCGCCGGAAATAAAGCCAACTTTTGTCGGGGTTGAATAGATTGGTTGTTTTTTTTGCAGTAAAAATGGAGCAAAACAAACTTTCCATTCTGCGATTAACGAGGGCAACTTTTGAAAAGAGGTTGTCGGAGAAAGATTTTGATTGAAAAGTTGACCGCCACAAATGCCGGCATCTGCATTATGATTAAGGAAGTCAACTAAAATTTTTATGGCGTTATTGAGCAATAGCGTATCGGAATTGAGTAAAAAGAGATAAGTGCCTTGAGCTATTTCAGCTGCTAAATTATTTGCTCGGCCAAATCCCAAATTGCTTTTTTCCGCAATAATTTTTACTGTTGGGAAAAGCGATTTAACCATTTCTGAACTTCCATCAATTGAGGCATTGTCCACTACAATAATTTCATACTGAATGTCGTGAGTCTTTTCAATAACTGATTGAATGCAGTTTTGAAGAAGCTCTTTTGTGTTGTAATTAACTATAATAACAGAGACATCCATGCTTATTTCCTTGTGATAAATTTATCGTATTTGCCTAATCTGCCTGTATAAACATGCCAAATTG
>DAHXOX010000101.1 GCA_027364655.1 Paludibacter sp. | reverse complement strand
TACTTTTAGTAATACAGACTCCACAGGCATGAGCAATCCTTTTCCTGCAAATCGCCTGAAATGGAATACTTCAAAAAGTAGTCAAGTTTATTATGGTGCTACTGTAGTTCGGATTGGAGCACGTAAAGCTCCAGGTGTTTTGCAAACTGACACATTGGATTTGGCTGGTAATTTCCAGATTACATTTGATGGGTATGCATGGGCTTATGATGCAAATAACATGGATATTTTATTAAATGGGAAATTATTGCAAACGGTCACATTTCCCAACGGACCTATTTCAAATATTTCAGATTTATTGAGTTATTCAATTAATGGGATAGGAACAGGAAAGGACGTCCTCGATTTTGTTTGTAAATATCAGTCTAATCGTATTTTACTTACGAACGTTGCCGTTACTACTTATCCCTCAACTCCTATTTCTAACATTTCTACTGGAAACAATAAGGCTCCTTTTGCTCAGAATGGTGTGTTGTTTATTCAAACACAAACTGCACAGCCTGTTGTAATTTATTCAGCCACCGGAACAATGGTTCGCTCGTTGATGAGCAATGCAGGCACCAATACGGTGTCTTTATCACAAGGCCTCTATTTGGTAAAGATTGGCGATAAAGTCTATAAAGTAGTGGTAAGTTAATAATATATCATCGAAATAAAAAAAGAGGTTGTTAAATAAAACAACCTCTTTTTTTATTTATGGCTCTCCATGAAAAGAGCGTGCTTATTGCAACAAAAAAGGTATCTTTGTTCCCCTTAAAAAAAACAGTTATTGTAATGCGCATTATTTACACTGCTTCTATTTATTGTTATCAATTCTTGGTACGTTTCGCTGCTTTGTTCAATGAAAAAGCACGTTTTATGGTGAGAGGACAGCGAGAAACGCTACAACTAATCCAGCAACACCTGCATTCTTATCCTCATAAATATACAGTTTGGTTTCATGCTGCTTCTTTAGGTGAATTCGAGCAAGGTCGTCCATTGATGGAAATGCTTAAGAAGCAATCGCCGGATGTAAGGATCGTATTGACGTTTTTCTCACCTTCGGGGTATGAAGTGCGCAAAAATTACGAGGGAGCGGATGTGGTCTGTTATTTGCCTTTTGATACACCTCGTAATGCTCGTTCTTTCTTAGATTTAGTGCAGCCAGACAAAGCCGTATTTATTAAATATGAATTTTGGGCAAATTATCTCTACGAATTGCATCAGCGTACGATTCCTACTTTGTTAGTTTCTGCTATTTTCCGGCAAGATCAATTGTTTTTTAAAAGGTATGGAATTTTCTATCGTCGCTTACTCTCGTTGTTTGAGCATTTGTTTGTGCAAGATCAATCGTCTGCAGATTTGCTTTCAACTATTGGGGTAAAGAATATGACAGTAGCTGGTGACACTCGTTTTGATCGTGTGGCTGCAATTGCAGAACAAGCAAAAATGCTTCCTATTGTAGAGTCTTTTGCAACAGGGAAACGTGTGTTGGTGATCGGTAGCTCATGGCCGGCTGACGAAGCATTATTGATCCCTTTTTTCAATTCACATCCCGAAATTAGTTTAATCTTAGCGCCCCATGTAACAAGTGATTCGCATGTGGAGGCTATCTGTGGGGCTTTAGAGCGTCCTTTTGTGCGCTATTCTGAAGCGACTATCGAAAAAGCACGTTCAGCAGATTGTTTAGTGATCGATAGTATTGGTTTGCTCTCATCCATATATCGTTATGGCGAAATGGCGTATATCGGCGGTGGATTTGGTGTAGGAATTCACAATGTGTTGGAGGCGGCTGTGTATAATATTCCTGTGGTTTTTGGTCCTAATTATGATAAATTTCGGGAAGCACGTGAATTAATTACCTGCGGTGGAGGTTTTTCTATCAATTCAGAGAATGAGTTAACCAGCCTTTTGTCTCGTTTCTTGAATGATAGTCTATTTCTATCACATGCGGGCGAAGAAGCCGGAATGTATGTACACAAAAATAAAGGAGCTTCTGAGAAAATCATTCATCAGCTTATTCCTACTGAAAAAACTTCTTTGTAACACATCCTAAAAACTATTTCATTTCGCTATGTTTCATTCCTTCATCTTATAGAATGGTTGAATTTAAAAAAAATGTGCTCCCTGATATTGAACCAGGAGAACACATTCTTTCAGATACTTGATTTATCCTTTCAATGAGCTTTTTCCCAAGCTTCAATAGCATCTTTCTTGCTTAATAAATAGTCGATGTCGTCAAGTCCATGCAGTAAGCACTCTTTTTTGTATGGATTGATCTCAAAGGTTTCAACAACGCCACTTGCATTGTTACTTATTGTTTGTTGCTCAAGATTAACCGTGATGGTTGTTGTTGGATCAACTTGAATTGCCGCAAAAAGTTCCAATAAGAACACATCAGACACAACCACCGGTAGAACTCCGTTATTGAGTGCATTCCCTTTGAAAATGTCAGCAAAGAAACTTGATACAACTACTTTGAACCCATATCCGGCCAGCGCCCATGCTGCATGTTCGCGACTGGAACCACTTCCGAAGTTTTTACCTGCTACCAAAGCTTGACCTGAATAGGTAGAATTGTTCAACACAAAATTACTGATAGGTTGCCCTGATTTGTCGTAGCGCCAATCAGCAAAAAGATTGGCACCAAATCCTTCGCGTGTGGTTGCTTTCAAAAAGCGAGCCGGTATAATTTGGTCTGTGTCCACATTTTCGATAGGGAGTGGGACACATGTTGAGGTGAGTGTTTGAAATTTTTCCATTATTCGTTGAATTTGCTTGTTAAATGTTTTTTGGATCGGTTATTTTGCCTGTAATAGCAGCAGCGGCGGCAACAAGTGGTCCGGCAAGCAGCGTACGGGCACCAGGCCCTTGTCTGCCTTCAAAATTCCGATTCGATGTTGATACAGCATATTTGCCTGCCGGCACTTTATCATCGTTCATGGCAAGGCATGCTGAACATCCCGGCTGACGAAGTGCAAACCCGGCTTCTTCCAGAATTTTATCCAATCCCTCTGCACGAATTTGTTTTTCAACTGCCCAAGAACCGGGAACAAGCCATGCAATGACATGTTCAGCTTTCTTCTTCCCTTTTACGAATGAAGCAAATACCCTGAAATCTTCAATACGTCCATTCGTGCAACTTCCAAGAAAAACATAATCGATGGATTTTCCCTCTATTTTTTCACCTGGGGTAAAACCCATGTATGTCATGGCTTTCTCAAACGAAATGCGTCCTGCAGGATCAATTTCATCGAGTGTGGGAATGGAGGAATGGATGGAAATTCCCATACCCGGGTTTGTGCCATAGGTAATCATAGGCTCAATTGCTGATGCGTCAAAGGCGATTGCACGATCGAAAACGGCGCCTTCATCTGTCGGCAATGTTTTCCAATAAGCTAAAGCCTTATCCCATGCTTCATCTTTGGGCGCAAATTCGCGTCTTTTTATGTAATAATAAGTGGTTTCGTCAGGAGCAATCATGCCACCACGAGCACCCATTTCAATGCTTAAATTGCAGACAGTCATTCGTTCTTCCATGGAAAGTGCACGAATGGCTTCTCCAGCGTATTCTACAAAATAGCCCGTAGCACCACCGGTAGTCAATTGTGAAATCATGTACAAGGCAAGATCTTTAGCAGTTACACCGGATTTTAGTTTTCCATTAAACGTAATACGCATCGTTTTCGGACGAGGCTGAAGAATACATTGTGAGGCCAACACCATTTCCACTTCGCTGGTGCCAATGCCAAAAGCGATGGATCCGAAAGCTCCGTGAGTAGATGTATGGCTATCTCCGCAAACAATGGTCATGCCCGGAAGTGTAAGTCCGTTTTCCGGGCCAATAACATGAATAATGCCATTCTTGGAATGGCCTAATCCATACATGGTCAATCCAAACTCATTAGCGTTTCGCGTCAAGGTGTCAACCTGATGTTTTGATATAAGATCTTTAATCGGTTGATCTTGAAGTAACGTAGGAATGTTATGATCGGGAGACAACGTTGTCTTTTCAGGTCTAAAAACTTTTAATCCGCGTTTACGCAATCCGTCAAATGCTTGAGGACTCGTTACTTCGTGGCAGTAATGACGATCTATGTAAAGTTGTGTTGGTCCGTTGGGTACAGCCGTCACCACGTGTGCATCCCAAATTTTGTCAAATAATGTGCGTTTCGTCATAATGATGTAATTGATAAATTGTTATTGTTTGTTTTTCAGTTGTTTATATCTTTAATTAACAGGTTAGCTTTCGAAAAAGAATTAGCATGTTCTTCGTAAATTGCTGCAATGGCTTTTGATGTTTCGGTTTGTTGAAATGTTCCTTGTGCATCGATAGTTTGTTCAATGATTTGAAGTAAATAACC
>DAHXOX010000072.1 GCA_027364655.1 Paludibacter sp. | reverse complement strand
CAAATATCAACCTACGGTTCGATGTGACGCACAATAATTACTACAAAGGATTTCAATATTACCTCACGGCTCTTGATGCTTTCTAACAATAAAATACTGATTTATAGTGAAGTTTCAAGCTACAAATGCTATGCTGACATCATTTGCCAAAATTTCTTCCAATTAAAATCCCATGGATCACTTTTCCTTTTTGGGGCAATGTCGCTATGCCCAACAATGTAATGAATCGGATAGCGTTGTTTAATGCTTTTAATCAATTCCACCAAGGCGGTATATTGTCGCTGATCAGGCGCTATGGTCGGCGTATTCATCAACTCAATGCCGATGGAAGTTGCATTTAGGTTCTTACGACCTGTTTCAGGTAATACGCTTTTACCTGCATGGAATGCCTCGTCATCTTCGGGAACAAGTCGATAAATTTCCCCATCGCGATCAATCAAGTAATGTGAAGAAACCCCATATTGACGAAATTGTTCAAGTACACCTGCCACATCAAACGGATTTTTACCTAAACTATAGGTAGAATGAATCACCACAACATCAACTTTTCGATCGGGAAGCGGACGAAACCCCCAATGAACTTTAGCAGTATAATCAATGATGTTAGGTGATTGCGCTAAGACTACAAGCGAAGTTAAAGACAAAAAGAGAATCAGATAAAATTTCATACAAACAAATTGATGCACAAAGATAGAAGGTTTTCACCAGTTACAAAATAATCGTAACTTTGTAAGCACAGAAAAATCGTTGTTCTAAGGTTTTTTCTGATCCTCTTTTTATTTTATTTTCACTCGTCATGGCACAACAAGAAGAAGTTTTCAAGAAGTTAATTGCGCATTGTAAAGAATATGGGTTTGTATTCCCTTCCAGCGAAATTTACGACGGGTTAAGCGCCGTTTATGATTATGGACAAAACGGAGTAGAACTAAAAAACAATATTAAACGGTATTGGTGGGATAGCATGGTGTTGCTCAACGAAAATGTAGTCGGCATCGATGCAGCCATTTTTATGCACCCGACTACATGGAAAGCTTCCGGTCACGTGGATGCTTTCAACGATCCACTTATTGACAACAAAGATTCAAAAAAACGTTATCGTGCTGATGTATTGATTGAAGAGTTGCTTGCCAAATATGACGACAAGATTGAAAAAGAGGTAGAGAAAGCAGCCAAAAGGTTCGGAGAATCATTTGATGCAACATTATTCCGTCAAACCAATCCCCGAGTACAAGAACATCAAGCCAAACGCGACGAAATTCATAACCGCTTTGTGAAGGCGCTTAACGACAACGATTTGGATGGATTGAAACAAATTATTGTCGATTACGAAATTGTTTGCCCCGTTAGCGGCACCAAAAACTGGACGGATGTACGTCAATTCAATTTGATGTTTTCCACCGAAATGGGTTCTACTGCTGATGGAGCTTTGAAAATTTATCTTCGTCCCGAGACAGCGCAAGGTATCTTTGTCAACTACCTCAATGTGCAAAAAACTGGACGGATGAAAATACCGTTTGGCATTGCACAAATCGGGAAAGCGTTCCGCAACGAGATTGTGGCACGACAATTCATCTTCCGCATGCGTGAATTTGAACAAATGGAGATGCAATTCTTTGTTCGCCCGGGCAGTGAATTGGAATGGTTCAAACAATGGAAAGCTACGCGTCTGAAATGGCACAAAGCTTTAGGTTTGGGCGATCACAAATATCGTTTTCACGATCACGACAAATTAGCTCACTATGCCAATGCTGCTACTGACATTGAATTTGAAATGCCCTTTGGATTCAAAGAAGTAGAAGGTATACACTCGCGCACTGACTTCGATTTAAGCAGCCATGAAAAATTTTCAGGCAAAAGCATTAAGTATTTCGATCCTGAACTCAACGAATCATATACTCCTTTTGTGATTGAAACCTCCATTGGCGTGGATCGCATGTTTCTCTCTATCATTGCGGCTGCTTATACTGAAGAGACTTTAGAAGGTGGCGAAACGCGGGTAGTCTTGAAATTACCACCTGCTTTAGCTCCCATCAAACTGGCCATATTGCCATTGATAAAGAAAGACGGATTGCCTGAAAAAGCACGCGAAATTATAGAGAGTCTGAAATTCGATTTCAAATGTCAATACGATGAAAAGGATTCTATCGGCAAACGTTATCGTCGTCAAGATGCCATTGGGACACCTTACTGTGTCACCGTCGATCACGAAACATTAGAGAATAACACAGTAACTTTACGTGATCGTGACACCATGTTGCAAGAAAGAATTTCTATCGACAAGCTATCAACTATCGTAGGTGAAAAGGTGTCGATGAAACCCTTGTTCAAAAAAATAACAGAAGGATAATTGCATTTCTAATTGAACAAAAGGCGACTGAAAAGTTGATCTATCTTCTGATGAAATAGCCAACTAAGAAAATATTAATTCACTTTCTCAATTAGGTTGTATTTTAAACTTGAATCTGCAAGCTACTTCTTCTTCAACAAGTCTTTCTTCAGATAATAAACAGGATAAAGCGCGGCCAAAAAGCCCATAACCAGCACCGTGACAAAAACAAGGAGTACGTCTGTCCATTGAACAAACACCGGATAGGATTGAATGATGAAGCCAGATCCTTGCAATTTTAGCCAACCAAAATATTCTTGGCCAAAACTGAGCAACGTGCCGAAAATCACTCCCACAATAGCTCCTATCACCGAAATAAGCCATCCCTCAAGCAGAAAAATTCGCTGGATGAGCGCGTTGTCGGCACCTAAATTGCGTAGCATAAGAATATCATCTTTCTTGTCAATAATGAGCATGGTCAACGAGCCGATGATATTGAAAACCGCAATCAGCAAAATAAACGACAAAATGAGGTAGGTTATCCATTTTTCGATCTTCATAATGCGAAAATAATCACCTTGTTGTTCAAAACGATTGAGCACACGATACGATGGTCCCAAGATATGCTCAATGCTGGTTTGTGCCTTTTCAACCGAAACATACGGCTTCAATTTGATCTCGACCGACGTTGCCGAACTGTCATTGTATGAAAACAACTTACGCGCCAGTCCCAACGAGACAATGAAATAATTATCGTCATAGACTGCCTGCTTCACGGCAAACGTTCCCGAAACAAAAACCACAGCCTGATTAAAACTGCTTTCAGGGTTCACTAAATTGATCTGTTCTGTTCGTTTAGGAACATAAATAACTACTGGATCAAGCGCTTTCGCTACTGTGCCCAATGCACCGGCTAATCCCACACCCATCACGCCATTCTGAAAAGCTCCATCATACAACGTAAATGATCCATCAGTTAACAACGTATCAATCAATGTCATTTTCTCAAAATTGCTACCTACGCCTTTCACCGTAGCTGGCATCTGACGGTCTTTGTAACGCAACATCGCGTTGTCTTGCACTACTTCATCAAAATAAGCAATCCCGGGCAAACGACGCACATCGTTCCATGCCAAAGTTTTGACGTTAAATACTTTGCCTTGTACGCACTCTATTTTCAAATCAGGGTCGAAAGCACTAAAGAGATGTTCAATCAGATGCTCAAATCCGTTAAACACCGAGAGCACTGCTACAATTGCCATCGTTCCGACAATAACACCCGCGGCAGAAATAGCCGAAATGACATTGATAGCTTTATGCGATTTTTTAGCAAAAAGATAGCGTCTCGCAATGCGAAGGGATAAGTTCATAGAAAACCGGAGAAAAATCGTTTATTCCTTGTTCAATAAATTGTCGATATTTTCAATATAATCCAAAGAATCATCCATATAAAATACTAATTCAGGGATAATACGCAATTGATAGCGCACTCTGGCACCCAATTGAAAACGAATAGACTTCGCCTTTCCCTTCATATTTTCCAATATTGCTTCACTCTGATTGCTCGGGAAAATGCTTAAATACACACGGGCAATGCTTAAATCCGGTGTTATACGAACATTTGTCACAGTCAATATCGTGCCATGACCTGTTGCACGAGCTTCAATAAGAAAAATCTCACTCAGCTCCTTTTGCAACATGCGTCCAATTTTTTGTTGTCTTGTTGTATCCATAATAAAAAGCAATAGATCCATTTTCACGAACGATATGGATCGAATGATTATTTGCACGTTTTTAAAGCCCGAATGTTATGGCATTTTGGCAATATATCGCCACGGTTTCAAACTCCATTCTTCACCCGCGTATTCCACTCCAATGCGTGGAGTTGTATTATATTCTACCAAAACATCGCCAGCCTCAATCCAAAGACGCTGCGAAATAGTGACATCTTCACCATAAAACGATCGATCCAATTGCAGCCACTTTCCTACTCTACCCGGCCCCGACGCATTTTCAACGCCACGAATCAATACCGCCTGCGGGTGCCCTTCGAAACCTGTCACCACATTAAGAAGCCAATACATACCATAAATGAAATAAACATACACTTTACCTCCGGCAGCATACATCACTTCCGTACGGGCTGTACGCCCTTTGCTGGCATGGCACGCCTTATCATCTTCTCCGAAGTAAGCTTCCGTTTCTATAATAACACTCCGCAATTCCGTCCCATCGTCAAACCTGCGTACAAGGATTTTACCCAACAATTCGGGCGCAACCGTGCGTGCATCGCGTTCAAAAAAAGAAGAAGTCAGACGAAGAGACATATCAACCTTTCTATGATTCTTTACAAAGATAGCTACTTTCTCTCTTTTCTAAAAGAAAAAAAGCTGCCTGAAAGAGACAGCTTTCTATACACCTCTCGCTAAAAGAGGAGCAGGATCATTTATGCTTTGCCAGCGCTTCCCAACACGTTTTTCACTTTATGAATGTACAATGCTTTCATGTGATCGCGGGCAGGTCCTAAATATTTACGTGGGTCAAATTCGGAAGGCTTTGTTACGAATACTTCGCGAACCGCTGCAGTCATGGCCAAACGGGCATCTGAGTCAATATTAATCTTGCAAACAGCTGAAGTAGCTGCATGACGCAACTCTTCTTCCGGGATACCTATTGCATCCTTCAATGCGCCGCCATATTTATTGATTGTATCAACATCTTCTTGAGGAACCGAAGATGAACCGTGAAGTACAATAGGAAATCCAGGAATACGTTTTTCAACTTCTTCCAGAATATCGAAACGCAATGGAGGTGGAACCAATCTGCCTTCAGCATTGCGTGTGCACTGTTCCGGCTTGAATTTATTAGCCCCATGAGATGTTCCGATAGAAATGGCCAACGAATCAACGCCGGTTTTCTTAACGAAATCTTCTACTTCTTCAGGACGAGTATAGGTATGGTGCTCAGCCGAAACTTCATCTTCCACACCGGCCAAAACGCCCAATTCACCTTCAACAGTTACATCGTGAGCGTGAGCATATTCAACGACTTTACGTGTCAAAGCAACGTTTTCGTCATAAGATAAGTGTGATCCGTCAATCATCACCGATGAAAAACCCATTTCGATACACGATTTACACAACTCAAAAGAATCGCCATGATCCAAGTGCAGCACGATAGGAATGTTATATCCTAATTCTTTAGCATATTCCACAGCACCTTGTGCCATATAACGCAACATGGTTTGATTGGCATATTTTCTGGCGCCACTCGAAACTTGCAAAATTACCGGCGAACGTTCTTCAACACATGCTGAAACGATTGCTTGAATTTGCTCCAAGTTATTGAAATTAAAAGCAGGAATGGCATATTTCCCTTCAAACGCTTTCTTGAATAATTCTTTCGTGTTGACTAATCCTAATTCTTTGTAACTTACCATATCTGTAGTTTTTAGAGTGAAAATCATTTTTCATTGCAAAGATACTCCTTTTTAGGATGAAAGCCTCAAAAGATAACATTTTTTAGGTCGATAACCCACTTCAAAAAGGAGGGATTATTTTGAAAAAGAAACCTTCGTGACGTTGAGATGAAAAAATGGCAAAACCTGCGAAGGAAAGGCTTCCAGCGTTTGTCGAAGTGCAGAATGTGGTTTCGCAGGATGCACCTCATGCTTGAAATCAATAAAGGCAAAAAGTTGCAACAAGATTCCCAGAACGAGAGCCACTTTAAGCAAACCCACCACAGCACCCAGCAACCTGTCTATCCAGGATAAAGAAATGGCCTTGAAAAATGTCGCCAACAGTTTCCCGATAAGATATAATCCAAAACCGATGGCGATAAAAAGAAGCAGAAATGCTAAAGGAATAGCCAGACGCACCGAAAAATGGAAGGAATGCTCTAAGAAATGAGCAAACGGATCATGTAACATCAGCGCACCATAAACACCCAAAACAATGGCGGCCAAAGCTGCTAACTGCATAATAGCACCTTTCATCCATCCTCGTAAGAATCCTACACCAAGCAACACCAAGAAAAGAAGATCGAGCTTATCCATAAAAATTACTGAGAAGACAACACGAAAAAAGAAAAGCGTCCTTCATGTTTATCGAAGAACGCAGTCATTTATGAAATGAGGTTCAACGAAATCAAAGAGTTTTTTTCACTTCAACCTCATCATATCCCTCTATAATATCACCAATTTTTATATCGTTGTAATTTGCAATATTCAACCCACATTCATATCCTGTCGTCACCTCCTTGACATCTTCTTTGAAACGTTTCAATGAGCCAAGTTCTCCGGTGTACACAACGATACCGTCACGGATCAGTCGAATCTTGGTGCCTCTCTTTATTTTCCCTTCTTTCACCATACAACCGGCAACGCTTCCCACTTTCGTGATTTTGAATACATCCCGCACTTCAATTGTAGCCACAATTTCCTCTTTAATTTCAGGAGAAAGCATCCCTTCCATAGCGGCCTTAATTTCTTCAATAGCGTTGTAAATAATTGAATACAAACGAATGTCAATCTCTTCTTTTTCTGCAATTTTACGTGCTGCCATGGAAGGTCGTACTTGGAAGCCAACAATAATTGCATTAGAAGCAGCCGCTAACATCACATCTGATTCCGAAATAGGGCCTACCGCTTTGTGAATCACATTGACCTGAATTTCTTCGCCCGATAACTTAATCAACGAATCGGACAATGCCTCAATAGAACCATCCACATCACCTTTTACGATAATATTCAATTCCTGAAAGTTACCGATAGCAATACGTCGTCCAATTTCGTCTAACGTAATATGGCGACTAGTACGCAATCCTTGTTCACGTTGCAATTGTTCGCGCTTCGTAGCAATTTCTCTAGCTTCCTGCTCTGTAGCCATTCCATTGAAATTGTCACCAGCCTGAGGTGCACCGTTAAGACCCAGAATAATCACTGGTTCGGCAGGTCCAGCTTTCACAACGCGTTGATTTCGCTCATTAAACATAGCTTTCACTTTCCCAAAATGAGTTCCGGCTAACACCACATCGCCTAAATGTAACGTTCCGTCTTGTACTAATACCGTAGCGACGTATCCACGGCCTTTATCCAAAGACGACTCAATAGTGGAACCGATTGCTCGCTTATTAGGGTTAGCTTTAAGATCTAACATATCGGCTTCGAGTAATACTTTTTCAAGCAATTCTTTGACTCCGGTACCTTTTTTAGCTGAAATTTCTTGCGATTGATATTTCCCGCCCCAATCTTCGACCAGATAGTTCAAATTTGCAAGAGCCTCTTTTATTTTTTCAGGATTAGCTCCCGTTTTATCTATTTTGTTGATGGCAAAAACAATAGGGACATTAGCAGCAGAAGCATGGTTGATCGCTTCAATGGTTTGAGGCATCACACTATCATCAGCCGCAACAATAATAATAGCAATATCAGTTACAGCAGCTCCGCGAGCCCGCATAGCAGTAAATGCTTCGTGTCCGGGAGTATCTAAAAAAGTAATTCTGCGTCCATCTTCTAACGATACGTGATAAGCGCCGATGTGCTGCGTGATTCCTCCCGCTTCACCTGCAATCACATTTGCTTTCCGTATATAATCAAGCAAAGAGGTCTTTCCGTGATCTACGTGCCCCATAACAGTAACTATTGGAGGTCGTGAAATTCGGTCTGCTTCAACCTCCTCTTCAACATCTTGTGAAATAGCGTCTATCACTTCAGAGCTAACATATTCTGTAGCGTAACCAAATTCGTCAGCTACTATATTTATCGTTTCTGCATCCAACCGTTGATTGATGGAAACCATCACACCAAGATTCATGCAAGTGGCAATCACATTCGTAACGGGAGCATTCATCATGTTAGCCAACTCAGCCACAGTCACAAATTCTGTCAATTGCAGCATTTTCTCATTTCCCTTGTCTCTCTCAGCACGTTCCATCTGACGAGCCACATTAGAATCCCTTCGTTCCTTGCGATACTTGGATCCTTTTGTCTTTTTCTGAGTAAGCCGCGCCAACGTTTCCTTGATCTGCTTTTGAACGTCGGTTTCGTTGACTTCTGGTTTGAATGGTCGTTTTATGAATGTACCATCGCCACTCTTAGGTCTGTTATGATCTGCAGGTTTTTGTTGATGAGTAACCGTTGGACTGGGTCTATCAATGGTCACTTTTTCTTTATGAATGCGCTTCCGTTTTTCTTTCTTTTTATC
>DAHXOX010000048.1 GCA_027364655.1 Paludibacter sp. | reverse complement strand
CTTTGGAAGTGGTTTCCCTTATTCCAACATCCTGTTCACCATTACTCTCAGGTTGTATCCCAATACACTCCATGCAACTTTTGAACAGAATTTCTCAAACCCTTCCCATAATACTCTTTGCAGTTCGAAAAAAACGGTTTTCTAATAATCGGGCAAAAAATATAGGACTTTATAAACAGATCTAATTATGATTTTGGGTATAATAGCCCAGGATTGGAAATTTATAGAACAACTTGCTAAAACTCGAAGAAATGGCTAACGATTGGAACAAAGAGGGTTTTTTCTCTGGGATCACAGAGGACTACTCAAATTACAGATGGTACAAAGGGGAGGATATAAACCCCTACCTGTACGATAAGGATAAACCTTTAGCTGCTAAATTCTGGCAATATGAGAGAGATTTTCATTTTGATTATCTGGCTCTAAACACGAAACAACCGCTTAAAGAGGGTTACAAAAGCTGGAAAGAGGGGTTCATACAGGATTATTTACCTGGTAAATCACCAAACCCATACGGAGATACTACCGATTGGGCAAAAGTCTTTGAGGAGGGTAAAAAGTAGCTTTTGAGCATTGCTTTTTGTTTTGTATCTTTGTGCATTATTAAAGTAAAATTAAATAAGCATGAAATTAAAAAACTTCACCCTATTGGCATTTGTCGGAGTAGTAATACTCGCTTTGCAAAGCCTTTTCTATGTATTCACTAATTCAGGTGTAATTACATATAGTAGCGATCCTAAAACACTATTTACAGTGCTGAATGTAATCACATTCGTATCATGGATATTTATTGCATTATTTTTTTACTCACTATTTAAAAACCAAAAGTAAAATGGAAGAAAATGTAAATGAAGTTCTTGGAATACAAGAAACAAAGGAAAATGAAACAGTTGTAGAGTATGTTGACACGTATAGCCACGAGAAAACGCTCAGAACAGTAGCAACAATTGTTCTATGGGTCGGTATTATTGCTACTCTTGTTTGTCTTTTCACAATCACCTATACATCTACCGTAAATATGTGGGGCAATGCTAAAAAAGAATTTAGTATTATGGGCTTGCTTATTTCTATTTTGGTGGGAATATCCAGTGTCACTACTTGGGCTATTCTGAACGTATTGAGCAATATCTCAATAAACCTGTACAAAATAAAGGATAACCTGAAAGGCTAATAATTCACACAATGAAGGAACTTATATTTCTGCTCATTGTATTTGCCGTTGCTTTCGTTATTGCCCTCCTTATGCACGCTAATAAGCCGAAAGATAAGGAGGTGCAATATAACGAACCACCAGTGCCGACTAAAACACAAAAGCAACGGATGAAAAAAGTAAAACCATACCGAAAGTGGGAAAAGAAAATGCAACACACTGCTGGTAAACGGGCTATGAAAAAGACAGCAGCACCTAAATATGTACCCAGCAGTTCAATAGGCACAGAAAGAGTTTTACTCAGCTATGGTACTCTTATTGATTCGAAAACGCTTGATGATCTTATTGGTATGCAATTGAGTGGTGCTAAGCATGTGAATATTCCAACGGGTGTACTTGATGAATTAGAAAAGATTGAATGGAATAAACTGATCCAATAAAAAAGCAAGATGTAACAAGAATATTAGCAGATAAAGCAGATGTAACAACGCTTTTCACTATTAAATGAGTGATTTCTGAAACAAGTTGACAATAGAAGAACACTAAAAATAAAAATGAAGCATGTGTTAATCCAACCTATTAATCATTAAAAAACAGAGATTATGAAAACGTATTTCAATTTTCAATTAACCGGAAAGAAACTTTTTCCATTGTGGGCCATCTATTATTTGTTAGTACTCGTGCCTTATGTTGTCTTGATCTTAACGCCACCCATATATCATCAAGGTGAGAGTAATATTGTGGCAACAGTGATCACGCTATGTATTTTTCTTCTCATTGTTGCCATAGCATTGAGTTGGGAGTTATATTTTATCAAAACTATTCTGCAACACACACAACAAAACGGCACAAACCTTCGATGTGACTATTCAGTCGGAAAATTTATGGGAATAGTAGGTCTCGGATTGTTGCTTACCGTTGTCACTATAGGCATTTATGCGCCTTGGTTTATGAGAAACTTACAACGATACTTAATTGACAACACCTTTTATAAGGAAAACAATTTCGCATTTAAGGGAAAAGGAGGAAAATTGTTTGTCATTCTCCTGCTTTCTCTGTTCATACCCATGATTATTGTTGGCATATTTACAACAAAAGCCCTCGGGATCGTTATTAAAAATGAACCCATCTTCATTCAAGGCGTTTATAATGCAATCATTTATATCATCATGATACCGTATCTCTATTATATCTATAAATGGTCGATTGATATCACATATAAAGGGTATCATTTCAGATTGGATACGAAATCATGGCCTTCAATAGGCAAGATAGCTTATGAATTAATTCTGTCCATAATCACGCTTGGCCTTTATGCACCGTTAGCATACGTTCGACTCTACAAATATTTCATAGAGAAAACGAAAAACAAAACGGAAGGAACGCCAAAGATTCAATTCAATTATGACATAGATCAGCAAAAAGACTATCTATTCATTTTAGGTCAGGCATTATTGACCGTTATCACACTGGGAATTTATTTTCCATGGTCTTTTTGCAAGGTATCACAAAGAATTTTAGAGAAAACCTCCATGGAAAAGATGGACGAATAGCCATAATGCACTAAGAAAAAGCTGTAAAAGACAGACTCGCGGGGTGACTCTGACAATTCATCCCGTGAGTTGATGAATAGAAGAAGGAAGAAGGCTTTGCTGTTTTCAGTTTGTTTTATCGCTTGTAGAAGAAGATTCTGGTCGTTGTTTTTGTTTTTCGGCTTCAAAGCAATGACGGCAAATAGGTTCATATTCGTCTTTTTCACCAAGAAGCACCTGTTTTTCATCAGCCACCAACCGATGAGAGACGTAAGCCGGATTGCCACAACGCATACAAATGGCATGTTCTTTTGTCACATCGTCGGCAATAGCCAACAAAGCGGGCATAGGGCCAAAGGGAACACCGCGAAAATCCATATCAAGCCCGGCCACAATGACACGCAGACCTATATTTGCTAACCGATTGCACACATCCACAATGCCATCGTCGAAAAACTGCGCTTCATCAATACCCACCACATCCACATCGCCCACCATCAGAAGAATATTCTGCGAAGAATCCACCGGAGTTGAGACAATGGAATGATGATCGTGCGACACCACTTCCATTTCAGAAAAGCGCGTGTCGATGGCAGGCTTGAAAATCTCAACACGTTGTTTGGCAAACTCTGCACGACGAAGACGTCGAATGAGTTCTTCGGTCTTACCCGAAAACATTGAGCCACAAATTACCTCCACACTCCCCTTTTTCCCGGTAGAATTAAAATTCGATTCAAAATAGATCATGGTGCTGTTTTTTTGTACCTTTACACAAGATTTGCAAAGATAAAAGTTGCGTTTCATTTTGTCACCAATCAACGGAAAAACTTATGAACAAAACGATTTTATTTACGTTAATAGAAAAGGAAATCAACGAGTTAGAAACACTCGTGAAAGGGATGAAAGAAATAGATACGCTATCGCCCACCCTGCTCTCATTGGCTAAAAGCAAGGCAACAGCCATTCTGGAAGATTTTGATCAGATAACTCATCTCACGGCAAGTGAACAACTTGAAACTTTTGAAGCACCACAACATAAGATCGAAAAAGTGGGATTCATTGCTCCGACAGTTGAAACAAAGCATGAAGTACCAGAAATACCACATGTTGAGCAAATAAACTACGTACACGGTACGCATTCAACGGAAGAACAGGATGAAACATTCGTTATTCAGCCGGCTGCACCACAAGAATCGATAGAAGAAAAGAAACACACAAAGCCTGCACCCACGTCATTAGCAGAAACGCTCAATACCGCCAAACAATCGCTCAATGAAGCCATTGC
>DAHXOX010000030.1 GCA_027364655.1 Paludibacter sp. | reverse complement strand
AATTGAAATAGCTGTTCCCCGCAAGTATCTTGGTTTAAAGGGAGACACATTTACCTTCGATTTTAAGTGGGCAGACAATCCTTTTGATCTGAAAGACCCGATTTCGCTATGTACCGCCGGAGACACCGCTCCAAACCGGCGATTCAATTACCGCTTAATTTGGGAAAAGTGACTTAGCGCTACTCGTATTCAAACATAGAAATATAAACATAGCAAGAGTTAAAGAAAGAACAACCATGAGAAAAAATATAGCAGCTATTTTATTATCGTTTTTTGTAATATTATTTACAGGGTTTTCATCAAAGGTCAACGATGACGCTTTGCATCCAAAACATTTAAGGTGCGAGAATCTAATAGACCCACTCGGGATAGATGTCGTAACACCGCGATTAAGCTGGTATTCTGAATCGCAGCAAAGAGCGCAGAAACAAACTGCTTACCAAATATTAGTTGCAAGCTCAATTGAAAAATTAAATGCAAATGAAGGCGATTTGTGGGACTCGAAAAAGATTTCTTCCGATCAAAGCATAAATGTAATCTATCAAGGTAATAATTTAACCTCCGGTATGCTGTGTTTCTGGAAAGTTAAAGTTTGGAACAGTATAGGTAATGGATCGGAATGGAGCATGCCTGCAAAGTGGAGTATGGGGTTGTTAAATAAAGCTGATTGGAAGGCATCCTGGATTGGTCTTGATAAAGCAGTAGGCAATGACAAACCTGACATAGAATTTAGGCGGCTATCTGCGCGTATGTTGAGAAAGGATTTTGAAACAAAGAAAAAAATTAAACGCGCAACTGCATATATCTGCGGTTTAGGACTGTTTGAATTATATTTTAACGGACAGAAAATCGGTGATCAGGTGCTTGCACCAGCATTATCGGAATATCCAAAGAGATCCTTTTATATGACATTTGATGTAACGAAAGAATTGCTAAACGGGAAAAATGCAGTTGGAGTAATTCTTGGAAATGGACGTTTCTTTGCCCCACGCCTTACGGTACCGACGAAAACAGAGACTTATGGTTTTCCCAAAATGATTTTCCAATTGGATATTAAGTATACGGATGGCACAACGCAAAGCATTGTAAGCGATACAACATGGAAAATTACAGCAGATGGACCAATTAGAGCAAACAATGAATATGATGGTGAAGACTATGATGCCAGAAAAGAGATTCCCGGCTGGGATAAAGCAGGTTTCAACGATATCAAATGGATGAGAGCAGAGACGGTAGCCGATCCGTCGGCAAAACTATCGGCTCAGCTGATAGCGCCTATTAAGATAATGCAAACCATGAAACCAAGATCAGTAAAAGAAATTAGACCGGGTGTGTATATATATGATATGGGACAAAACATGGTAGGGTGGGTATCGCTAAAAGTTCAGGCAAAGAGAGGTACCAAAATTCAAATGCGATTTGCCGAGACATTAAAATCTGATGGAGACTTATATACTGCAAATCTCCGTTCGGCAAAACAAACTGATGTTTATATTACTAAAGGCGGAGGATTGGAGCAATGGGAACCGCGTTTTACATATCATGGATTTAGGTATGTAGAATTGACCGGGTATCCCGGCAAGCCTGATTTAAATACCATTGAAGGCAAGGTTGTCTATGATGATATAAGAACCATTGGGAATTTTAGTTGTTCAAGTGATATAATAAATAAAATATACAAAGCAGCATACTGGGGAATACGTGGGAATTACCGCAGCTTACCGACAGATTGTCCTCAGCGCGATGAGCGCCAGGGATGGCTTGGTGACAGATCAATGAATTCTTATGGGGAGAGTTATATATTTGATAACAACATGCTTTATGCAAACTGGATGACAGATATTGCTGATGCTCAAAAAGCAAGCGGCGGCCTTCCTGATGTAGCGCCTGCATACTGGCCTATATATTCTGATAACATGACATGGCCCTCATCGCTTATAATAATTCCTGATCACCTTTACCGTCAATTTGGAAACCTTAAAGTAATAGCGGACAATTATGATGCAATGAAGAAGTGGCTTTTTTATATGCGTGATAAATACATGAAAAATTATCTACTTCCAAAAGATCAATACGGTGATTGGTGTATGCCGCCTGAGAATCTAGAAGTGATTCACTCCAATGATCCAAAGAGAACTACCCCCGGTGATTTTATTGGTTCTGCGTATTTCTATTACTGTTTGAATTTAATGGGGAAATATGCACACCTTCTAAATAAGAATGAAGATGCGAACGAATTTGGAACATTGGCAGGTAAGGTGCGGGATGCTATAAACAATACTTACCTTAACAAAGATAGCCTGCCTACCGGTCAGGCAGGCCTTTATTATGCGAACAATACGGTCACGGCAAATGCGCTTGCACTGTCTTTCGGGATACCACCGAAAGAGATAAGAGCTAAAGTATTTGATAACCTTGTTTATGTAACAACCCATGTTTATAAAAGTCATACAAGTACAGGTTTAGTCGGGGGCCAATGGATAATGCGAACACTTACAGATAACGGAAGGCCGGACTTAGCGCTTAAAATAGCAGAGAACACAACATACCCAAGCTGGGGATATATGATAGAAAACGGAGCAACGACAATATGGGAATTGTGGAATGGAAATACCGCTGATCCGGCAATGAATTCAGGTAATCATGTAATGTTGCTTGGAGATTTAATTGTTTGGTTATATCAAGATCTTGCGGGAATTAAATCTGATCTTTCAAATCCGGGATACAAGGAGATTATAATGAAACCATATCCTGTAGGAAATCTAAAGTTTGTCAAAGCGTCGTATCTTTCAATGTACGGACTAATTAAAAGTGAATGGCATATAAGAGGGAGTAAATTTAACTGGGAGATAAGTATTCCTGCTAACACAACAGCGACCATATATGTTCCTGCTGAAAAGGAAGGCGATGTAACTGAAAGTGGGAAAGAGGCTTCCAGTGCCGAAGGTGTAAAATTTGTAAAACTAGAAAACAGTAGAGCTGTTTATGAGATCGGTTCAGGTAGTTATCATTTTATATCAAAAAGCATGAATTTCAATTCTAATTAATATTACAATAAAGAAAGGAATAATATGAATCTGGTTCAAATATTCTTAGATAGATTGGCTGGTTATAAACAAGGTATAAAAGGGAAAATATGTAATTCCAGTGTAGCGATGGTAATTTTGCTTTTACTTCCGGTTGTATTAGGATTTAATAAAAAAGGACCGGAAAACAGCGAGGCGACACCGGGAGCTAAAGGGTCAAGGGTCGTGGTTGCAAAGGAAGTGACAACTTATCCTGATAGACCATCCGCGAAATATCGTTTGAATGCTGTTGACCAAGGAGTGGTATACAGACATGGAGAGGGTCCTGATAGTTGTGATTATTTAGGGGCTCGCGATGTTTGGGTTTGGAAATACGGGGATACTTATTATATGCACTATGATGGCGCCGGACCGAAAGGCTGGCTTGCTTGCCTGGCGGTAAGTAAGGATTTGGTGAACTGGTCGCCAAAAGGTCCTGTTTTGCAGTTAGGAAAACTAGGAAGTGATGATTGTGCCTCTGCTTCCTATGGGACAACCTATTTCGATGGGAACCAATGGTATATGTTTTACTTAGGTACGCCCCACGCTACCGCTGCGCCGGAGTATGTACCGTCACCTCCTTATTTGACCATGATGGCAAAAAGCAATTCCCCAAGCGGTCCATGGGTGAAAGAACCGGAAGTGGTTCCGTTTCGGCCCAGCGATATATCCGCTGCCAATTACAGAGAGTATTCGAATTTGAATGCCTCTCCAGGGATGATTGTTAAATCTGGCTTTGAGTACTTAATGTTTTTTAGTTGGGGAGGCTTTAACGCAAAAACGAAGAAAGGACCTTTTGGTAATATCGGTATTGCACGCACAAAGGACTTAGACGGTAAGTGGGCAATAGATTCGCAGCCCATTTTACCCGGTGAAAATGCTTGTGAAAACTCCAGTCTCTATTTTGAACCAGCTAACCAGACATGGTTTCTATTTACTGATCACATTGGTGATGGCTTTACGGATGCCATCTGGGTTTATTGGAGTAAGGACATAACCAAATGGGATTCGGCAAACAAAGCAGTGGTATTAGATTCACACAATTGTAAATGGTCTAAGCATATTATAGGATTACCCTCTGTGATTCAGGTAGGAAATAGACTTGCAATATTTTACGATGGCTTAGACGCCACTAAGTTTCCTCCTGGCTATGGTCACATGAACCGTGACATTGGCTTAGCATGGTTAAATTTGCCATTAATTCCACCCGGCAAGTAAGAAATTACTGTATAACTGAAGTTGTGCTACTCTTGTGGATATATCAATGTAAAGCCAGCACCTAATATTTATGAATACAGGTGGATGATGAATATGACTTTAGCGATGGGGGGAGATGGAGTAATCGCTTTTCCATTTCGAAATTGTTATAAAGAAGGAGAAGGACCAGAAAAATGGAAGGACGCACCAATTACGCTGGATGGCCAACCCACTTTTGAATACGATGTAGTCAAGCAATGTAATTCAGAAATACGCGCATTCGATAAAGCATTTTCACAATTAAGGAATGTAGGTGTAATTCTTTATAATCCTAACCTGGACAAGCCAGAACCAAAAGGGTAAAAATTAGTATTTTTGTGGCATGAAACTACTGACAGAAACATACGCCAAAGAAATAGCCTTCTCTCTTTCATGTTATGACAGGCTAATAATAACCGGAACATTACCAG
>DAHXOX010000016.1 GCA_027364655.1 Paludibacter sp. | reverse complement strand
ATCTATTCAACTAATCGCTTAGAAAGTTTAGGAATAAATAACAAAACAGCGAGAGGTATATTTTCCTATAAAGATAATCTTTTTTTGCTTGATTCAACCGGCATTATGCGTTTTGACTATACACAAAACCATTTTGAACCCATGCAAGATGTCAATCGCTTGCTGCCTCCTCATGTTTATATTTATAGACTCCAATTATCAGAAAATAACATGTGGTGTTTTGCCAATAATCAATTCTTTTGTATTCGCGACTATAACACTTCCAAACCTTATTTGATTTCTAAAAATCTTGAAGCACTCTTCCCTCAAGTCATTACCAATTATGAATCTATTAAAAAATTAGATGCTGACAACTATTTGGTCTGCACCTCAAATAGCTTCTCCATTGTTAATACCGATTATGCCGTTTCATCCAACAAACAAACCCAAGTTTATATCCGCGACATAGGTGAATTTTCAAATAAGATGGTCTCCAAAGAACTGCCACACTCTATAGAATATTACGCTTCACACGCCATTGAATTTCCCCATAGCGCCAACACCATCTACATTCGATTTACACTCCCTGACTATGAAAACACTGGTGAAATCGAATACAGTTATCGCCTTGTAGGAAAAGAAGGCAACGCGAACTACTCCATCCCATCACAAAACAATATCGCCACCCTCTCAAATCTTCCTGCCGGTGACTATGTCTTTCAGGTCAAAGCAACCATCAAAGGGACTAACGAAGTCTTTTATTCACAACTGCTTCATATCATCGTTTTGCCTCCCTGGTATTTAGGATGGATAGGACTCATTATGTTACTTCTCTTTTTATCCCTCATAGCATGGTTAATCTATAACTATCTGCAAATGAAACTCAAGAAACAACACCAACGTATTTCGGAAAAACATGAAAGAGAATTAGCTGTTGTTGAAACGAAACTACTACAGGAAAAAGTGGAAAAGCAAAATGAAGAACTCTCACGCATCACAAAACACATGCTGCAAAAAAGCCGTATTATCAACAAAGTAGATGCCGAAATTGAAAAACTGGCTGCTGAAAAAGCGGTAGGCACTTCACACTTGCGCGGATTAAAAATGATCGTCGAGAAAAACAGAAACCCTGAAAAAGAGTGGGAAATGTTTGAGATGAGCTTCAACAAAACGTATGACAACTACTTAGTCAAGCTCAATAACCGGTTCCATGGGCTTACAACGGGCGATCTCAAATTAGCCGCTTACATCCGGATGAACATCAGCACGAAAGAAATATCAGGGTTGCTCAACGTCTCGGGTAAAAGTGTGGAAATGGGGCGCTACAGGCTGCGTAGAAAGTTAAATCTAACGCACGACCAGAACCTGACAGAGTTTCTCATGAATTTATAATCCAATACCCTCCGGTCAGACATGAAAAAATGCACTAAACCCAACCCCTAAAAACACGAACTGCGATTAGCTTATTTATACGTATCAAACTGAACACATGCTGTTTATTATTATAATTGCTAAGTTGTATAAATCAAAAATAAGAATGCCAATAAAAAAGATTTACCAATCAATGGAATAGATAAAAATCACTATCTTTGCAATTCTAATTTTGAAGCTAACGAGCTGTATATTTATGGATAGTGTTTAATCTAAAAAAAGAAAAAATGAAAAAAGTCAGTATCTTTATGTCTGTCGGTTTGGCCTTGATTCTTATCATGTCATCATGCCAAAACCAGAAAACTGTTGCATTAAAAACTCAATTAGACAGTTTGAATTATGCGTTTGGAGTTCTTAATGGTCCGCAAGTGAAAGCTTACTCCTTACAAGGAGACACCTCATCAAAAGCCGTAGACGCCTTTATCAAAGGATTTGAAAAAGGAATGGGTTCTGATGATAAAAATCTTGCTCAATACGCAACCGGATTGAACATTGGCGCTGCATTGAAAAAACAAGCAAAATCAGGGTTACTTGGCGACAGCACTCTTGCCATGAATCTTAATTTGATCAAAGCTGGTTTGTTTGCTGCTATGAAAGCTAAAGGCGTTCAAATGCGTCCTGAAGTAGCAGAAGCATTTTTCCGCACTACAATGCAAAAATTTCAAAGCGAAAAAATGAAAAAACAGTATGGTAGTAACTTGACAGCCGGTCAAAAATTCTTGGCTGACAACAAAACCAAACCAGGCGTTAAAACGTTACCTGATGGCCTTCAATACCAAATTGTGAAAGCCGGTAACGGCCCGATGCCAAAAGCTACCGACCGCGTTAATGTAAACTACAAAGGCACATTAATCGATGGTACCGTGTTTGACAGCAACGAAGGCAAAGCTCCTGTAACTTTCCAAGTTGACCAAGTGATCAAAGGTTGGACAGAAGCATTAGAAATGATGCCTGTTGGTTCTACATGGACACTCTATGTTCCTCAAGATTTGGCTTATCAAGACCAAGACAGAGGAGCAATCAAACCTTTCTCAACATTGATTTTCACTATTCAATTAGTAGGAATCGAAAAACCGACAGCTGCAGCTCCGGCAACGAAATAAGCCACTCAGCTTTTCCATCATAAAGCCGCTCCGAACCATAATAGGCCGGGGCGGCTTTTTTTGTGCCAACCAAAAAAGAGCCTTATACAAACAACCTCTGAATTGTCCTCGCTCATTTAATACATATCTCACCAACGTAATAGAAAACACGTTAGCTATTTACAGGTCATTATCGAAAGATTGAATGTCGCATCTCCCCATTTCTCTGCCTCTTAATACTTTCAAGGACGCACTTAGCCATTGCGTTTCTGCTTGGAGCGTTTAAATCTCGTCTGAAAAAATCAAGAGTATCTCTTTGTTGTAGAATTCTTTGCTGACATGGTTCACTATCCAACATCAGCTTAGGTTCGTATTTGGTTCGTAGTATCTTCGTAATTGATTAGAAGATATTCCTTATATATTCCTTACTTTACCCATATACATCCCATAGTAATATAGTATAAGTTATCTATATGTTGAATAATAATTATCTAAGTGTCAATTAAATAAATTCACATACCAACCATCGAAGATAATGCGAATCAATAGCGAAGAAAACACAATGGATCCATCTGAAATAACATCGCATAAAACATTCTTTTATCAACAAGACAGGCAATTGGCAACAATGTTGGTTTATGAAGCCATTTTGAAAAGCATACATACGATGACTTGAAGACTTTCGGCAAGCATCAAAAAACTCATTGAATTGAAATCAATGAATCTTGAACAAAAATGATGCCTCTTGAGATCGAAAGAGAGAATCAGAGAGTTCATAAACAAAGTAAGTTATCCGGTGTTGCCATAGGTAAATCTGGTCATTTCGCGTTTTGGTAACGTTTGCAAAAGGAGACTTGCAAAGTTCACATAGGCAATGTTGGTGATTTTGAGCAATAATTAGTACATTTGACAGCAAATCTATCTTGTTAATAAAGTCTTTGTTTAATGAGCTTTTCCC
>DAHXOX010000253.1 GCA_027364655.1 Paludibacter sp. | reverse complement strand
GCCGGCACTGAAGAGCCCCATATCATTACCATTCGACCATCCATTTACCAAATCCCAACGGGCAGACAGACCAAATTTATTCTTTAAAGCTTCAGCTTGTACAATCACCGCAAATGTTCCACTGACATTTGAAACTTGTTGCATCGAATCCTGTGCCCACATGTTCCATTCCGACATGATAATGGGTTTAATGGTTCCTCCATTGTTCTGAATTTCACTTTGCATGAAAGTTATCATCTGACCGGGCACCGTTGAAGCATAACTCAACACGGTGGCTGCATTGGATTTTTGACCATAAGGAGTAATGTAATTATGTCCGATATAAAAGTCAGGTGAGTTGTTGACTGCCGGTATCATTGTCGAATTCCATGTTTGGGTGGTAACCGTTTGCCACGATTGGGTAGGAGACTCCTGCTCCACAGCGCCGATATAAATTGTTTTCCCAATTTGTGCTGCCGCTACTCTCATGGAGTCGGCAAATACTTTAAAATGTTGGCCATAAAGGCCTCCGGTTAAATATTGTGGTTGTCCATCTTGATTCGCTGTCGTATCAATGCGGTAACCCCATTCCCAGTTTCCATAGTTTTCGTTTCCTATTTCCCAATATTTTGTACGCCCGTTGTCGTAACGCACCCAATCGGCAGCTAAATGTGCAGCTGCTTGAACGGGATGAGGCCCTGTGCCGTAGCGTGCATATCCGTAATTTACCGTGATAAGGCCAACGCTGTTTGTTGTCTTTAGCACTGCATAATAGTTATCTACCGTAGCTTGCCAGTTGTTCGTCGTTTCCCCGTATATATATAAATTGCTGGTCGTATAAGTACCATCGGCATTTCGCAAACGGGTTGGTGCATCAGCGGGTGGCTGATTTTGTTGACAATTCCAAAAAAATGCATCACTTCCGCTACCGGCAGGAAAACGAATCACATGTGGATTTAATGCCGTCAAAGGCGTCATTAATGCTGGTACACTATACATAGGCCCCATCCAGTTATTAGCATTTTGGCCGAAGATAGTCAACGGAATTTTAGTGATTACCTGTGAAGCATCTACCGTCACTGTCGTTGTTGGAGATGAAGCGGGAAGCGTCCCTTGCGTATAACTCGGCGCAGTGTATGTTTTTGGTTGCCAATTATCAAGAAAGAATCCAATGGTAGGGGCTACTGGAGGATCAACGGGAGCAACAATGGTTGTGTCGGTTGTCGTGGGCGGATTTGTCGTGACAATAGTTGCCTTCGAGCAAGAAGGCAACCCCATTATTACACAAAAATAGAATGCAATGATGGGAAATTTAATTCTTGAATTTAATTTTTTCATGGTTGTTGTGTCGATTGTGTTTTTGTATTGAATTTTTACTTGGGGGTTTTGCCTCGAATGCCCTTGTTTTTGAAAGAACCGAAAGACAGCTTAGAAATCGATAGAGTAAGTGTATGGCATTTAATGCTCCTTGCCATACACACTGATGAGCGACAAGCCGAAGTTGCACCCATTAACTACATTTTTGTGGGGTATCGTCACATTACTTCAATTAACGTTGCAAATGTATTGATTCCCAAAGATATTTCGTAATACGATCTTAGCAAATAATGGTACTATCTATCCACATTGCAAAAAATTGCATGCAAAAGTATTGCTATTTTTAGAATGGAATTGGCATTAGCCAATCTTTAGTGTATCTCAATAATGCTCTCAGAGGGAAAGAGCTAAATTACAGAGAAGTGGGTTTGGGGATCGAAAGAGATGGAGAATCGATTCGCTCTTTTATGATATAAGTAGAATAGGTCATTATTATCCTGTCCCAGATGAAACGATTAAAGGCGAATAAATTTGCATGTGCTCCAAGAAAACAGCTGATAATAAAATAGTTATATAGATTATTTTTAATAAGCCCTTCATTTCACACGAAGGACTTACTGATTCACCTAATAAGAATATGCTATGCTGGGAGGCGCGCTGTTCTTACAAAATCAATGTTGTTTGCAATGCGCTCCACGGGCCGGCAAGTTCGGGATGTTTGGTGTTATACCAACGGAAGTAGATTATAGTATTGTCCTGAAAATTGTTTATGGATTCTGTTGTTAATACTTTTCCCATCCTGAAATTCATTTACAAAAAAGCGTAGCATAAATTCAAAAAAATAGGTGACTTATTTGGAAGCATAAAATATTATTGTGAACTTTGAAGCGAAATGACTGAGTGAGCAGAAATGTTGGCTCATACAAGCGAAAGGTTTGCGATTACGATTAAAATTTGTAAAATGGGTGACCAGATAAGCATCTTAAAACCACGAAAGGCATTGAATAAAGCCTTTTTAAAAGTAAAGCCGAACAGAATTGAAATTGAACGCTTCAAGACGCATTTAACTCAGTTACTCGACAGGATAAATGATGCAGAATCGGAAGAGTTTCATAAAAATCTTGTCATCGATTTTCTAAAGAAAACCTATTACGAACCCAATTATTTCATTAACACCAAAGGGCGAAATGACTTGGTAATACACAATAGTGACAAAGCTGCCGGCACAGTTGGGGTAATCATTGAAGCTAAAAAGCCTACCAACAAAGGCGAAATGCTGAGAGCAATCGCTCCCGAAGACACACTGGAGCAAGCGCTTTCAAAAATCAATGTAAAAGCATTTCAAGAATTGGTTTTGTATTACTTACGCGAGCGGATTACTCAAAAAAATATTGAGATAAAATACCTGATTGCCACTAACATAAATGAGTGGTTTATCTTCGATGCTACTATCTTCGACAGGTTGTTTGCCCAAAACAAAAACTTAGTAAACCAATTCAACGACTTTGAAAGCGGGAGACTGGCAGAAACCAAAACCGATTTTTTCTACAAACAGATTGCCGAGCCTTTTATTGCCGAATTGAACCACGATATTGAATTTACCTATTTCGACATTCGTGAGTACGAAAAACCACTGCGCAACGATGACCGCAAAGACGACAATAAATTAATCGCTTTATTCAAGCTATTTTCGCCCGAACACCTGCTAAAGTTGCCTTTTGTCAATGACAGCAACAGTCTTGACAAACGTTTTTATGCTGAGTTGCTGCATATTATCGGCTTATCTGAAACAAAAGAAGGAAACAAAAAACTGATTCGACGAAGCAAGGAAGGTGAACGGAATAGCGGTTCATTGCTGGAAAACACGATTATTCAATTAGATAGCCTTGACAAAATTTCGAGACTTGAAAAAGCAAGCCAGTTTGGGAAAACTCTACAGGAAAAGGTTTTCAATGTTGGACTTGAGTTATGCATCACTTGGATAAATCGTATCTTATTTTTGAAATTACTTGAAGCACAATTAGTTGCTTATCACAAAGGCGACAAATCGTATGAATTTTTCGGTTCACTCGTTAATCGTGTGATATAAGGATAAATTAACTACTTTTGTTGATAACAAAAATGATTCATGTCATGGAAGAAAGCAGTTACAAATTATACGAGCGTCTGTTACGATTAGGTTCAGACTGGCAAGTAG
>DAHXOX010000249.1 GCA_027364655.1 Paludibacter sp. | reverse complement strand
TATTGACAATCAGTTCCATTAAGGGCAATAATGGGATGCTCATCGCCGGGGAACATAAGGTTATCGAACGTGGCATATTGGGTATTTGTCAATTCTAACGAGGGATTTGAAGAGGTGGCTATTGACACATTTGTCAACGTTATATTGCTCGTCTCACGAATACTACCACCTGCATCAACTGTTAATTGAGCATTTTCTAAAGAGATATCCCGTAAAAACATTTCGGGCAATCCATTGAGAAAAAGCGCACGCTTGGCTCCTTTGCAAACAATGTTTTTCATGAATATCTTGCGAAAAACAGGTGTCGTTACATCCGCCATCACCACCTTGTCATTGGTTTTACCGCCATAAAAAAGATCGAAAAGAATAGCATCCGTTTTAATGTCGGCCATGTTAATATCTGAGATGTAAATATTCTCCACAACGCCACCTCTTCCTCGTGTACTTTTAAAACGCAATCCGGCATCAGTACCTATAAAGTTGCAATGGCTCACTTTAATATTGCGTACACCGCCCGACATTTCGCTTCCGACAACAAAACCACCGTGAGCATGATAAACAGTACAATTTTCTACTAAAAGATTCTCTGTCGGCATTCCACGTTTACGTCCCGCTTCGTTTTTACCTGATTTTACACAAATTCCATCGTCACCGACACTGAATGAACTATTCACCAATACCACATTCTTAGACGATTCAATATCAATGCCATCCGTGTTTTGACCATATTCAGGATTTCGCACCGTCAATCCATTCAATAACACATTTTGGCACATCAAGGGATGAATGGTCCAAGCCGGAGAATTTTGCACGGTGATCCCCTCTAAACAGACATTCTGGCACGAATCAAATTCAACCATAACAGGGCGCAAGTAATCTTTAATTACCTTCCAAGTCTTCATATCAGAGACATCCGGAACATTTTGATCGGTAGAAAGACGGCTTCCTTTTAATGCACCTTCACTTGGCCACCATGTTTTTGTTGATTTATCCACTATTCCTCCCGAAGCAATTTGTTGTTCCCACACCGAAAGAGGTGCTTTATTCATTTTCAATGGACGCCATACCTGACCGGAACCATCGAAAACGCCATTTCCTGTAATTGCGATATTGGAAGCATGATGAGCAGAAATTGGAGATTGACACCGATACATGTTAACGCCTTCAAAATTTCCGAAAATCAAAGGATAATGATTTAAATCAGCAGAAAACAATACAAGTGTCCCTTTCTCTGTATGCAAACATACGTTGCTCTTCAAAACAATAGGTCCTGTTAGCCATGTACCGACAGGAATCTCAACCGTTCCTCCACCTTTTGCCACAATAGCATCAATGGCTTTAGCAAAAGCTGCGGTGTTATCAAATTTTCCATCACCTTTTGCACCAAAATCGGTTATCGAAACCGTATTGGCAGGAAACACCGGAGCGGTCACTTTCTCCATTGGAAAAGACACATTAGAATACAAGTCAACAGGCAAAGCCGGCTCGATTTGAGCATCTACCGATAAAACAAGCACCGAAAATAGCGCTAACAAAAATTGTTTCTTCATAATTTCATGCGTTTAAAATATGGATTCATCTTCAAAGATAACCATATCTTCTTATCACCAACGCTGAAGCGACAAAAAGATTACGGCTCTTTGATTAATTTTTGGGAAGCAATAGTCCCATTGGAGAACAGGACATTGAGAATATAATATCCTGCAGGAATGGATGAAACATCCATGGCAAATTGCATTGCCTTGACGGGGACTTCATTGATTTTTATTCCGGTTAATGAGTATAGTTGTACCTTTTCAATCTCATTTCCGGC
Source organism: Paludibacter sp. (assembly GCA_027364655.1). Taxonomy (GTDB): domain Bacteria; phylum Bacteroidota; class Bacteroidia; order Bacteroidales; family Paludibacteraceae; genus Microbacter. The sequence continues at coordinate 10,332 of DAHXOX010000249.1, read as the reverse complement.
GTTTATATTTACGAAATTTCCTTTCACAGGATTCGGATAACAACGCAATCCATTAGCAGTCACTTCATCAATACCTGTGGGAGTGCAGGAAGTCGAAGCTCCCGTGGTTGGATTGAGCCCACTGAAATTGATCGTGTCATAAGGAGCGTAAATGGCATTCCCTTTATTACTTGGGATGCTAATGGTGGAGCAGTTTTTAAATATCAACGTATCTACAAAGCAAGTTTGCATTCCTCTTGAAGTAGCATTAATTTGTACATTGTCGAAAACCACATTCTCAACAGATTGTTCAGGCAATCCCCAAATGAAACCAGCATACGTTGAATTAGTTACTGTTATGTTTTTGAAATAGATATCCCTCCATGTTGGCGTCGTACCGGTAATAGTTTGAGCAGGATCTGACGTAGAAGGACTTGATGTATAATAATAGCTTGTGATATAAAACGGCCATTTGACGTTGGTCATCGTAATATTGGAATAAGAAAGATTATAAACGGCATTGACTCCACTGCCACCTCTATCTCGTTGTGATTTTAAACGAATCCCGTTTGTAGTATTAGTGAACGTACAACTATCTACGGTAATATTGTGTACCGCGGTTGCATAACTCCCCACAGAAATGCCATGACCATAACCTAAGGTACAATCTGTTATTGTGCCATTTTGACTGTAACTGTCCATAGCTACATTGTCGTCGCCTTCAGATAGATTGCAATGATTGATGTTGATGCCATTCCAATACCAGGTATCAATAGCATCCGTATTGGGCGAAGTATTGGGTGCTTTCACCGTTATGTATGAAATAGTACCATTAGCTCCCATAGAACTACTTTGGCCTAAAGTCACGTGAACTCCCGGGGAATTCTCCAGCGTAATTCCGGTAATTAAAACGGTATTACAAGCTTTAAATCGAATAAGACTCGGCCTTTTCATAGAACTATTCGAAGCATAGGCAGTCCACCAAGCGCTGCCACTCACTTCTATCACACCACTGCCACTCACTTCTATATTGCTCAGGTTCTGTCCGAAAATGAAAGGATTGTATTGATCTGTGGCTCCATTGTTTGGATAAGTGTTTGCCAATATTCCATTCCCATTTCCATAAGGCAAAATTTCCAGCGTATCCTGATCTGCCAGATACAGATTCACATTGCTTTTCATGGTTATTGGGCCACTCAAAAAAGTTCCTTTCGGAAATATTACCGTTCCTCCTCCAGCACTATTAGCCGCCGAAATAGCAGCATTAATAAAAGAAGCATTATCAGCGTTAGATGTACTAGCGCCATAATCGGTAATAAAAAATTGGGTGGTTGGAATGTTTGGTAAAGGAATTGATGACGCTGCATTTGCCACAATAATTTCGGCAAACAGCATTAATCCTACAAGAAAAACACCTATTTTAAGACGTGAATGAGGCATGTAATGGGGTATTAATGATAAATTAAAACGCAAAAATCAGTTTTCTGCTTTTAATGGAAGTAGAAAACAAAGGGAATTCAATCAAAAACCAAGGAGAGAAATCACGCAGCTTATTGTGCCGATTTCTCTCCTTGATAATTTTGAATCTATATTACGGTCTCCAACGAGGATCGCCTGCATTGCTGGCACCTGCAAAGCTGGAATCGATGATGGTGAAAATACCGTTATCCGGCACCTTAAATAAAGCTGCCGACGTATTGTTATACTGAATTAAATCAGTGATATTATTTGCAGTTGTAATCCAATCGTTCGTTGCATAAGAATTGGTAATAATCATCGATCCGCCCGTTCCGGTACGAATACCTTTAGCGCCACTCGTAGTCAATTGCGTATTTGACTTTCCAAAAATACAGTTCGTTATGACTCCAGTCGTCGAATTAGAATTCAGATCAATGAAATATTTGCTTGCTTTCACCATATTATAGAACGTACAGTTTTCTATATCAATGGAAGATGGAGGTACCATATTGCATAATATCAACCCGCAATCAACACCACTCACGCCCCAAACTGTAGTATTTGTGATTTTAATATTGTTGAATTTTCCAGCTGTGGCATTGCTGGTTGTCACCAATTGATAACCACCCGAACCATTATCATAAGTAAAGCAATTATCATAAGTCAATTGACCGACAACGATTGAATTACTACTCTGAATACGTGAAGGAGAACGGAAATGGTGAATGAAACAGTTTTCAAAAATGACTGCATCTGTATTTGTAGCAGTACCCTGATTGATTACATAATTTGATCCGGCATCACTATTATATCCCACTAAATTCAAATTCTGAAATTTAATTGTACCAGCTACATCAGGAAGTGCAACACGAATTAAGGAAAGTGTCGGCAAGGTATCGCTCGGCATGCCATAGAATGTTACCGAAGTATTGCTCTTAATAGTTAATGTTGCCGGCTCTGTGTACGATGATCCTATAGGAAGCACTAACGTTATTGTTTGTGCCGTGCACGTATCAAGCACATTATGAATAGAATCCGTAGGTTGCAAGAAAATAACACGTTGTGCAGTTGGCACGTCAGGATAGGTCGCAAACGTAATATTTCCTCTCATGAATGTAGTATTCATTAATTGAACTACATATACCGTATTCCCAGTTAATCCGGTTAATGTAAATGTTCCTGCAGCCAATTGTGTACTTGTCAAAGTAATGGTTTTTGCACCTTGCGGATTAGCTTGCGGATAATATACTAATTGGGTTGCTACAGTTCCGGCTGGCCAACGCAAAATAGCGGATGAATTAGTCTTATCACCAAGCCCAACTTGTTGTAATAATTGTTCAACAGGGGTCAGAAAAGTCGCGGTCACATAATGCGAATCGCCAACACCCTTTGTAGCGCTTATTCCTTTCACACGTACCGAATATCGGATTCCGGCATGTAGATTAATCAACGTGTCGGTAAACGTTACCGTTGTTCCGGATGTGAACGAGTTAGCAGAAGTAGCTTGTCCACTGACTGTAATGCTGGAAACAATCGGATTAAACAACAAACTATCCTGACTGATTTCAAGCACATAGTGATCTACTCTGGGCATTTGATTCCATTGCACGACAGCCGATGTAGATTGAATGCTTGTCACTGTAAACGTAGTAGGATGAAAAAGCCTGTTGAAGGCCTCATCAATGAATGAACCATTGTTATTACAGGCTTGAAACTGAAGAGCTACAAAACTCAACATCAACCAGTAACCTATTTTTTTGAAACTATGAAAAGTCTTCATGCGTTGTAATGATTTACAATTAGATTGAATTAAAAAAGCTATAAAATGAGGAGGACAAACCATAAAACTTTGTCCTGCCTCATTTGTTCACATACTAATAGCCATAAGCATTTTTCAATAACCCATTAGAGCTACTGATTACCGTAGTCGGAATAGGATAAAGATAACGATTTTGCACTCCAGCAGCCGAATTAAGCCCACTACTGAACAAATTGATTCGAAGCAGATAAAGAGACTGGTTGGTTGCTGACAATCCGGACAACCATGCTGTCGAAGAATAAGATGCATCGGGAGGAGTTGTTCCCAAGTCTTGGTAAAAATTCATACTCGATCTGTCGATAGTCTGACCATCAGGCAAATATTTATAGAAAATAGTTTGCGGAAGTGTATCATACGGCGCAGTCCGATTAAACATTGCAGTAATCGCATCGCGTTGTTGTTGAATTTTAGTGGTCAAAAGATTCCAACGCACTAAGTCCCATTTGCGTAAGCCTTCACCGCCAAACTCTAACGCACGTTCTTTTACAATAGCATTAAAGAACGAATCATGATCTGTAAGATTATTGACATACGCATCTACTTCTTGAGGCCAATCAACAGAGTTGAAAGCACGACGCCGTACTTGTTCCAATGCGTCTTTAGCAGCAGCTGTAGGTCCGTTATTCAATTCATTTTCGGTTTCAGCATACATCAATAAGATATCTGAGTAACGCATCATCACCCAATTGATACCATAGCCCACTTTTCCTTGCGCATTTAAGTTTCCGGCAAGGAAAGCCGAACTCATCCAGCGTTGATCCCATTTTGCAATGTTATACGATATCGGACTTGTTTGTAAAAATTCTTGTGTGGCACCACTGCCATTCCCGAAAGAAGCAAGAGCAACTGACACATCACGACGCAAATCATGAGGATCAAACATATAAAAATAGTAGGCACTCGTATTAACAATATTCGAGTTATTTCCATATCCATATTCAGGATTTGTATAAAAACGAACGCCAATTGAATAACCAATTTCACCGGTATGTTGAAGCCCAAGAGCCACTTCAAACATCGTTTCGTGATAGGTATTATCTACTTGCAACTGATTTAGACTTTTCCAGATATTAATATACGAAGGATTTAATTTATGAGTTCCATTAGCAATGATCGATTGACATTCGTCATCAGCTATTTGGTAATATTTTTGCCAATTACTGCCACGTTCAGTTGGATAACCCGGTTTATTACGCAAAGAGTAGCCACCCCGAGCTAAACAAATACGGGCAACCATACCTTTGATAAATCCTTTTGTAATTCGCTCTGAGGAGGAATATTCGCCAGTGCCCACCCATGGAACATATTGTTCAGCCTCTTGTAAATCGCTTATAATATGATCCATGATTGTATCGCGATCGGTTGCAGGTAACAGGAAGTTGGAACCATCGGAAGCCGCTGGCTTCGTTGTAAAAGGCACATCTCCAAACGTACGGACTAATTCAAAATATGCAATTGCCCGTAAAGTCAATGCCTCGCCGTAATAACCCATCATGGTTGCTTTGGTCGTTGCAGGACTTGTTGGAATGTTTGCAATACATAAATTTGACCGTTCAATAATCTGATACAAGGTTTGCCACACTTTTGAAATATCTGAATTATCGGGTGAAGCAAAATAGTTTGAAGTTCCACGATTATTATTTTGATTGTACGAACCTTCGTCAGCACCCACAAACTCAATATCTGAATTAGTCGAGTAACTCAATGGTAAACGCGAAGAATACGTATAATCGGTACAAAGCAAGTCGTAAATTCCCATCACCGCATTTTTAGTATAAGTCGGCGTGGAGAAAACGACGTCAGGAGTATAGGTTGACAAGGATTGAGTGGTCAAAAAATTAGAGCATGCCGTTAACCCAATCGTTGCAAACAAAAAGAGATAAATCGCTATTTTTTTCATAGATAATGTCTTTAAAAATTGATGTTGACGCCGCCAATAAACGAACGACTTCTTGGATAGGCCGAATAATCAACTCCCGGCGTAACCGGTGGATTATTGCGAGTACTTACTTCAGGATCGAAACCGGAATATTTCGTTAAACAAAATACATTATAAGCAGTTACATAAATACGGAAAGATGAAATCATCAGTTTGCTGATCAATTTCTTAGGCAACGAATAACCCAATGTCAACGTACTTAATCGCAAGAACGAACCATCTTCAATATCCGCAGATGTAAGCGGCGGAATCGTCATAAACGGAGTCCACATTGTTGCATTCTGATTAATTTGTTGCAAACGTGTCGGGTTAGCATATTGACCGTAGAAAATGTTTTGTCCGGTTGAAGGATCAATCGTCGTAAAACGACCATTTGCCAAACTCATTATATCAAGCAGGTTTTGGTATTTACGCGATAATAAAAAAGAAGTATAATCAATTTTGTTTGCATTGTAAATCTTGTTGCCATACGACCAGTTGAAGAAAGCAGAAAGATCGAAATTTACATAGCGGGCATTCAACGTAATACCTCCTGTATGGATTGGATTCGCATCGCCGATGACTGTTTTGTCATTAGCATTAATTGTCCCATCCTTATTGATATCTTTTACTTTCATACTACCCGGCCCGAAATAGTTTCCGTAGCCAAAGAGACCGGCAATGGCAGCCGTTTTAGCGCCAGTGGCATCCCCATTCAAAATCCATTTCTTTTGTGTATTGTCAAAATGAAAATCGTTAAACGTGTACATTCCGTCAGCAACATAACCATACATTTGACCAACCGGTTGTCCTTGTTGAATAATATAATCATCCAAAGGTTGCGAAGTGCCATCCCAGCCGGAAGAATAGGTTTTGGAAGTTGCGTTGCCATAACGGAATTCATCCACACGATTCTTGTTAAATGAAATATTGAAGGTAGCATTCAAAGAAAATTTCTGCGTTTCAATAATATGAGCATCCAACGTGAATTCTAATCCTCTATTGGAAGTACGTCCAAAGTTTTGCATCTGGTTGACATAACCGGTACTGGTTGGAATCGGTTGTTGCAATAACAGATTGAATGTGGTATTCCAATAAGCATCAATCGTAGCATTTAAGCGTGAATTGAGTACGCCAATATCCCATCCTACGTTACGCGTTAATGTTGTTTCCCATTTCAAATTGGGATTCGATAACGTAGTTCCTGGCACCAACACACTTGCCAAATTCTCGCCGATGTAATATCCTTTACTGTCAGTTGTACCATAGGTTAACTGCCACAATCCGTCTGAAATACGGCTATTACCTGCCGTTCCAATACTTAAACGCAACTTCAAGTTATTCAACCAATCAAATTTATTTTTGAGGAAATTTTCTTCCGACAAACGCCAAGCCACAGCAGCTGAAGGAAAATAACCCCATTGATGACCGGGAGCAAACTTGGAAGTTCCATCAGCTCTGAATGTCAATGATGCCAAGTATTTGTCTTGAATAGAATAATTGGCACGCCCAAAGTAAGAAGACATATTATATGGCTGGCTTTCGGTCGAAATAGTAGGCTGAGCAGTTCCTAAATTCATCATGGCCAAAATTGAAGCAGCATCCATTCCCGAAGGGAAATACATCGACTGCGCTACCACTTGACGATAAGCATACGAAGAAGTTTCTTGCCCTAATAACAAATTCAGGTTTTGATTTGGGAGAATATTGTTTTTATTGAAGGTCAACGTATTTGCTATGCGCCACGTAATACCGCCTAACGTAGTAATCTGGCCAATAGGTAATCCACCATTGTTTTTTGATGTTGGAGTCGAAGGTCCCCACACATTATCGATTCGATTATTGTCAAATTGATACCCGAATTCACTGCGGAAAACAAGTGGTTTTAAAATTGTCCAGTTAAAGGCACCATTTAACACCAACGACTGATTAGCCTTACGTTGATAGGTATCATCTGCCAATTGAACAGGATTGAACAACAAACTCAATTGGGTCGGATCGATGGCTATTTGTTCATTGACATAATTATTCTGTGAAACCAAACTGTTCACAGGTGCATATTTCATCGCGTTACGTAAAAAGGTATTCGATCCACTTCCCGTTGAAGTTCCGGCACCGTCAATACCAGTTCTCGAATAACGGGTATTAAAATCAACATTAATGTTGTCGTTTACTTTTGTATTAAACTTAAAGTCAACATTGGTACGACCATAATCAGAGCCAATCATGATTCCTTTTTCTCCGGAACGCGTAATTCCTAAGTTATATCTATCGGTTTTAGAACCACCATTGATGTTGACATTGTAATATTGTTGAACACCGGTGCGCCCAAACACCTGATTTTCCCAATCAATGGGAGCTTTCGATTTATAAATATCCAAATCGTCATACGCCCCATAGTATCCGGTAAAAGTACTTGACTGATCCAATTCATATTGCCACATCGCATACTCATACGGACTCATCATCTTGATCTTCTTGGCAAGACTCATTACGCCGGCGTAAGCATTAATACTGACAGTCACTTTGCCGGCTACTCCGCTTTTGGTGGTAATAATGATAACCCCGTTTGCTCCACGTGAACCATAAATAGCAGTCGACGATGCGTCTTTCAACACGTCAATCGATTGAATATCAGAAGGAGAAATATCTGAAATACTTGAGACAGGGAACCCGTCAACAATGTAAAGAGGTGAATTGTCCTGCGAAATAGAGCCACCACCACGCACACGGATCATCACCTGCGCATCGGGCGATCCTTCCGTTGTAGTAACTTGTACGCCGGCCAAACGTCCGGTAATTGCTTCAGCGGCTGAATTGACGGGTATTTCTTGCAATGTTTTGCTCGATACCGATGCCACCGATCCTGTTAAATCTCGTTTTTGCACGGTACCATACCCAATGGCTACAACCTCTTTCAAAGCAACTGCATTGTCTTTCAAAACAATGTCCATAGGCTTTCCGTTGATCGGCACTTCTTTTGTTTCCATGCCAATAAACGAAACCGATACCGCTGTTGCAGCAGGCGGAACATTCAAGGTAAACTTACCATTAACATCGGTAGTTGTCCCAATACCAGGACTACCTTTCACTACCACAGTAGCGCCTATAACTGCTTCTCCTGTAGCATCTTTCACTGTGCCCTTAATTTGTCGTTGCTGTGCCATCATGGTAAAGCCAAAAGACAGCAAGGCCAATAAGATTACAAACATTCTCTTTCGTCTCATAATGATTTCATTGTGGTTTTCAAGTTAAATAATGCTTTTTACTTCTATGATATTGTATATGCTCAATTATATCCCTCTTCATGGCAATTTAGCCTGTTTCTTAGCATACACCTCAGAACTTTCCCAAGAAAGTTCATCTTCTATTTATCACTTAAAAGCAGTAAACTCCCAATTTTACGTATAAACGGCTTGCACCTGAATGGGCGCAAGCCGCGCATAACATCAAAATAGTATTATTGAACAATCACTTTCTGAACAGCATTTGCGTTTGAAGCTTGTGCACGAACAATATAAAGACCTTTCGGCAATGATACTGTCGATACAGACGTACTTTGTGTAGCTGTCATAACCTCTTTCCCTGTTACATTTAAGATTTCCACATCAGCCGGTTGTGAAATTAAGATTGCCCCCGGCACCGAACGAATAGACAATGTATTCGTTTGAGAAGTAGAAATGCCGGCACCAAAATCAACGGAAATTGTTCCGGTTGCCGTCGCACTATACGATGCGGAGGTTACTGTATATGCATAATCACCTGTAGTGACTGTTGGATCAACTGTCCCGGAAATTGTAAATGCGCCACTTAAATAACTACCACTTAATCCTGTTGGTAATCCAGTAACAGACGCATCAGAACAAGGTGTAGCAAATACAATGTTACTAAGAGCTCCGCCACGTGCTACCGTTTGATTACTAATGCTTGAAGGAGCATAAATAGGATTGGCTGAATCTACATTCGTTGCAGAAATCATGTACAAATTAATGGCAAGATCGCTAAAGATATAAATTTTACCCGCACCACCAGTATAATTGCCAGTTACTAAAGTCCCTGTATTTGAATCTGCTGCTGAAGCAATAGTATTTGTCCCATCAGTAATATAGCAAGTTCTTATTGACGAACTAGATCCTGTTATAAATGCAACACTGATAGTTGAAGGACCATTCACATTGATAGCTATAAACCGTTGAGTAGGTAAAGCCCCAAATCCAACGGTTGAAGAATATCCTCCGCCATTCAATTGACATCGGTTAGTATAAGAAACTCCACCAATAGTTTTACTATTAGTATTAATAGCACACATGTTGGTAGCCAAAGATGGATTAAAAATCATCAAGTCTTGAACTGCAGTATAATTTGCAGTGTAACCTGATGTAGCAGTCCAACTTGAAAAATTCCAAGTATAATCTGTTGCGTTAGTAACAACAACTCCAATAAATAGAGCAACAATAAGAGTAAAAACTTTTTTCATGATGATTTGTTTTTGATGTTAAATAATAAAAGAACGACTTAAGTTATTGTTTTTAAGTGATGTTCGAAGTCACTTCGATGTTCCTTATAAGGCTTCAAAGATAAGAGAAAGTTTTCAAAATTGTTTTCGTGCACGGACACAGATTTATTGATGAAAAGCAGCCAACCTAAACGCATCAACATAAAAAAACACACACATAAAACTAATAATGAACATAATAAACAATATATAGAATGAGCAACCCCAAGAAAAAAAACACCAGCAGAGAAAAACATTTAACTTTGAAATGCCTAAGAAGACTCATTTTTATCTTAATATTAAATGTTATGCCAATATGTTTAACAATTAAATTCTTTCTCGTGCCACCTACACGACACAAAACAAAACAGAAAAGGCAATGCTTCTCATAAGTTTATATATCACTTATATTACTGATTATCTATGACTTTCATAAAAAAAGGATAGCATGAAGGGAAAAATCATTCCTTATTCCATGCTACCCTTAAATATTGGTACAAGTCAATTAACACTCAATTCCCTTTTTGTAACGGCGAGTAAATCGTACTGATTTGTTCGTTAGAAATAATCGTATTATTGATTCGAACATGATCGAACGTCACATCCGTAGCACCTTTAATGTCGTTCCCATTAGACGTTACACCGCGAAAATCACAATTATTC
>DAHXOX010000247.1 GCA_027364655.1 Paludibacter sp. | reverse complement strand
ATGGATTATCTTTCGGCACACATCAACAATCATGCTTGTTCGTTAGCCATTGAAAATGCGTTAGGAATAGAAGTTCCTGAACGTGCCAAGGCAATCCGTATCATCATGGATGAGTTGCAACGACTCACTTCACACGAATTGTGGTGGGGATCGTGCGCCATGGATATTGGAGCTGTGACCCCATTTTTCTTAGGGTTTCGCGATCGGGAACGTATTTTAGAAATATTCGAAGCCAACACCGGCAACCGTCTCACGATGAATTATATCACTCCAGGTGGTGTCATGCGCGACGTTTTACCTACGTTTATAACTGACGTCAAAGAGCAATTAGATAAAATAAAAGGCTACCGGCATGAATACGATCAGTTGATCACCGGCAACTTCATCTTTCAACATCGAACACAGGGCATCGGTTATCTTTCGAAAGAACAAGCTATTTCATTGGCATGTTCAGGGCCGGTAGCACGAGCATCCGGCGTTAGTTGCGATGTGCGAAAGCATTATCCGTATGATGGTTACGAAAAATTAGATTTTAATGAAGTAATCGATTACGGATGTGACAACTGGGCACGCTATCTGGTACACATGGAAGAGATGAAGCAATCCATTCATATCATCGAACAACTGTTGGATAATTTTCCAACAGGTGACTTCCGTACCAAAATCAGAGGAATCATTAAGTTGCCCGAAGGAGAATATTACCAACGAGTTGAGACAGCCCGTGGCGAATTAGGTGTTTATATTGTAGCCGACGGAAGCAACAAACCATATCGCATGAAATTCCGCACACCTTCTTTCTCTAATCTTGGTGCAGTAAAACCCACCACAGTAGGATTGAAGATTGCCGATTTAATGGCCAACATGTCGACGATTGATTTGGTAGTTCCTGATATTGACCGATAAAACAGAGGATATGATTTCAATGATAGAATTTACAGATATTACGGCTTGGATTCACAGTCTTTTGCTGAGTGTAATGACTCCTACCTGGACATATATTGTGGAACTTGCGTTATCAGGCGTTACAGCCTTGGTGGTATTATTAGTCTGCGTAATCATCATGGTGTACATGGAACGCAAAGTTGCCGGGTTTATGCAACTCCGATGGGGACCAAACCGCGTAGGTCCTTATGGAATTTTCCAAGTCATCGCCGACGTTATTAAGCTCTTACTAAAAGAGAGTTTCTCTCCCAATCGTGCCGACAAAGTAATGTTTAATATTGCTCCGGCATTAGCATTATGCGTTTCGCTGATGGCGTTGGCGCCTATTTCGTGGGCTCCTGGGTTAACCATGTGGGACACTAACATTGGTATACTATTCATCACTGCAATTTCTTCGATGGGTGTGATTGGAATTTTAATGGCAGGATGGTCAAGTAACAATAAATACTCACTCATTGGAGCCATGCGAAGTGGCGCTCAAATTGTTAGTTACGAACTTTCAGCCGGCTTATCTATTGTTACAGCAGTAGCACTTGCCGGCACGCTTTCCACAACCGGTATCATCCAATCGCAAGCTGACGGATGGTGGATTCTCAAAGGTCAAATTCCTGCTATTATTGCCTTTTTAATTTATGTCATTGCCAGTACCGCAGAATGTAATCGCGCTCCTTTCGACTTGGCTGAAGCCGAATCGGAACTTACAGCCGGTTATCACACGGAATACGCAGGGATGCAATTCGGAATTTTCTATTTGAACGAATACATCAACATGGCCATTGTGTCTATCATTGCATCGACGCTTTTTCTGGGTGGATGGATGCCATTTCATTTGCCTTTCGATTATCCCGTTGTCCATACGTTTAATTACATCATGGATTTCATACCGACATGGATGTGGTTCTTTGGAAAAATGTTTCTCATCATCTTTTTTATGATGTGGTTCCGGTGGACTTTTCCACGCTTACGGATCGACCAGTTGCTGAAATTGGAATGGAAATATTTGCTGCCAATAAGCATTGTGAACTTACTTTTTGCCGCTGTCATTATTGTTTTACATTGGCATTTATAATAGTCCCAAGAAAAAGAGACTCAAAGAATATAGTTCCTTGCAAGAGGAAAAATTGAATATGAAAACAAGATTAAATGAAATGAATCCCGTTAAAAAAGGAAAGTTCTATCTAATCTTAGTGTAAAAATCAAATATAAACAGATGAAATCACTTTTCAACTATATCAAGGAGGTTGTTTACGCCTTCGTGTCGTTGGCTAAAGGATTATTATTGACGCTTCGCTATTTCGTTACCATTAGAAAGGTAAATATTACCGAAGAATATCCCAATAACAGAACGACAACTATTAGTGTCAAGGAACGATTTTATGGGGAAGTTGTTTTGCCACATGACGAAAACAATGAACATAAATGTACTGCTTGTACTTTGTGCCAAATTGCTTGTCCTAATAACTCAATCCAGATCATCTCAAAGCAAATTGAAACGGAAGACGGGAAAAAGAAGCGCGTTTTGGATAAATGGGTGTACCATCTAGACTCATGCACATTATGCTATCAGTGCATTGACGCTTGCCCGCAAGATGCCATTGAAATGAAAAATTCATTTGAACTGAGCGTTTACGATCGAACAAAACTCATCTATCAACTCAATCGCCCCGGGTCTAAATTAAAAGAAAAACCGACCGTTAAAGAACAACAATCATGAACGCATCGACTGTCATTTTCTATGTTTTAGGGTCTCTCGTGCTCGTTTTTGGAGCTATGACCGTTTTTTCGCGAAGGATATTCAGAGCGGCTGTTTACCTCCTTTTTTCCCTGATCAGTGTTGCAGGTATTTATTTGTTGTGGGGAATGGATTTTATTGCCGCGTTGCAAATCATTATTTATGTTGGCGGTATCGTAGTCTTGATCATCTTCTCCATTTTCCTGACACAACGTTCGGGAGAAAAGCTGCCGCCACCGATACAGAAACGTCTCGTATGGTCAGGTATTTTAGCCGTCAGCGGGTTAGGACTTACATCATGGATCGTTTATAACTACCTTTTTTCAGCTTCTACATTACCGATTGTTGAGCCTACCGTGCATAACATCGGGGAACAAATGCTCAGTTATAGCAAATATGGCTACGTTTTCCCTTTTGAAGTGATCAATATTTTGCTTTTGGCAGCATTAGTCGGAAGCATCGTGATTGCAATGAAGAAAAAAGAGACAAAAACTACAGACGAAACCACTCACATCACAAAATAAAACGAGTATGGAACAAGTGCCTTTATCACACATCCTCATTCTAAGTTCTGCTCTTTTTTTCCTGGGCATTTATGGATTTTTCTCACGTCGTAACATGATTACGATGCTGATGTCCATTGAGCTTATTTTGAACAGTGCCAACATCAATTTTATAGCATTCAATAAATACCTCTTTCCACATCAATTGGAAGGCGTATTTTTCACCATGTTTATCATCGTGGTGGCTGCTGCAGAAGTATCCTTATCGATTGCTATTATTATAAATCTGTATCGCCGATTCAACACGATTGATATTGAAGATACGACAACGATGAAGTATTAATATGAACAGTTACGAATTATCTTCCTTACTGATTGTGGCATTGCCCATGCTAAGTTTTGCATTTCTCGCTTTACTCAGCAAACAATTGAAGCCACGTGTAGCGGGAATTATCGGCACGCTTACCCTTGCAACAACGGCTATCCTCACTTTTTATGTCGCCGCAGGCTATTTCTTTGGTTTCGGCATGGAAAACGGAGCTTACGTACACCACATCGCCTTGCAGTTTCAATGGCTAAAGTTTTCCGATAATCTTTCCATCGATCTGGGCATTGTGTTAGATCCCATATCCGTGGCATTATTGATTGTCATTACGGTAGTTTCGACCATGGTGCATCTTTATAGTTTGAACTACATGCACGGTGAAGAATATTTTGCCCGCTACTACGCCTATCTTTCTCTATTCACCTTTTCGATGCTCGGATTGGTGATGGCTGTCAACATTTTTCAAATGTATATCTTCTGGGAATTGGTAGGGGTTTCTTCATTCTTATTGATCGGATTTTATTTTACCAAACCATCTGCCATCGCCGCTGCAAAGAAGGCGTTTATCGTGACGCGTTTCGCCGACTTAGGGTTTCTGATTGGCATTCTGATTTTAAGTCATGGCGCCAAGACGCTCGATTTTTTCGTGATGATTCAACGTCTCACACAAGCCGGATCGCCTTATTTAGCTCATTTCACAGCAACATCCTTTTTAGGATTATCCACTCTGTCGTGGGCATTGTTGTTAGTCTTTGCGGGTGGTGCCGGAAAATCGGCTATGTTTCCGTTGCATATTTGGCTACCGGATGCTATGGAAGGCCCTACGCCCGTTTCTGCATTAATTCATGCTGCAACAATGGTGGTTGCAGGCGTTTATTTGGTAGCACGCTTATTCCCGATCTTTGCCATTTCGGCACCCGATGCATTACTTATCATTGCCTATATCGGAGCTTTTACAGCGCTTTTTGCTGCCGTCATTGCTTGTACACAAACCGACATTAAACGGGTGTTAGCCTATTCGACCATTTCGCAAATTGCATACATGATGTTTGCTTTAGGTGTTGCCGGGTGGGGCGAAGGCCAAACCGAAGGCTTCACGGCTTCCATCTTCCACCTTTTTACGCACGCATTTTTCAAAGCGCTTTTATTCTTAGGTGCAGGAGCCATTATCCATGCCATTAACAGCAACGAAATGAAAGATATGGGAGGCTTGCGAAAAGCGCTTCCAATTACGCACATCACCTTTTTGGTGGCTTGTTTGTCCATTTCGGGTATTCCTCCGTTCTCTGGGTTTTTCAGCAAAGAAGCAATTCTGTCGGCAGCATTCCATAGCAACATGTTGGTTTATTATGTTGGTTTATTCACCAGCGGATTGACGGCTTTCTACATGTTTCGTCTTTATTTCCGCATCTTTTGGTACAAACCGGTGCAAGATCATCATAATCACGAAAAGCATACCTGGGCAATGAATAGCGCATTGCTGGTTTTGGCTTTAGGTGCTGCTTTTGCGGGATTGATTCCTTTCGGATCGTTTGTCAGCGCTACCGGATCACCCATCATATTGCCATTTAATCCTTCATTCTCCGTCGTTCCCGTTTCGTTTGGACTGATCGGAATCTTTTTGGCATACTACTTTTTCTCTAAAGAATCGGACAGAGCCGACAAAACCGTTGCCTACTTCGGTGGATTTTATCGTGCCGCCTATCATAAATTCTACATAGACGAAATCTATCTTTTCGTAACAAAGAAAGTGATCTTCAACTTGATTGGACGGCCTGCAGCATGGTTCGATCGCACGGTTGTGAATGGCATCCTAATTAATGGTACGGCTGTCGTAACAGAAGCCGGTTCGGAAGCTATTAAGCCGATGCAATCCGGGAAAGTTCAATCGTACGCGATGTTCTTCCTGGGTGGTGTGTTGCTCCTTGTCGCTTTATTATTCATTCAATTCATGTAATCACCAATGGATATCTTACAACTATTAATCATCCTGCCGATAATAACCATACTCGGAATGATCGTGGCGAAAAAAGAGCTGCTGATCAAAAGTATTGCTTTAGCTGGAAGCTCATTGCAATTAGTTTTGGCAGTCATCATCACCGCGCTGTATGTTCAATTGCGTCAAACCGGAGCAACGGATCAATTCTTATTTCAGAGTAGTTACGTCTGGTTTGCTCCTTTAAAAATCTATTTCAGTTCCGGTATCGATGGCATCTCATTAGTGATGATTCTTATGACAGCATTAGTTGTTCTTGCCGGTGTGTTAGTCTCGTGGAAAATCAATAAACAAGTCAAAGAGTTCTTCTTTCTCTTAATTTTATTAAGTTTGAGTGCCTACGGATTTTTCATGACGACCAATTTGTTCGCCATGTTCTTTTTCCTCGAATTGGCTGTTATTCCGAAGTTTTTACTCATCGGCATGTGGGGAAGCGGGCGAAAGGAATACAGCTCCATGAAGCTGGCTTTGATGTTGATGGCCGGTTCTGCTCTGGTTTTCTTAGGCATCATCGGACTCTTTTATGCTTCAGGAATGCAGTCGTGGGACATTCAGGATATTGCTAAACTCAACATTCCTATTGCAACACAACGCGTACTTTATTTGCTGTTGTTTACAGGATTCGGCGTCTTTACAGCTATGTTTCCTTTTCACACTTGGGCACCTGACGGGCACTCATCTGCTCCAACCGCTGCTTCCATGTTCTTAGCCGGTATTTCGATGAAATTAGGTGCTTACGGCTGTTTACGCGTCGCCACCTATTTGTTGCCTGGCGCTGCACAAGAGCTTTCATGGATATTTATCATCCTGTCTTCCATTGCCATCATCTACGGCGCTTTTGCCACCATGATGCAAAAGGATTTGAAATATATGAACGCATACTCGTCCGTTAGTCATGT
>DAHXOX010000239.1 GCA_027364655.1 Paludibacter sp. | reverse complement strand
ATGGGCGGTGATTGGCCGTATTAAACCTGGAAGATACAAACTTTGGGGAAGCTATTATTTCCGTTTCTGGATTGTGGACAAGGTGATCAATATTTGTCCTATCAACTATTTCACCGGCACCTCCATCATGAATGTCTTTCTGCGTGCAGTGGGTGCTAAGATTGGACATAATGTATATATCAACACGTCGGCCATTTCTGCTTTCGACTTAGTGACACTTGGCGATAATGTTAGTATTTGCACCGATACCCACCTTCGTGGATATAACATTGCCGATGGATATTTTGATATCGGAACGGTAGAGCTTGAAGACGATTGTTTCGTGGGTACCCGATGCAATTTATCTATTAATACCAAGATGGAACGTAATTCGTCTATCGATGACCTTACGTTGGTTTCGGAAGGAAACGTGATTCCTGCGAACGAACAATGGAGCGGTTCGCCTGCTGTAAAAGTAGGCACCAACGGTCATCAGACACATGTTGATCTGTGGTCGACACGTAATTTCTTGCTGTTTTTCGTCAGCATTTTCATCATTCCTCTCATCACGATGCTTGCCTATTTCCCGGGCTTGATGCTGATCACTCATTTAGCGTATGTTTCACGTGGTTTTCACTTTTTATGGACAACAATCGGAGTGGGGTTCTCCTTTGTCGTCTTGCTGACTGTTATTATCACGATTCTCAAATGGGTGATGCTCGGAAATATTAAAGAAGGAAAATATCCTGTCAACAGTATTTTTTATTACAAGAAATGGTTTTTCGATCAATTGATGAAACTAAGTCTTCAGGTGATCGGTACGTTATACACCACACTCTATCTTCAGATTTGGTTCAAGATGCTTGGCGTGAAAATGGGAAAACGAGTAGAAATAGCTACGGTGGAATTTATTTCTCCCGACTTACTCGAAACCGGTGATGAATGTTTTCTTGCCGACTCTGTATCGGTAGGTGCATCGCATGTACGCAATGGTCATATTTCCATTGACAAAGCGCGTATCGGCGATCGCACCTTTGTCGGAAACAGTGCTGTGATTAGTCCCGGTACTCGTTTGGGAAGTGATGTGCTTGTAGGAGTGCTTTCGAAAATGAACAACGACGATTTGCCGGCAAAGGATGGTACTTCCTGGTTTGGTTCTCCTGCGGTATATCTTCCTCAACGCGATATTAATCATGATTTCTCGGCAAAGCGTACTTACAAACCCACAAAGACATTGTTTTTCTTGCGTTATAGCATTGAGTTCTTCCGCGTCACACTGCCTGCAACGTTGTTTATCGCATTAGCTGCTTTGATTACCGATGTCGCATCTTATCTGCAAGTTACCAAATCGCTTTGGGAATTGTTTTTAGTATTTCCTTTCCTGTATCTCGGCGCTGCCATGCTTGGAACCATTGTAATGACAATCTTTAAATGGCTTGTGATCGGGAAATATAAACCTGCAAAAAAACCGCTCTGGAGCAATTATGTCTGGCGAAGTGAATTGGTAACGGGGGTTTATGAGAATTTCTTAGTGCTCTTTTTCCTGAATATTCTGACAGGGACGCCGTTCATTAAATATCCTTTGCGTATGCTTGGATGCAAGATCGGGAAAAGAGCCTGCATCGTGACAACGCAGATCACGGAGTTCGATTTGATTAAAATGGGCGATGACTCGGCGCTTAACGATAACTGTACGCTGCAAACACACCTTTTCGAAGACAGGGTGATGAAAATGTCGTACGTGGACATTGGCAATGGATGCAGTGTGGGAGGAATGGCTGTAGTGCTTTACGACTCCAAGATGGAAGATAAGTCGATTCTGCAACCCTTATCGGTATTGATGAAAAGCGAAACACTTCCGGCGAACGGCGTCTTTGTGGGAGTACCTGCAAATCCGTCATAAAGAAAGGAAGCAGAACAATAATATGACTTTTTTGTCACATCATATATTATTTTGAAATGAACAATTAACTTAGCGTATAATATCGCTTCTACGGAGCTTATCCCATTTTGCAGCTAAAAAAAGTGAGGTTGTCTTTTAATGGACAACCTCACTTTTTTTAGCTGCGATCAATATTCGTTAATCGTTTTCGTTCACTTTGTAGATACCGACATTGTCAATATCAAAATTGTTGATGTAGGAAATGTGTTTGTTTATTTCTGCTTCGGCAAAGTTGACGTAAATCTCAGCTGAACGGGCAAACATGTCATCGCGTGAGGAATCGATAATCAATAAGTTACTCATCACCAAATGACCTGCAATTTCCACCAAACGGCGTGCCATAAAATCAAGGTATTCTGTGTTCTTTGTTTCTACGACTTGGCTAATTACTGTTTCAAAGGTTACAGTCAATGCTTTTAGCCGATTACGCAGGCCCTCGAAAGCAGGATTGATAGGCTGGGCTTCGTATTGATGCAATTTGGCAACATAAGCGCCATTAGTTACAAAACGGATGGCAGCAACTACCTGCAATTGAGACGTACCTTCATAAATAGTTAAGATGCGGGCGTCACGATAAATGCGTTCGCAAGCATAGTCTTTCATAAAGCCTGATCCGCCATGTACCTGAATGGAATCGTAGGCGTTTTGATTGGCATATTCACTGGCAAACATTTTTACCAATGGCGTAAGCATATCGGCAAACTTTTGATATTCTTTTGCTTCCGTACGTTCTTCTTTGGTGAGAGAACGTTCTTCGGTAATCAAATTGTAGGCTTTATACATATCTACAAAACGGGTTGTTTCGTAAAGCAAGGCACGCGAAGCATCCAATTTTGCTTTCATGATAGAGAGCATTTCGAAGACAGCGGGAAATTCGATGATGGCTTTCCCAAATTGTTGGCGCTCTTTTGCATAAGCCAATGCTACGTCGTAGGCCGATTGTGATACACCGACCGATTGTGCACCGACACCCAGACGCGCACCATTCATCAACGACATCACATACTTGATTAAGCCCATTTTGAGATCGCCTACCAATTTAGCCGGCGTGTTGCTGAAAACAAGTTCGCAGGTAGGAGAGCCTTTGATACCTAATTTATTTTCGATGCGGCGCACTTTAACCGACTGATTGAATTGATTATCGACAACAAAATAAGATAAGCCCCGTCCATCAGTAGTCCCTTCTTCCGAACGTGCCAATACCAATTTAATGTGCGCATCGCCATTGGTAATGAACCGTTTTACTCCGTTTAGAAACCAAGTTTTCTTTTTCTCATCGTAGGTAGCTTTGAGCATCACGGCTTGCAAGTCGGAACCGGCATCAGGCTCTGTCAAATCCATGGAACAAGTTGCGCCTTGATTGATGCGTGGCAAAAATTCTTCGCGAATCTCTTCGGAACCAAACTCATGAATGGTTTCAGCACAGTCCTGCAATCCCCAGATATTAGCAAATCCAGCATCGGCACGCGATACAATTTCGCCCGTCATCACGTAAGGAACCATAGGAAAGTTAAGCCCGCCGTATTGGCGTGGCAGTGAAATGCCATACACTCCGGCGTTGGTTAGCGCTTCGTGGTTTTCTTGTGTCCCGCGGGCATATACCACACGGTTGTTTACCACTTGAGGACCATCTTGATCCACACTCTCGGCATTGGGTGCAATGATTTCACCACAAATCTCACCGATAATCTCCATGACGTGGTTATAACTATCGATTGCATCTTCAAAATCCTGAGGAGCGTAATCGAATTGATCTTTCTCGCGAAAATTGCGTTCTTTCAACGCTACGATCTTCTCCATTAACGGATGCGTCAAATGGAATTTCAGTTCGGGTCTATCTAAATAGTAATTTGCCATTGTTGTTGAAAGTTTGTAGTTAGTAGCCAGTAGATAGTAGTCGGTAGTGAGTTTGAACTCCTCGTTCTGTCATCTGCTGTCTTTCTATTCTTTGTTATTTGTATTGTTTATAATTCCATTACAGTAAGCAGTCAATAATTTTGAAACAGAAGAAGCCGCCTTATAAAGCTCATCATATTTCTGTTTGTCAATATAGTTCAGATCTCTTAAAAGTATGATGTAATAACGGCTTTCCTCTAATGATCCCTCAGAAATATTGTAAAAACGCAGCTTATCTTTTACTCCAGATTTTCTGTAACCTTCTGCAATGTTTGCAGCTATAGAAACAGAGGCACGTCTAAATTGTGAAGTCAATCCGAATAATTCTTCTTTCGGAAACTGTAAGGTTATCTTATACACATTAAGAACAAACTCATGTGCTTTTTGCCATACAATCAGATCTTCAAAATTATTGGTTTTCATTGCATACGTACTTTGTAGTAACTAATCGACAGACAAGGGGAACGGATTTTATTAATGATATCTCACGATAATAAGACAGATTCTGATTCTACCGTCTACCGTCTACCAACTACTAACTACTTATCTACTTGCTGTTTTGTTTATAATACCGTATCATTTTTGGAACCACATCTTCTACGTTTGCATTGATGACATAGTCGGCAATGTGATTGATGGGTGCATTTTTATCATTGTTGATGGCAATAATGATGGAGCTTTCCTGCATGCCGGCGATGTGCTGAATTTGTCCGGATATGCCACAGGCAATGTAAAGTTTTGGACGCACTGTAACACCTGTTTGCCCGATTTGTTGATCATGTTCGGCAAACCCGGCATCGACGGCTGCACGTGAAGCTCCCACTTCGCCACCCAATACATCAGCTAATTCATACAACATTTTGAAATTATCTTTCGATCCCATTCCATAA
>DAHXOX010000146.1 GCA_027364655.1 Paludibacter sp. | reverse complement strand
ATTCATGCCGTCGAGCGTACGAAAGGTACCTTTAAGATTTTCAATGTTTTTCATTCCCGGATTCCAAACGATGGGATGAGAGGTGCCTTCGTTATATGTTATTTGAAGATTCTCATCATTAAACTTTCCTGTTCCCACTTTGTATTTCAACTCCATTCGAGCTGTCTTAATAATCAACCATTTCCCATGAAGTGTTTTGGTAAATGGTACCTCAGGTAAATTACGATGAATAACAACAAACGAAGGACTATTCACAAACCGTCGTGTGGAATCATATTCCAAGCGAATAATATGCGGCGTAAGAATCGTAAACCGAGCATCTCCTGTAACAATCATAGAAGTGGGTTTGTTTGTTGAAATCGCATCATTTTTTTGAGCATTCATTGTCGTGTAGCAAAACAATACGCTTAATAGAATCAGAAAAGTTTTCATAATAATGAATTTTTAGACACTGTGTTGTATGATTATAATACTCTGTGTATATTAATAAACTAAGTGCGTTTGTACAAATTTGAATCAGTGATTATTTATGCAAATAGAATTTACTCTCAAAATGTATGGAATTCGTTTTATGCCATAAAAGTCATTCTTCATGGATTGACCACAAAGGTTTGCTTATTGATCCCAACTCCGGTAATTATTAGTTTTTTCCACGAAGGAGGCAGAACTGTTTTGAGTTGAATGATTCCTTTCGGTGTGATGTCTAACCCTCCGAACCCCATTAAAACACATTGTAAAACGCCGCCTGCACCTGTTGCAAAATAAGGATTAGTTCCTCCTTTTGTTTCAGCAATTACTCTGAATGGAGGATCAAGATTGGGTTCATAAGACTCTTTAAACCAGCGATAGGCTTCGTCAGCGTTACCTAAGCGGGCATATAACAGAGCAAAAATAGCTTGTGTCATTGCTGGAGTTCCTTGATTGGGAATTCTTTGGCTGTAATATTTTAAATCTTGCTCTATTTGGTGTTTGTCTGTAATTTCTTTTAATGGATAAGCTAACAAATTGACGTCTGCCTGCTTAATCTCTCCACCAGTATACGTTGTGTATTCTTTAGTTGTACCATCAGCCATTTTTAGAATGGGAATATTGTTTGCCACAACCATCCAATCGGGATCAGGTTGTATATGTAGAACTTTTGCTGCATTAGTTGCGCATTGTAATACAGTTTTGGCAATAGCATTTGTGAAAGCGTCATTATCAATATTTTCAGCCCATTCGTCAGCAGCTACAACATTGTTTATGTCATAGTGCCCTTGTCCGTTTCTTTCAACCCTGCTCTGCCAAAAGTCTGCTGTCTCTCTTAAAATAGGCCACCCTTTTCCCCTTAACCAGCTTGTATCTTGTGTAACGCAATAATAATTCCATGCTGCAAATCCAACGCAACCAGTTATATGTTGTTCAAATGGGCCACTCAATGCCCACACAGGAGTCTCTTCATCACCGGAAGCAGCGCTTTCCCAAGGAAACATAGCACCTTTGTAACCATGAATAAAAGCATTTCGTTTAGCAGCTTCTAATCGTTGAAAGCGATAATTTATCATGCTTTCTGCTAATTTCGGATGTAAGACTACGAGTGCTGGAAACATCCAAATGTCAGCATCCCAAAATATATGTCCGTTATAGCCTAATCCTGAAAGTCCCATGGGTGAAAGACTCAATGCAGAACCAGCTCTAACAAAAGAGTATAAATGATACAACATGCTGTGAATGTCTTGCTGTGATTGCTCGTCTCCTTCAATTTTAATGTCACTTTTCCATAAATCATCCCATGCTCTATTGTGCATTGCAATAAGACTATCTTTCCCTTCCAATTTGGCAAAGATGGTCATACGCTGCGCTTCATTCAAAGGATCATTATGTTGAGCAGATGTAATAGATGAACCGGCTATAGCAAAACTATATTTTTCTCCTGCTTTCAACTTCTTAGAAAACTTCATGAAATGCATATTGCTATCCCACATTTCGTGAATGATTCTTGGTTCTTGTCCAGATGCTTCGCTGAATAGAAAGGTGTTGGATGCACACATCAGTAGTTTTCCTGTTGGACTTTTTGCTGAAGAAGTTAATAGGCTAATGACTCCTTTGTTTGTTTCAATCTCATTGTAATAATTTTGAACATCTTTCAATGCATCAGGAGCTTCCATCACACTGGCAGCAGTTATGTCAATATTTTGTTTTGGTATAATGGTAATATCCATTAAAACGGTAAACGGTAATTGGCGTAAAGCGTAATAGGTATAGGAAACTGACACTTTATTGCCATAATCGAACGAAGTGGTAAAATTGGCATGATGCATATTCAGCTCTTGCCTAAAATTAGAAATATTTTTTGAATCAATTCTATTGCCATCTATCTCTAAATAGGCATTTAATAGATTAAAACTATGCAGAAAATTACTTACCATGCCTCTTCCATACTGATCGTAGGTACCGGCCAAAACAACCTCTTTTACTTCAAATGGATTGGGAGAAGATACAATGCCAATCATGCCATTAGCAACGGTAACTCCATAGTAATTATGTGTATCAATATGGTCTGCTTTAATTTTCCATGGGTCAACAGTTTGTGAAAAGACGAGCGTGGCAATTAAGAGAAGGAACGCTGTCAAAGCGTAATATTTCATGAGTATGTAGTTAATTGTAATAAATTTATTATAGAATACGTTTGTCGGTTCCAATTTCAAAAGGAAAGCTTGTCAAGCTTCACAGCCTGACAAGCCTCTAAGGTTGCATAGAGTGTTAACAATTAATAGCCTGGATTTTGATGCAACGTGCCATTTGATCCATCAATAGCTGATTGAGGGATAGGATAAATGTAATCATTTGTATTGGTTGTTCCCGGAAAATCAGTTCTTGCGTTTAAGAATGTTCCAAAACGAATCCGATCGTCGCGACGAAGCCCTTCCCAGTACAATTCGAGGCCGCGTTCTACATAAATCTTATTCAAAACATCAGTTTGAGTTATTGCTAAAACTAATGGAGCATGTCGTTTTGCTCTGATTTGATTGACCAAAGCCATTGCTCCCAGCAAATCTTGTTGTGTGGTACTGCGTGCCAAGCATTCTGCTTTCATCAATAAAACATCTGCATACCGCCAAATGATCCAACTGTTGTTAATACGGTATGGAATTACACCTGTAAGGCGAGGATAATATTTCAAAACTCGGACTCCAAAATTTTCAGGAGAAGATGTCAATGAAATGGTATCGGTATAATTTAGAGGTGCTCCGCTTCGAGTTTTGATGATGTTTCCTTGTCCATCATGTTGAACGCCATTATTAAACCCAATGTAAACACCTGTTGTTGAATAGAAACGATTATCTTTCCATCGAACATCTTGAGCTGTATCAGTTCCTGTGTACCATGTGTTTCTCAAATAAAATGGAGTGGTAGCCCCTCCATTCCAATTTGATGGATAGTTGCCGTTGAATGTTTGATTATAATGAAAACAAGGCATTACCCATACATTTTGCCAATCAAATCCGTGACTTCTGCTATCATCGTTTACACCAACTAAGATAGCTTCGTCGTCAGCAGCTTTATATCTGGTGGCATTATTCGGCAAGAACATGGCAAAATAATCATTAGCTAATGCGTAATGTCCTGTTGCTATGATTTGATTAACATAATATAAACACGAATCATAATTCGCAGTACCAGTGTAAACTCCTTTGTTCAGATATAATTTAGCTAACAACATCAAAGCCGCATCTTTGTTGGGTTCGCCATAGGGAGCAGCATCACGAGATATCATTTCACTATATGCATTCTTTGCATTTGATACTAAGAAATTGAACCCTGCGGCTCCTGTGTAATACGTTGGAGCTACTGAAAAATCAGCATTTTTAGGGTCGCGATATGGAAAGATTCTCCATAAATCATACATTACATACTCATAATAAGTACGCATAAAATCGACCATGCCTGTATAGCGTTGAAGTAATGCCGGTGAAGTTTTTGCAGTTAATAAAGCTGCACTGGCAGTATTGCAATATGTCAATGCGTTACTCATGTGATTCCAAGCATTATTTATCTGCACGTGTTGAGGATTAGTAGATAAAGTATATATTTGTTGCCATGATCCACCATCGTACCAATCCGTTCCGCGTGTAGGCCACATGGCTTCATCCGTACACATTTCCTGTAAGCCCCACATATCATACCATTCTCCCATTATCGGTAATTGCGAAACAGGCGTGTAAACAATATTTTGCAGTAACGTTGAGTCTGCTTGTACAGATGAGGCAGTTACAGTGTCTAAAATTTGTTCTTTCAGACTACATGATGCCATCAGAAGAATACTAATAAGCAGGACTCCTCTAAGAAATATTTTCTTGGTTGTTTTCATAACTATAAATTTAATCAATTAAAATGTAGCACTTATTCCAAGCATAAAGGTTCGGGGTTTTGGATAATTACCATTGTCTATCCCGAATGAATTTACACCGTTTCCCCCAAAAGGTACTGAGGTTGTAACATCAGGATCGAATCCTTTGTACCCAGTAATTAATAACAAGTTAGATCCATTCAAATACATTCTTAACTTTTTAATATACGTCGTATTTTTTAGGTCGAATGTGTATCCTAACGTAACATTTGTTAGGCGAGCATAAGCTCCGCTCGTTACGTAACGGCTTGAAACAGTAGGAGTATACGTGGCTGTAGCTACATTGTCATAGGCAAAATAAGATAAGGTATTATGCGATGTATTAATGTTTGTTTTATCCAACAATACCGCCGTGTTGTTAAAAATTTTGTTTCCACTTACACCATTGATGAAAATACTTAAATCCCAGTTTTTGTATTTGAATGTATTGGTCAAGCTCCATATAAAATTAGGTGAAGGATTGCCCAGATACGTCAAACTATCAATTCCGGCAGCTGTTTGTAAATAATGTACAACACCATGTGCATCAATGCTGGTGATCTTTTTGCCATAGAAAACGTCAATGGGTTGATTACTTGTAATAATCTCACAATAAGCATTGGATAATCCTTGCCCTACTGCAGCTCCAGTTTGATACATCTGAACTGGAAGATTTTTGACTATGTTTTTTGGTAAAGTCACATTACCCGATATTTCCCATGAGAAATCTTTCGTTTGAATGGCTCTTCCTGTTAAGCTAAGTTCAACGCCATAATTATCAATTTTAGCGCCTGAAATATTGCTTACAACAAAAGAGGTGGGAGAAACAGCCTGCGCTGGAATTGCCAATAACAAATTAGTTGTCTGTTTGTAGAAATAATCAAAATCCCCCATTAACCGTCCTCCTAAGATGGCAAATTCTAATCCGGCATCTGTTGATTGTGTTTTTTCCCATGTGATGTTTGGATTCGGAGTTTTGCTTATGATTAAACCGGTTATGGTTTGTCCTCCGATAACTGCACTTGCTGCTGAAGTTGGATTATACAATGTTTGTGAATTGCGCGTTCCAATTTCTGAGTTTCCTGTCTCCCCCCATCCTAAACGCAATTTCAAATTGTCGAAGAAATTCAACTTTTTGATGAATTGTTCTTCACTTAATCTCCATCCTACAGCAAATGACGGAAATACACCGTATTGATGGTTGATTCCAAATTTGGATGAACCGTCAGCACGAACGGTGGCCGTCATAAGATATCTATCTTTCAAACTGTAATTTACACGGCTAAAATATGACTGCAATTGATAAGAGTCAGCATCAGAACTGATCGAAGTCATGGTTGGATCTCCTGATCCAATATTATTGGTGTATAATAATGCGTCAGTGATGTATCCTTGTCCTGTTACATAAGCATCCCGAACTTGAAAATTTTGATATGAATAACCAGCTAATACAGACAAGTGATTAACACCAAATGTTTTGTCAAAATTCAACGTGTGTTCAATCAGATAATTGTACATCTCACGACTATTTCTTTGTCCTGCGCCGCCATTTGAAATTTCATAATCTAATTTTTGATCTTGATCAATCATTCGATTGGAATTCATATAGTCGAGGGCTAAGTTTACTTTGTAACTTAAATAATTTGTAAAAGCAACGTTAGCGGAAATATCTCCTAATATATGAGTTTCACGTGTCAAGTCATTGGTATAATAGATCATAGCAACCGGACTCAAATTATTAGCCGATCCTACCTGAAAAGGAGTCCCATTAGCATTATAAGCAGGCCATGTAGGATTTGCTTGCAATGCATTAATTAAAGCATCTCCCTGATAACCGGTTGTTCCTAATGGTAATCTATTTTGAATAATTTCGGAAGCGTTGAGCATAGTATTAAAAGTCACTTTGTTATTAAGGGCTTTTTGTGTCAGATTCAAACTCCCAATGTATTTTTTCATGTCAGATTTTTTCAAAATACCTTGGTCATCGCTGTAATTTAAGGAAGCTCTATATTGAGTAGTCTCCGTACCACCCGTAAAAGTTAAATTATGATCTTGAGAAAAAGCAGTTCTGAAGACTTGATCTTGCCAGTTGGTATTTGCATGATAATCGTTAGGATCTAAATTATTGGTAGTGTTATATCCAAGAACTGCATCTCTTTGTTGGCGCCATTGATCAGCACTAAGAACGGATAATTTATCTCGGACGTTCCCGATACTTAAAGAAGTTGAGTAAGTAACTTCATTAATGCCTTTTGTCCCTTTCTTAGTTGTTATCAATACAACACCATTAGCACCCCGTGATCCATAAATGGCAGCTGCAGAGGCATCTTTCAAAATATCAATAGATGCAATGTCATTTGGATTGATAAATGACAATGGATCTGTGGGGGTGGAATTATATGAGTTCCCTCCTGTTGGCGATGTATTTCCTTCATCTAATGGAACTCCATCAACCACATAAAGAGGTTGTGATCCTGCCCTAATGGAACTCATCCCTCGAATAGTGATTTGAGAACCTGCGCCGGGTTCGCCGCTATTTGCTATAATTTGCACACCAGCAATTTTCCCTTGAATCATCTCGGATGGAGTAGCAGATGCTAATTTGTTGAAGTCTTTTGATGATACAGATGAGACTGCTCCTGTAACATCACTCTTTTTCTGAATTCCATATCCTACTACCACTACCTCATTCAATCCGGTAGCAGATTCTGTCATGGTTACATTAATCACAGAATGATTTCCAATTAAAGCCATGTTTTTCTGCATCCCGACAAATGAAAATTCCAAGGTTTCATTGGGTGATACATTTTGTAATGTATACATCCCGTCAGCATCCGTAATAGTTCCTTTGTTTGTCCCTTGAATAACCACCGTTACTCCCGGCAGAGGTTGCCCTTTTTCATCGGTTACTTTCCCTGAAATTCTTTTTATAGTTGGTTGTCCGACTGTTTCTCCCATTGCTTTAGCTGATGCCAAGACAATTTGACGATCTACCACCGTAAATGTAACATCGGTATTAGCAAAGATCTTTTTCAGAATGTCACTGATTTTCTCGTTGGATGCTGTCACATCGACATTTCGTGTGACATCGACTAACTTGTTGTTGTAAGCAAAATGATAATCGGATTTAGATTCG
>DAHXOX010000145.1 GCA_027364655.1 Paludibacter sp. | reverse complement strand
TCCGGCTCGGTATAGGTCATTAGGGTGGTGGCATTCTCGTAGCCGGTGTGCATCAGTGTGTCGCCTTGCACGCGGTACCGGTATAGGGTGCGGTGTTCGATAACGCCTATCAATGAGGTATCGGCCGAGAGGGCGCGATAGCGTACATTATATTGGTCGTTCACGGGCTGCACCGCGCGGAAGTCCCAAATGATCTCTTTGCCTGCCGCACCCGGGTCCACGTATGCCACCTGTTGCTTTATAATGGAATCACCCGCCTGTGGCAGGTTACGGTGTTTGTAGAGTACGGTGACGTGTGGTTGCTGTGCCGATAACTTGGGAACAATCGTTGTCATTGATATGACAAAACAGACAAGAGAAAGGAATTGATAACGGTTCATGGTGTGCATTGTGTAAAAAATAGACTATTAAAGTAGCGATTAACATACATATCGTTGTGATAAAATTAGTAATAATATGGCAAGTACACAATCAATAACCATAAATATTACATGGAAAACAACAAAAATAGGCATATATAAATAACTATGATTTACTATGTTACACAATACGGGATTGTCTTATGTATGGAAATGGGTTATTTTGTATCTTTTTTGTTATGTTTTATGGTAAAATAAAAGCCATATTTTACATATAAATCTGCTTTGTCTGCAAAAGAGCTGAACACGAGATGATACTATTTGGAAAGTGACACTACGTAGAGAAAAAATAAACCGATACGGTGTTTTTAGCGAAGCCATATCTTGCCTTATCGGTCATTGTGCGTTCTTTTGCAGTGATATTTCTTTATATATAGTGAGCTGCGACTTCCCTCAGCGATAGTGTCTTTTGGGGTAATCGTATTTTGATGGCATAAAGAGTGTCATTGACTGAAAAATAGTATCTTTGCACATCGACATGTTGTCCTGTTTTCACGGCTTTTTGGACGATTCATTCTTAATTTGTCGCGATTATGAAACGAGCATGTATAAACAATTCGCCAATGACGATGAATGAGTAAGCGAGTTTCATATGTCCATAGTGTAAAAAATAAAACAAATTCGTATGAAAATATTCCGTTTCTACACCAATCTGATGCAATTCTTCAGGGCAATGCAGATTGTCAAGATTTTGCTCAAACACGCCTTGCGCGAATGGTTTTACCGCTCACGCATAGGGCGTCGCCGGATGCGCCATCGGATGCGTCATCATTCCAAGGCACAGTTGGAAGTGCACACTACTCCCGAACGGGTGCGCATCACCATCGAAGAGCTTGGCCCCACCTACATCAAGTTTGGTCAAATACTGGCCGATCGGCCTGACATGATCTCCGAACGGTTCCGCATTGAGTTGAAGAAGCTGCAATCGACCGCTTTTCCCATTGAAGACGGAGCCGCTATTAAGCTGATCGAAGATGAGTTGGGCGATGTCATCGAGAATGTCTTTTCGGAGTTCGACCGTCATTGTCTGGCAGCCGCTTCCATCGGGCAGGTTTATCAAGGACGGTTGCTAACCGGCGAAGAGGTGGTGATCAAGATTCAGCGCCCGCATATCGAGAAGAAAATACGGTTAGACCTTTATTTAATGCACTATGTGGCCAAACAATTCGTGAAGAATTATCCCGAGTTGGCCGCTATCAACGTGGTGGGTTTCATTGATGAGTTTGAAGATAAGATTCATCGCGAACTCGATTACAACCAGGAAGCCGGCAATATTCGTCGTTTTGAATTCATGTTTCAGGACGATCCTACGGTGCATATCCCCAAGGTATTCACGCAATACACCACCCGACGGTTGTTGATGATGGAAAAACTCAATGGCATCACGCCCGATCATATCGGACTTCTTAAGAAAGAAGGTTACGACATGCATCAACTTGCCGTGAATGGCGCTAATGCATTGCTCAAGATGATTCTCGAAGAAGGCTTCTTTCATGCCGATCCGCACCCGGGCAACTTGTTCATTCTACCTGGTAATGTAGTAGGCATGATCGATTTTGGCATGGTGGGAGTGCTTCGTCCGCGCGAAATGAATTTCTTGGCACAGTTCAGCATGGGCTTTGTGCGCCACGATGCACGTTCCATTGCTGCGGCGCTGCTCACCTTGTGCGATGTGAAGTTTTACGACCGCACGGAAGACCTGGAATTTAGCCTCGATCAGTTGATCAAACAGTATCGCCATTTGGATATTGACGAAATCGATTTCTCGAAAGTGATGCAAGAGTGCCTTAACGTGGTGGTGACGTATCAACTGAAGATTCCATCCGGCATTTTTATGTTGGTCAAGGCATTGGCTTCGCTTCAAAAGTTTGCCGGTCAGCTCGACCCCACGATATCGCTCACTCCACTGATAATGCCTTATGCCAAGAAATTGGTGATGCAACGTTACACGCCCCGCAAAATAGCATCCAATATTTATGACACGTTGATGGATTATGTGACATTGGCCAATACGCTGCCGGGCAGTGTAAGCGAGATACTGTACAAATTGAAAGAAGGAACCGTGCATCACCAGGTGCATATTGACGATAAGAACCCTATCACGAAAGTTTTGCGCCTAATCAGCTACAGATTGACTGCTGCGCTGTTGATTATCGGCGTTTTTGTAGGCTCTTCCATCATGATTGTCAATACGCCTGAACGACCTTACGGCCAATTTGCTTTGTATTTTTCTTCGGTGCTTATTTTGCTGCTTCTGCTAAAAGTGCTTTTTGCACGTAACAAGTAAGTTTGTCGAACCTTTCATAAACAACTGCCATTACTTCAAATCACAATTATTCACTAATCAAAAACTGAACAAACGGGAAAAACTCAGACTACACTGCGCGATGCGAGAGAATATTTTTACATGAAGGATATCGGCGTTAGGGACGCAATCAATTGCGTAAGGTAGTTGAAAATACCTAACGTATCGCGCCAACGTTATTTTTTTTGATTTAGTATCGAACGAGAACAGACAAACAAAGACTTTTTATTTACGCCCGTATTACATTTTCTTTAATCCATTTTCAAAACTCAATTTATTATGACGGAAGCAATTCAGAAATCTCTCAGAGAATCTCCAATCGCACGTTGGACAGCTATGTTTGTGGTCTCAATGTCGATGTTTGGAGCTTATTATTTCAATTACGCAGGCTCATCGGTGAAGCCCATCCTTGAAACGGCTCTGGGATGGACCAGTAACGATATCGGCTTATACACCGGTTCGTACGGCTGGTTCAACGTTTTTTTCTTGATGTTGATCTTCAGTGGCATCATTCTCGACAAACTTGGCATTAGAATAACAGGTTTGGGGGCAACTGTCTTCATGGTATTTGGAACTGCGCTCAACTATTGGGCTATGGCCTCCATATCATCAGCAGCGATGGTTACCCTTCCTCTATTTGGTTACATCAAAACACAAGTTATTCTCTCATGTTTGGGGTTTGCCATTTTTGGTGTGGGAAGCGAAGCGACCGGAATTACGATTTCCAAGGCCATTGTGAAATGGTTTAAAGGAAAAGAAATGGCGCTCGCCATGGGATTACAGATGTCTATAGCCCGTTTGGGAACTGCTTTAGCTTTGGCTATTTCATTGCCTCTTGCCATAAAATTCACCTATAGCACGCCAATCCTTTTAGCTTTCGCTCTTATGCTTGTAGGGTTAATCGCTTTTATCACTTACATCGTATTAGATAAAAAACTGGATGCCTCTGAAAAGAATTTGTCACTTGATGAAGAGGAACCCTTCCGCATGAAAGATATTGTTTCTATCGTCAGCAACAAAGCTTTCTGGTATATTGCTATTTTATGTGTATTGTTTTACGGAGCTGTGTTTCCTTTTCTATTCTATGCTCCCGATTTTGTTATTAACAAATACCATGTCTCTTCCCAGTTCGCAGGTATTATTCCAATGTTACTCCCCTTTGGAACCATTTTCTTGACTCCGTTGTTTGGCGGTATTTATGATAAAAAGGGGAAAGGAGCTACCATCATGATTGTGGGCGCTGTTTTGCTTCTTGTTGTACACGGATTCTTGGCTGTTCCATTTCTCAACAACTGGGTGTTTGCTGCTGTCATGGTCATTATTTTAGGGATTGCTTTTTCTTTGGTTCCTTCAGCTATGTGGCCTTCCGTACCGAAGATCATCCCGGAAAAACAACTCGGAACAGCCTATGCCGTTATTTTCTACATTCAGAATATTGGCTTGGTGGTTATCCCAATGTTGCTTGGCATTGTTTTGACTACATCCAATCCGGATGTTTCTCCGAATAAGGCATTGATAAAATCTTCCATTGAACAAAGTTTTCATAAAGCACTGGCTGCAAATCAAATTACTTATAAAGCTGCCGATTTGAATGATGCTATTAATAAAACCACGGAAGGTGTTGTTGATTCTATCGTACAGACTACTTTCTACACACCTGCTCTGCAAAAAGATGTACATACCGATGCCTTGCAGAACAACATTATTCAAAATAATCTTTATGCGGTGAAGAATCTCACTTTGCATAATGGAAACAAGACCTCTCTGCTCGCCTTGGGAGAAGTATTTACCAGAGAAACTTATGCAATAGTTAAAAATGAAAAGCTGAACATTACATACAATTACGAGAATGATATCCTCATATTTGTCTTGCTCGGAATGCTGTCTGTTATGGTCGGAATACTGCTTAAAGCGGAAGACAAGAAAAAAGGGTATGGTCTGGAAAATCCTAACATTGGAAGGCAACTCTAATCGAACGGTATATTACTTTTTCAAAGCCTTGCTTGGTTGCAGGGCTTTTTTCGTTCAAATAGGGGTGTTCAACAAAATGGTTTCAAAAATCAGAATAAGGGTGCTTTTTTATAGGGTTGTTATGGAAAATAAGATGCTTTTTTGATAGAATCTTGTCAAATAAGTAGGAGTCGTATTTATATGATAACTATCAAAATGAATAGAAAATGGTGATTGTATGATCAAAATGTAATATAAAATCTTTTTTTCGCTCAATAATGATGGTGTATTGACTATTTTGATTACATTTGCATCGTTATCTAATGCGTGTTTGAAACTTTTGATAGTAAATAATTAGAACTAAGAAATATGTGTGGATTTGTAGGTGTATTCGATTTAAAAGTGCCGTCGCAGGAATTGCGGCCACAGGTGCTCAAGATGTCTAAAAAGATTCGTCATCGCGGTCCCGATTGGTCTGGGATTTATTGCAGCGACGAAGCTATCTTGTCACACGAGCGTCTTTCCATTGTCGATGTGGAATCGGGTAAGCAACCGCTTTACAGTAAAGACGGCAATTTGATTTTAGCCGTAAACGGTGAAATTTATAACCACCTTGAAATACGGAAACGTTACGAAGGAAAATACGAGTTTTTGACAAAGTCCGATTGCGAAGTGATTTTAGCTCTTTATAAAGACAAAGGGCCTGCTTTCATGGAGGAGTTGAGTGGTATTTTCGCTTTTTGTCTTTACGATAAAGCAAACGATGTTTATATGGTTGGTCGCGATCATATTGGCATTATTCCGCTCTATATGGGATGGGATGCTTCGGGTAATTTCTACGTAGCTTCCGAGTTGAAAGCGCTTGAAGGGTATTGCAACAAGATTGAAGAATTTCTCCCAGGCACCTATCTTTATAGCCCTGATGGAGAGGTGAAAACATGGTATGAGCGTGATTGGATGGAATATGATGCCGTGAAAGATAACGCTTCCGACATTGACGTGTTGCGCAAAGCGCTCGAAGATGCGGTTCATCGTCAACTCATGTCGGATGTTCCTTATGGCGTACTGCTTTCCGGTGGATTGGATTCGTCCATCATTTCGGCTGTGGCAAAGAAATATGCCGGTAAACGGGTTGAAAGCGACAATGAAAATGAGGCTTGGTGGCCGCAACTTCATTCGTTTGCCGTGGGGTTGGTTGGTTCGCCCGATTTAGTGGCTGCCCGCAAAGTGGCCGAGCATATTGGTTCCATTCACCATGAGATTCATTTCACGATCGAGGAAGGGTTGGATGCTATCAGCGATGTGATTTACCATCTCGAAACCTATGACGTAACCACTGTTCGCGCTTCAACACCCATGTATTTAATGGCGCGTGTCATTAAATCGATGGGTGTAAAAATGGTGCTTTCGGGCGAAGGCGCCGACGAAATTTTCGGTGGGTATCTCTATTTTCATAAAGCGCCCAATCCACAGGCTTTTCACGAGGAAACAGTGCGAAAAATCAACAAGCTCCATTTATACGATTGTTTGCGCGCTAATAAATCGTTGGCTGCTTGGGGAGTCGAAGGGCGTGTCCCATTTCTCGACAAAGAGTTTATGGATGTGGCCATGCGCCTGAATCCAAAAGACAAAATGGCCGGCAACGGTAAGATGGAGAAATGGATATTGCGCAAAGCTTTTGAAGATTACTTGCCGGAATCGGTTGTTTGGCGACAAAAAGAACAATTCTCGGATGGAGTAGGGTATAGCTGGATTGACACGCTCAAAGCACGTGCTGAAGAAAAGGTGAGCGATCAGGAGTTGAAAAACGCCAAGTATCGTTTTCCGATCAACCCGCCGATGAGTAAAGAAGAATACCTCTATCGAAGCATCTTCTGCGATTATTTTCCATCCGATTCTGCTGCTGCGACCGTGCCTTCCGTGCCTTCGGTAGCTTGCAGTACGCCCGCTGCGTTAGAGTGGGATGAGAGTTTCAAAAACAATGCAGACCCATCAGGACGTTCCGTACGTTCGGTGCACAATGATGCGTATGAAAGCGATACAACGGCAAAATGATTTTTGCTTACCCATAAAAAAGCCTCGAATTGTTTCGAGGCTTTTTTATGGGTAATGCTTTGATCGCTTTTATAGGTGACGGGCTACTTCACCGTGAGAACACATATCCAACCCAATTTCCTGATCGAGTACCGACACTTTGACAGGAATAAATTTGTTGATACCCTTAAAGATGAGCAAGGTAAAGAAGAATGCATAACTGATGGCGAGAAAGAGGGCGACTGCTTCTTTGAACAATAACATGCCATCGCCACCAAAGAAAAGCCCGTTTGGAATAGAGGGATTAATGGTTGAAGAAGCAAAAAGTCCCAGACAAAGAGTCCCGATGACGCCTCCCATGCCGTGAATTCCCCATACGTCGAGCGCGTCGTCCCACCCTTTACGTTCTTTGAAATGTACGGCGAGAAAACACCCGATAGCTGCAATAATGCCAATCATGGCTGCCGATGAAATAGTGACATAGCCGGCTGCCGGAGTAATAGTCGCCAACCCTGCCACTGATCCGGTCATTAACCCGATGAACGTTGGCTTTTTATTCCCGGTGTTCCACTCTAAAAAGAGCCAGGTGACTGCGGCAAACGAAGCAGCCATATCGGTATTGACAAATGCGGAAACGGTGATGGCATTCACAGCCAATTCACTTCCCGCATTAAATCCATACCATCCGAACCAAAGCAATGCCGTCCCGATTGCCACTAACGGAATGTTGTTGGGGTCGGTTTTCTGATGTCGTTTTCCTACAAAATAAACGGAAGCCAATGCTGCAAATCCCGCTGTAGCATGTACCGTGATACCGCCTGCAAAATCAAATACGCCCCAATTGGCTAACAGTCCGCCGCCCCATATCATGTGGACAAATGGATAATAGACAAATATTTGCCAGAATATTAAAAAGAAGATATAGGCTTTGAATGAAACCCGATTGATGAAAGCACCGGTGATTAAGGCCGGAGTGATGATGGCAAACATCATTTGGTAGGCAATAAATAAATACTCAGGAAAGCGTTTTTCGGGCGAAAAAAGGGTTGAAGGAGTGATTCCTCTGTAGAACGCTTTGTCGAGATTGCCCAGAATGCCAAAGAAATCGTTGCCTTGTGTCATTGTGCCGCTAAAACATAGAGAGTAGCCAAATGCAAACCATATAACCGAGGTAATGCCCATCGAAACGAAACTTTGCATCATGATGTTGAGGATACTTTTTTTATATCCGAGTCCACCATAGAAAAAAGCAAGTCCGGGTGTCATTAGCATCACCAAACTGGTGGCTAAAATCATAAATGTGGTGAGTCCTGTGTCAAACATACCGTTATTCTTTTCTTTTTATATTGCGGCTGCAAAGGTATTCATTTTTCTTTAGCCACAAGCAAAAAGTAATGTGTTTTTTGCTTTTACATTACTTTTAAACGGGGTTAGTCTAAAAAAAATATCATTTTAATATAGAATGCCCTATAAAAATTGACGAATATCTTTTTGCAAGCAGTTGATTGTGTTTGACTAAAACTCTTTTTTTACGGCATAGGTAGAAGCTAAACTTGTCTATTGAGTTGGTGATTTACCGTAGATTTTCTGTCGCAAATCAGTGGCATCCCGGAATTCATCAACAATGGGTTATCGCCAATTAGCGGCTATATTTTGACGTCAAGTTACCCCATTCTCGATCTGGACAAAACAGAAAAAAGCCTCAACGGGAAGGTGTTTCCCATTGAGGCTGCATCAATAAATGAGTTTTACCGCGTTGTCGTTCTTTTATTGGATAGGTTCAACAACAAGGACTTGGAATGTATTTGGTTTCATGGGACGTCGTCCTTCGCCTGGTTCAAACTCGGCAACTGAAAGATACAAACGACCTGTTTTGGTGTCAACGGCAATGGTACGAGCGCCTGCTTGGGTAGGTACCGTATTTGCTACACAGTAGGTATTCGGATTTTCTTCTTGTACTACCGTGATGTTTCCTTCTCCGTTGGAAGAGATTGCGCGTTTGTGAATGGGATCGTAAGCAACGCCATCGCATCGCGAGCCGATAGGAAGCGTAGTAATTACTTTGCCGGTAATGGCATCGGAGACAACCATTTTTTGATTCCTACAAACGGAAAACAGACGATGATGCTCTAAATCAATGGTTAATCCCGAGGGACCTTCGCCTGGAGCAATGGACCATTCCTTTTCTACCTTCCATGTTTTCGCATTAATTTTCACCACCGTGCTTTTTGATTCAATGTTATCATATATGTACCCTTTGCCATCGGTTTGGGCGAATTCCGGATTCCCAGATAGGTGAATGGTGGTAATCACTTTATTATTTCGAGCATTAATGACCGTGATATTGGAACTTCCTCCGTTGAAAGTCAACACGCAATGCGAAAAAGGATCATACAAAATAGCATCGGGATTTTTTCCTGTAACGTTTATTTTTCCGGTTTCTTTCAAGGTGGTAAGATTGAAAACCGTAACGGATGAATCCTTCCCGTCGGAAATAAATCCTTTGTTGAGATCATAAGCAAAGGCGACACCATGCACACCCGGTGTGTTCGGAATGACGGCAATCGGTTGGTTTGTTTTCAGATCAACCACGTTTACCTGCGTTGCATGCGAAACAAACAAGCGGTTGTGAAGTTCATCAACTGATAAGTAATCCCAAAATCCGGTGCCAGGTAGTGAAATACGCTGGATGATCTTGTAATTTGCAGCGGATGTTTGTGCCGACACATTGATTGAAAGCGAAATGAACAGGAGTGATATCATGCTTAAAAACCAATTTTTTTTCATTGTGATGAGGGTTGAGGCTGTTGAAAAACCAGCGACGTGAATAAATTTGTTACGTGTGAAAGGGCGATAAAGGTAGATTCTTTTGATTATATTTCAAAACGATACCGTAATTCAGTGGAAACCTCTTCAAAAATATATCTCTCTGACATGAGCGAAGAGTCTTTGAACGGATTGATGCGAGCAAGCACTTCATTGGCCGAAGCCGGATCACATGCGCCTTGTTTCTTCAGATAGAGAGCAATTGCCCAATAGATTTCGTAAGTATCCTGTTTTGAACTAATAAAGGTTTGTTGATCAATAACAGATCGCATGTTGGCTGACAGGGTGGTCACACAATAGGCTGCTGTCATAAATCCGACACTACATTGCCAGCGGTTTGTCGATTGGCACCAATTAGTTGCTATGGAAGCCGCGTCCGGTGATTTTGAAAAGAGGTTTCTGGCTGTTTGTTCCGCTAATTCGATGTTGTGAATATCGTTCAACCAAGTCGTTGCCATC
This sequence comes from Paludibacter sp., assembly GCA_027364655.1. GTDB lineage: Bacteria > Bacteroidota > Bacteroidia > Bacteroidales > Paludibacteraceae > Microbacter. The sequence goes on along the minus strand of DAHXOX010000145.1, from coordinate 6,262 downwards.
TCTTCATTCACCATTTCACCGGGATATAATAGTGTTGCCAAAAGTTTGGTTTCCCGTATGTTCTCATCCCAGAGTCGTTGCGCTAATAACGCATCGTGCGGAAGCGTATCGGCCAGTTGTTTCAGATCGGGGATTGAAACGCCATAATTTAAGCCATATCGGATGCCTTTGGCTTCCATACTTTCGGAAACAATGCCATTTTTGTGCAGATAGATATTCTTTTTAATATAAGCAAGTTGCTTTTCGAGAGTGGAAGGTAAAATCTGAAATGATGCTTGCATGATAGCTGGGGTTGAATAGATGTCGTGAATGTACGGGATTTTTTTGTGAAAAAGTTTGCTCCATACCAATATTTATCGTACTTTTGCAGTGTAATTAAACGGTGGCTGTAGCTCAGTTGGTTAGAGTAGTGGATTGTGGTTCCATTGGTCGTGGGTTCAAATCCCATCTGCCACCCACCAATAAAAAAGAGTAGTCAATTTGACTACTCTTTTTTATTGTCGCTTATTGAACAAGTATTTGTTGTTCTTCGGGCATAGGTGGTTCTTCGTCTTTTTGTTTTTTGTCTTGTTCTTCTTGTTGCATTTGTCTCATTTTTTTCAACTCAGCTTTTTTTTTATGTCCGAATGTAAGGGCAATTCCAACTTGACAATTCATGTATTTCGATTTAAATGGATAGCCATCTTTGGTATAATAGAGTGGAATATAGTCGCTGCTCAAAAAGAAATTGAGAGGGCCGGCAATGAAATTCAATCCCAATCCAATGGTACCGAGGCTGCCATTGAGTACAGAATAACTCAAGGATGCATTGACCCAATAAGCCGGACGATAATTGGCCGACAGTGTTAATTCATCATACAGATATGTGCCGCCAAAAGCATTTTGCCACAGCATTCCGAATGCCATTTTGTCGTTCAATATGCTATACTCGGCTCCCAACCGTAAGCGGCCATCGAGCGACGTGGTGTAGCCATTACCATTTGACCCGTACGCAAAAGCGCTTTTAATTGAGTCCCCTAATTGTTTGATAAAACTGGTGTTGTTGCTATTTAGCGTTACCTTCATTCCTGAAAATGAAGCGCTATTCGTCATTTGCGCATCCCAACTGCTTTTGTACCAATGAATGAATCCAAGATCAGTTAATGCGGCTGATATATGAAAATTGTCGAGAACGGCATAATTCATTCCCAAATCAAATCCCATACCAAATCCTACAATTTTTCCCCATCCTTTTTTGTTGGCATTTGCAAAATCGGGAGATCCATCACTGTTTTGCGGAATGTCAAAAGGCGTTGTGATATGTGCTGTGCCATTTCCTACAAATTGAGCTATTTGCCGATTGACACTCAAATCAAATTGGCTAAAAGAAGCATCAGAGTGCGCTTGACCGAAAAGAAGTTTCACTTTGGCTCCGACACTTAATTGATCAGTCACTTGTCGTGCGTATCCAAAAGCTGTCTCTAAATACGCTGACTCGTTTGTTCCTAATGTTCTTAGGTTAAAATGGTTGGTGTTGATAGTGTCGGGAGTTCCTTTCAGAATTAGCGACAGTAAGTCTTTTGGGACGTTTACATTGCTGCTCATACGTTCGCTCAATCCGAATGTAACATAATTTTGTTTGATTTTAAATCCAACCCCAAGAATGTTGATACGGTTTTGAAAGGTCATGTTTGTCGTGCTGTGTAGCGTATTCAAAAATGCATCAGGATTTGCGTCTGGATGGAAGACGGTAATTGTCTTTCCATTGTAAGGTAGTAATAAATCATTCAAAGTGAATGAATTATTGCCAGAGGTAAGTGAAATGCCGGAAATAATAGGCAAATCTACATAAAAATTTTGTGTAGGAATGAATGCCGGATTGAGTTCATTGCGTGAAGGCACATTCTCCATGTAGTAGAGTGTACTTACCTGAGCTGAAACAGAGCTGCCTGTTAATGCGCAGATAACCATTATTGTAACGATAAGGAATAAGAACTTCATAGCATGGCAGGATGTGATGATTTTGGATGACAATTTTACTTAATGGGTATACGATATTCCATTTGCGTATGCGCTAACTTTCACTTTCACAAAATCAGCCGCATTCACAGTCAATGGTGTTTGCATATCTTTGCCTTGTAATGTGTATCTCAACAATAGATAGTATGCTTGTTGTAAGTCACTATAATTAAAAGATAGCTTAAAGTTTTGATCGGTTTGAGTTCCGGTGGTAAGCACAGGGCGACCTGCTGCATCCACATTGGCAGTCACTTTAAGTGTGACATTCTGTGCAGTGCCAATAGGTTGTTGATTACTGTTTAGCAACGAAGCAGAGACTCCAATCTGTGAGGAGGTATTGTTGCTTGCTATGAGCCACAAAGCCATTTCATTCACGTTGATTTTATTCAAGAAGTCGTGAAATGATTGATCGTTAATCTTGATTGTATCGCTCATAATGATATCGGCTCCCGCGTTGAACGACAAAGGAAAGACTGCATAAGGAGATATCTGAAACGTGTCATTTTGCGTCACAAATTGATTCTTTACAATAGTATCCGAACGCGAAAAACCCGAAAAAGTGAATGCCACGGTGTTGATTCCCGGTTGAGTAAACAAGTTGTCAATATGCCCATTGTTTTTGTCAAATGTTAGCGTATTAGTTCCCCACGCGCCGACTCTTGCCGGCATGTTATACAAAGGGAAAATTTTCGATAGCGACCCGTTATCAAAAGTTGCGGACAAAGTGACGTTTGGCTGACTTGTATTATAACTGGTGATACTATTGACTTTAAAATCCAAGGGAAGGCGGGCGTTGGTTTTCATTGCCAATTTTACTTGTGGATTTGAAAATGGTAACGTACTGTTAGTCTGAATGAAATTGTTTATAAAACTCAAATCAATGGTTCCGGTTTGAGGTGGAACATTGAATGCAAATTGTCCATACATGGCGCTGAAGTTCACATTTTTCAAGGTTACTGTGTAGTTGAAATAGGAGCTATTTGTTATGGTAACGTCATTTGCCGGTGTCACCTCTTGTAGAAGTACTTTCATGGGAAATGTCCCGTTACTGTTTGGTTTGGCCACGAACTTAGAAAATGTAAACGTAATGGGCTGATTGATTAAGCTATTTGCGTAGCCAACTTGATAATACGATGCGGGAGTAATGCCAACAAAAACAGTTGGGTCGGGAGTGATGGTGATGCTGGCTTGGTTGGTATTGAAATTGATATTGCTTTTGAGTGTCAGCACGAGCTGCATGCTGTTCACGGCAATGCTATCCAGCTCGGTAATATTTTGAGAAGATAATTGCTTTAAATCAAAAGCAACATTTTCATAAGCGGCTAATTGGTTGTTTATCATCGTCGCTGATGCAGGGCCTGTAAAACCATTAAAATCCACACTTTGTGTGACTGGGACATCTTGTAGCCCGACATTTAAATTAAAATTGTATGGAGCTGTGGGATTGTAATAAAGATACAGAGTCCCCGTGTTGTCCTGCGAAAGGTTAGTGACATTTAGTTTATTCAGAAATTGGCTGATGGTGATGGTTGAGGTGGCTATAGGAAAAACCAGAGAACCATTGACGCCGATTGTTCCATCGACATTGTTTAGCGAAATGTCATTTTTCACGCACGACTGTAGCAAGAAGGCAAAAACAATGAATGCGTAAATTCTGTGTAAAAATGGCTTCGTTTTCATAGGGGAATGGGCAATAAAAGAGGGAAGAAGTGTTTATGCTGCAAAGATAGCGTGAAAAGAATTAAAGTGACATAGTTGATTAAAAAAATAGCTGATTCCTTTCTTTTAATCAAAGAATGGAAGATTCTGCTGTTTAGATGTTATCATTGTTTTTGACAATAAAAGGTATTATTACTAAGGCTGAACGGTTGGATTTTCGCTTACTTATTGACATCAGTGAACGCCCAGAAACTTAAGAATCCAGTAGACAATAGCCGCAATAGCGGCACTTGCAGGGATGGTGACGATCCATGCAATGATTAATTGTCGAGTAATCCCCCAACGTACGGCTGAAATGCGTTTTAGCATTCCAACTCCCATAATGGAACCGGCAATGGTATGTGTGGTGCTGACTGGAATCCCAAGTCCTTCGGCAACACCGAAAAGGGTGATTGAACCGGCAGTTTCGGCTGCAATACCCTCAAAAGGAGTTACTTTCGTGATTTTAGTTCCCATTGTTTTAATAATACGCATGCCGCCCAATAAAGTGCCTATTCCTATGGCGGAGTAACATGTAATCGGTACCCATTGAGGAACATGATGCAAGTCGGTGTGTTGAATCCATGTTGGTATTGCAATGCCATGCACGTTACAATAGTGATTATACACTGTTAAAGTTGCAATAATGATACCAATCACTTTTTGTGAATCAGACCCTCCATGCCCTAAACTTAAAGATGCCGAGGTAACCAACTGAAGCCGTCGAAAAACTTTTTCTGATTTGTGAGGATTCGTCCTTTTTGCGATATTTGTGATTAACGCGGCAATGCCAAGACCGATCACCATCCCGATAAAAGGAGCTAACACAATGAATATGGTTGTTTCCCAAATGACTTTTTGATTGACAACAGAAAAACTCATGGCATGTGCAATGCCGGCACCGGCAAATCCTCCCATTAATGTGTGAGACGAACTGGAGGGTATCCCTAATCTCCAAGTGAGTAGATTCCAAATGATACCGGCTAAAACACCTGCAAAAATTACTACCAAATCAATGGTTGCATTATCTACTGTTTTAGAAACGGTGTCAGCTACTTTGAGATTGAACACCCAGAAAGCCAGAAAATTGAAAAATGCTGCCCAGGCTACAGCTTGAAAAGGAGTTAATACTTTCGTGGATATCACTGTTGCAATAGAATTGGCAGCATCATGAAATCCATTGATCATGTCGAAAATTACACTGAAGACGATAATAAGGATAAGTAATGTAAAACTCATTGCTTAAGCGTATTTGATGAGAATGCTTTCAATGACATCACAAACATCTTCGCATTTGTCGGTCACGGTCTCTAATTGATAATATAATTCTCTTTTTTTCATGATTTCAATGGCATCATTCTCATGTTCAAAGAGATGTTCAATGCCGGTGTATAAAATATCATCTGCCTGATTTTCAATGCTGTTTACCTGCACAACCGCTTGCAGACTTTGTTTTACGCCTTTGAAGTCGCGAAGTCCTTTTATAGCTTCGTTAAGCTCTTTCGTGGCTTGTCTAATAAGTTCGGCTAACGATTGAATCGTGATGTCGTGCGTGGGATCAATTTTGTAGAGCAGCATGCTTTTGGCGGAGACATAAATAAAATCAGTCACATCATCCAATGAGGAGATTAAACTGTGGATATCCTCACGATCAAATGGCGTAATAAAATTTCGTCCTAACTCTTCCATCACCGTGTGGGTGAGCTGATCGTTGGCATGTTCCACGTCGTGCATCTTGTTTTTAATTTCTCTTCTTTTATTTTCATCAGGTTCGTTTACTAAGCGAATCAGATCATCTGCAATGGCGCAGACATTCACTGAGTCTTGTTCGAAGAGATCATAAAACTTTTTCTCTTTTGGGATAAAAATACGTGCAAAAAAGTTTGATTTCATGGTTAAAAATTTGAATCGTTGCAGATTAAAAAAATAGAATGTCCATGATATAGGATTGCATTTTGTAGTGCAAATATATCACGGACATTCCAACGATGCAAAAAAGATTTAGTTAGAGATGGTTAATGTTTACATTCCGTCCATCATGTTGTCTGTATTATTGGTGTTCGTGTTATTTATGTTGGTGGTTGGTGGTTTTTTTACCTCTTTGGGGATTAGCATTCCCAAAGTTATAAGAGATATTGAGACTTACCATACGCCCATTAAAATAGTTGAGCGATTCCTGTGTGTAATTTGGCCCCCAAGTTTCAATCTTACTTCGGTTTGAATTTAAAAGATCGCGTACATTTAAGTTTAAGATGAGTTTCTTGTGCAACAGCATTTGGCGCAATCCTAAATCAATTTCGTAGTTTCCCATATTTCTCCCTTGTGAAATGTAATAAGGAGCCGTGTATGATCCGGTGATTTGTGCCGATAAATTAGCCGGTAACATGATGTTGGCAATTGATTTCGCATTCCAAGAAAAACTACTTTGTTCGGGGATGTTGATTGTTTGATTATCTTGCACGAATTGAGATGCATATAACTTATTATAGTATAAGTCTAATGTTGTTGTCAAGTTGAAGAATCTGAAGAAATTATCTCTTACAACCGTTTCCAATCCACCGGCAGT
>DAHXOX010000140.1 GCA_027364655.1 Paludibacter sp. | reverse complement strand
CGCAACCTCTGGCTACGACTTGTTCAAATTCAATCGTTTCGTTGTCCATAGTTGTACCTTTTTAATTGCTTTATATAGCACAAAGGTACTGTACTTTTCATCTTCTTTGGTGTCCGCCTTAGCGGTCATGTAGGTTTCATACGTGAATAATTTATTTTTAAAGGTCGTATGGAACTCGTCCCGAACATCGGGACTCGTTTCATAATGACACATTAAGTCGAATTAAAATACTATTTTCTGCTGATAATTGCTTATTAAAGCAAGACAAAGTTACTCAAAACTCCCTATTTCACCAAGAATCGTACAAGCAGCAACAACCGAAAGCCTTAGGTCAACGTGAAGTATAAACAAGATGTCCGTAAATGGCTGTTCAGTTGAAAAATAAAAATCATTTTCGCGACATCACTTTTATCAAATCGACACAACTTGATGTTGATAATCGATACCGAAAAAAGCGCAATCCAACAAAAAAACAAAGTGAATTCATTACCTTTGCAAGATCAAACGATTAAAAGGTATGGCAAAAAAAGAACAGCAACCCATCAAAAGACAATCTAAAAGAGAAGGAGCATCCACGTCTGGACAAAGACGATGGATTAAAATCCTCAAAGACGAACGCACGCACTTTATCATTGGGATACTGTTACTGATGGGTGTCAGTTATGTGGTCTTGGCGTTAACATCCTTTTTTTACACCGGTGCCGCCGATCAAAGTAAAATGCAAGGGTCTTGGTTTCATCTCTCTAACGACGAAACTGCGATACAAAATTGGACAGGAGCCATCGGTGCTCATATTGCTGAAGCTATGATTAACAGAGGATTTGGTGTTGCAGCTTATGCATGGCTTATCTTTCCCATAGTACTCGCGCTACGCCTTATGTCAGTTCGCACGATTCCTTTATGGAAATCATTCTTATATCCTTTAGCCATTATGATTTGGGTGTCTCTTTTTTTAGGTGTTACATTATCATCTATTTACAAAGATTCATTTTTGTATCTTGGCGGCGAACATGGATTTTATGCAGGAGAGTGGATGCATGGAAAATTTGGATGGACAGGCACCTTACTCATTCTCCTTGTTTTCGGATTCATTTTTAGTATGATACTTTTTAAAGGGCTAATCCCATTCTTGAAAAACTTATTCAAACGCAATCCGGCTAAAGAGGTTGAAGCCAATTCAGAATCAACCATTCTCGTTCCCAACAACAAACCCACGAAAAACTCTTTGATACTCGACATTGAAGAAGAAGAACAACCGGATGATGAAGAAAACCCATTGCTTCGCAATGATAATCAACAAAATAATGCATCTTCTGATTTCGAGATCACAGCGCCACAACCGGAAATTTATCAATCAGAACTTTCGGATGCCGAACAACAACGCATGCTCCACCTAAATGATCAGCCGGAAAGCAACGACGAAGAAAATTACGATGCTTCGGCTTTAGGAGAATACGATCCAACTTTGGATTTATCAGGCTATCATTTCCCTGTTTTAGAGCTGTTGAAAGAATATAACAACGGGCTGACGTCGGTGGATATGGAGGAACAGAACACCAACAAAAACCGGATTATCAACACACTGAAAAACTACGGAATTGAGATCGATAGCATCAAAGCAACCGTTGGCCCGACCATTACGCTGTATGAAATAGTGCCAAAACCTGGCGTTCGTATTTCAAAAATTAAAAATCTTGAAGACGATATTGCACTAAGTTTAGCCGCGTTGGGCATTCGAATTATTGCCCCAATACCAGGAAAAGGTACTATTGGCATAGAAGTTCCGAATCGTGATCCTCAAATTGTTTCCATGCGTTCGGTGATCAGTTCCAAAAAATTTCAAGAATCGAGATATGATTTGCCTGTGGCGTTTGGAAGTACCATTACCAATGAGATATTTATGTTAGACCTTTGTAAGATGCCTCACTTATTGGTAGCCGGTGCAACGGGACAAGGCAAATCAGTAGGTCTGAATGCCATTATCGCTTCTTTGCTTTACAAAAAACATCCATCCACGCTGAAATTTGTGCTCATCGACCCGAAAAAAGTGGAATTCAACATCTATTCCGACATTGAGAAACATTATTTAGCTAAACTTCCCGATGGCGATGAAGCCATTATTACCGATGTCTCTAAAGTTGTGCAAACACTTCAATCGTTGACCATTGAAATGGACAATCGTTACGACTTGTTGAAAAAAGCGCACGTGAGGAACATCAAAGAGTATAATGCTAAATTCGTATCACGTCATCTGAATCCCGAAAAAGGACACAAATTTTTACCCTACATTGTCGTTATTATTGATGAGTTTGGCGATTTAATTATGCAAGCGGGAAAAGAAGTGGAAATGCCTATTGCACGTATTGCACAATTAGCCAGAGCCGTGGGTATTCACATGGTGATCGCCACACAACGACCTTCAACCAACATCATTACAGGTGTGATCAAAGCGAACTTTCCTGCCCGCGTGGCATTTCGCGTTATGGCGATGGTCGATTCACGCACTATTCTCGACACTCCGGGTGCCAATCAATTGATCGGTCGTGGCGATATGCTCTTTTCACAAGGTGGTGATTTAATCCGTGTGCAGTGCGCCTTTGTCGATACGCCAGAAGTAGAAAATATTGTGAAATATATCGGAAAACAAACCGCTTTTCCAACCGCTTATTATTTACCTGAATACATAGGAAGCGACGGAGAAGGCAGCGATTTTTCCGATGTTGATTTAAGCAAACGTGATCCACTTTTCGAAGAAGCTGCACGCCTAATCGTAATGAATCAACAAGGATCAACCTCGCTGATTCAACGTAAGTTTTCGATAGGATACAATCGTGCCGGACGAATTGTAGATCAGTTAGAAGCCGTTGGCATCATTGGCCCGCCGGACGGAAGCAAAGCTCGTCAAGTGCTGATTTCTGATGAATATGATTTGGAAAAACGCCTGAAAAATTATTCATAACCCGATCTCTTTGTAGCAAAAGTATTTTGCAGACAATCTTATATTACACACATTTACATGGCAATCAATAAATCCAATTTAGTTGATTTCATAACTTTAGGATGTTCGAAGAACTTAGTCGATTCCGAACATCTCATGCGGCAGTTTCAGGCAAACGGCTATCAGGTACATCACGACGCTGAAAAGCCTGAAGGACGCATCGTCATTATCAATACCTGCGGATTTATTGGCGATGCACAAGAAGAATCAATTAATACGATTCTTCAATTTGCGGAATTACGCAAACAACATAAAATCGACAAACTCTTTGTGATGGGCTGCCTGTCTCAGCGTTATTTGAAAGAGTTAAAGCAAGAAATTCCCGAAGTGGATCAATACTACGGGAAATTCGATTACACCGGAATATTAACAGCATTAGGAAAAACCTACAACGCCAACTTTGCAGTTGAACGTACCCTTACAACACCATCGCATTATGCGTATGTCAAGATTTCGGAAGGATGCGATCGCACCTGTTCCTATTGCGCCATTCCCATCATCACGGGCAAACATCGTTCGCGACCGGCAGAAGAAATAGTTGAAGAGGTAACGTGGTTAGTTTCGCAAGGGGTGAAAGAGTTTCAACTCATTGCACAAGATTTATCGTATTACGGCTACGACACCGAACGCAAAGCGATGCTGCCCGATCTTGTCAATCGCATTGCCGATATACAAGGAGTCGAATGGCTGCGGTTACATTATGCTTATCCGGCTAATTTCCCTTATGAATTACTGAAGGTGATGCGTGAGCGCGACAATGTTTGCAACTACTTAGATATTGCCCTGCAACATAGCAGCGACACCATGCTTCAACGCATGCGTCGAAATATCACATTGGAACAAACCCGCCATTTATTACAAACCATTCGCGAAGAAGTTCCCGGAATTCATTTGCGTACAACCTTGTTGGTAGGACACCCGGGCGAAACCAAAGAGGAATTTGACGAACTAAAAGATTTTGTAGCTGAACAACGCTTTGAACGTCTTGGCGTTTTTGCATACTCACACGAAACCGGCACTTACGCATACAACCATTATTTGGACGATGTGGCTCAAGATGTCAAAGCACAACGAGTGGATGAAATCATGGAGTTGCAGCGTACTATTTCGGCAGAACATAATCAACACAAAGTAGGGAAAATACTCAAAATAATGATTGACAGAGAAGAGAGTGAATTTTACGTAGGCCGTTCAGAATTTGATTCACCCGAGGTTGATCCCGAAATATTAATTGCTAAAACAAAAACTTTATCGACAGGCTCATTTTATTCGGCAAAAATCACTAATTTTGATGATTATGATTTATTCGGAGAAGTAATTCTCTAAGACTTTGAAGCACAACAAAAAGGCATTCAACGTCATTCTTCTATCTTTCTCATACATCTTTAACTTCTCATGGTTATGACACACAAAGAATTGATTGCTGATTTATCAAGCAGCCTGTCCATTTCAGAGAATGAAATAGCTGAATTGCTTGACACCACTTTCACTATGATGGCAGACGAAATGAGTAAAGGAAAATCTGTCCACATGCAAGGATTTGGCACATTTGAGCCACATCGCAAAGAAGAACGCCTTACTATCAATCCACGCACCAAAGTTCAAACGTTGATTCCTCCAAAACAAGTGGTAGTGTTCAAACCAAACCAAACCTTGAAAGATAAAGCGAAGGAGGCGCCTCGATATGAATAACGAAAAACTCACTTTAGCCAATATTGCTACCTATCTTGCACAACAAAAAGGAATCACGAAAAAAACGGCTATTGGCTTTTTACAACAACTAATAGAAACGCTTAGCGAAGAATTGCTACGCGATGGCGAAGCAAGAGTTAAAGGACTTGGCGTCTTCAAAATAGAATGGCACAAAAGCCGGATGAGCGTTAATGTGCAAACCGGCGAAAAATATGAGATTGCGGGACATAACAAAATCACCTTTACGCCGGACAAATCAATGCGTGAAGCGGTGAATAAACCGTTTGAACACCTCGAACCCATTGCCATAAACAAGGAGACTGTCTCTGCAAATGATACGTGGATGGATGATGAAGAGCTACGTCTGAAACGATTTTCAGAGCAAGCTCAAGAAATTTTGGGCATCATTGCCGATCTGCAACAAACTCAACCCGAAGGGAAAAATCAGACTTTGCAGCCATCCGAAACGCCAAATGTTAGCCCAATAGAAAAGGCTGAACGGGTGCAACCGGATGTTCCAATTGTGAACCAAGAAATCGAGCAAGCGTCAGCACCGGTTACAACAAATATCGCTGACTCAACCAGTGCTATTGTTCAAAAAGAATCGGTAGAAAAAGAATCCATTCATGCTTCTTCAGACGAAAAAACCATGATGGAACGCATGGCAAAACAAGTGCCGACTAACAATAAAAGATGGGTTGCGTTGTCTATTTTATTTGCAGTGGTCGTAGTGATTAGTATTCCGATTTATTATTATTTTTTCATCATGAATCATGGCAACGATGCGACTCAGCCTACGACGATTTTGGCGTCAACATCTTCCACTCATATCAAAACGCTCGCTTCACCAGTTACTCAAGCCGCTCAATCGCAATCAACAACTGCCAAAGCTGTAACTCCCAATCCGCTCACTCAACCACGTACCTATAACGAACTGTTAGCTACGGAAACATTTAAAGAAGGATCACGACTCACGCTGATGGCTCTCAAATATTATGGAAATAAGCTATTCTGGGTTTATATTTATGAAGCAAACAAAGATAAAATTGCAAATCCTGATCTCATTTCAGCAGGCACCCACATTAAGATTCCAAAACTTAATCCGAAATTGATTGATGTACATAATCCTCAATGTTTGATACAAGCCACCGCTTTGCAAACTCTTTATACCAAACACCATGCAACGCAGGCAAAATGAAATGCAAGTATCAATGGATGGAAAAGGACGTGCCTTGGATAATATCTTCGTTGAGCGATTATGGCGCAGCGTGAAATATGAAAACGTGTATTTGTATGTATACGAAAATGAATTAACTTTGTGGAAAGGATTGGACGAATATTTTTGATTTTACAATGATCAGAGATTGCACCAATCCTTGGAATACAAAACTCCAAAAGAGATATATGAACAGGCGGCCTAAAACGAGAATAACTTTTTTCGGGCTCGATGGGACGGCCCAAAAAGTTATTGCCCGTTTTGTCCGAACAAAACCAAACTTGCAGCGACAAAACATATCTTAACTTGCTGCTAAAATTGTCCTAACATTGGGGAGTAGTATACATGGCAATAATTTTTATTGGTTATACACACCGAGTTTAATATCAAAACGACCTTGTGTAATTTGTTTCGTTGCTGTACCTGCAGAACGAAACATGTCATCTGAACATCTGCCTATAAATTGAAAACGTCCGCTTACAATTTTATTAATGGTATCAAACTTTGTCAAGTATATTTCTCCATCATTTATTACACTAAACATAAAACATTCGGATGATCGCGGATATGGAAGATAAGAAGCGTGGAAAATTTTTTGTACACTGTCCTGTCGTGGTTCATTGTTTATTTCTATTGATAATGAACCTGCGGCTTTGCTATTCATTTCCCCATAAGTATCAATAATTAGCACTTTAGATATTTTATGATATTCTGCGCCGATAGCTTGATGCCCAAGTGGAGGAAGATATCCTCCAAAATATAGTTCACCATCAATTAAACAGCCAAAAGTGTTTTGTCCCGTTTGGGTCTCAGGTGGTAAAACATTGAAATTTTCTTTTTTGCAAGAATAGGAACATACTAAAATAAACAGAAGGAACATCGTGAGATATGATGTTCGCAAAGGA
>DAHXOX010000135.1 GCA_027364655.1 Paludibacter sp. | reverse complement strand
TTTAAACGGTCTATGTTGAATCAATAAAGGGTCTTTTTGATGCCAAAGAAAGTATTCGTCACAGGTTGTTTTGACATGCTCCATAGCGGGCATGTGGCTTTTTTCAAAGAAGCCGCTTCTTTTGGCGACCTTTACGTAGGCATTGGTTCCGATCGGACAATTCGTGAATTAAAAGGCCGAGATACGATAAATAGCGAGATTGAACGTCTGTACATGGTAAAATCTATTCGCTATGTTACTGATGCCTGGGTTAATTCAGGCACAGGAATCATGGATTTTGAACATGAGGTTCATAGCTTTCATCCCGACGTCTTTGTTGTCAACGAAGATGGTCATTCTCCTCAAAAAGAAGCGCTTTGTGACGAACTTGATATAGAATATGTAGTGCTGAAACGAATTCCGGATATTAGTTTGCCGGCGCGAAGCACTACGTCTATTAGAAATTCTACCAATTGCGGTTTGCCTTATCGTATTGATCTTGCCGGTACGTGGATCGATCAACCTTATGTGTCAAAATTTCATCCAGGCTGGGCTATTACATTGTCGTTAGAACCTACCATTGAATTTAACGAACGATGTGGCATGAGTACATCGACTCGTAATGCAATCAAAAAATTGTGGCCATACGAATTACCGGCAATGCACCCTGAGAAATTGGCACAATTGGCATTTCGATATGAAAACGAACCTGGGCGACATGAGGTTTCCGGTGCACAAGATGCTATTGGCATTTGTATGCCGGGATTAGTGCGCCATTTCTATCATAACAATTATTGGCCTGAGGAAATAGAATCCTGCTTAGATGATTCGGTGCTCGATTGGATCGAAGAGCATATATCGCTTCGGTTGCTTTGGCCTCGTCCACAAGGATTAAATCTCTTGCAAGAAACGCATATCAATGCGGAAAATGTGAAAACTTTGGCAGATGCTTCGGATGGATGTTGGAAGGCAATTCTGGCAAAAGATTTGGAACAGTTTGCTTTCTATTTCAATCGATCATTCGAAGCACAGGTAAAGATTTTTCCGGCTATGTTGCCTCCTGAAGTAAGAAGAGTTATGGATGAGTATAGACCATTAACATTAGCTCAAAAATTAGCCGGAGCGGGTGGCGGAGGTTATTTGGTATTGTTAAATGACAAACCATTGGACGAAAGCATTCGTATTACTATCAGAAGAAATTATTTACGCTTTTAACATAGATCTTTTGATCAATAATAATTACTGATTATGCAAACTGTTCAGATTATTGAGGCGATGTTGGCTCCGGGCATTCTTATTTCAGCCTGTGGCCTTTTTTTGTTGGGAATGAATAATAAATATTCGTTGGTGGTAGGCAGAATTCGCGCTTTGAATGAAGAGATGAGAAAACTGAATTTGCTGAGCGACACCGAACCATTGTCACATAAACAAACCAACCGATTGGAAAGCATACGGATGCAGGTATCCAAGTTTTATAATCGTATTCGGTTGGTGCGAAATGCGGTTGTGGCTTATTCTACGGCAGTTGGGTTTTTTGTGGCTACTTGTTTGGGTATCGGTCTTCAATTTGGAATTGGTGAAATGCCTTTGTTATCAATGCTCTCCATTATCTTGTTTATATTAGGACTAATGAGTCTATTGACAGGCATTATTTTTGCCGTGAAAGAGGTACAAAGAGGATTTGAGATTGTTGGCATTGAGGTAGAGCACGACGCACATTAACTCAAAAAAATGGCACGAAAACCCCAAAAGAAAATTACGCCTTTATATCCACCCATGAAAAGAACGCATCGAGTGAGTTTCTCGCTTAACGAGGAAGAATTTAAAATGTTCAATTATTATGTGGAGAAATATAAAATCAGCAATACTTCTCGTTTTATGCGTGAGACACTCGTTCGCTCTATATTGCAACAATTAGACAAAGACAGGCCGACTTTGTTTGATTAAAGTCAACCTAATTGCATTTTACGGCTATGTTGCAACACTATGAATGACCACCAGCAACAATCCGGAGAATTTTAATATTCAGTATCACGAATTGCGCAGCTTGCCAAATGATGTTTCGGCGCACATGTAAAGTTGACTTGGTTGGAACAGGTGGATAGGCTTCATTATAATAGCCTCTTACGATATTTTTTGCCATAATGGTTGTGTTTAATAAGGTGTAAATCAATTATTCAGGCAATAGCCACCAAAATGGTTTTCCTTTTGCCTTGTAAAGAAACATGTAGTGCATGAAAAGTTTAATCCAGTGACCTGCTAAACCTGCTTTTCCGACGGTATAGTTGATATTTCGCCCCCATTGTGGGTATTTTTCCCAATCAGGCACTATTGGATAAACGGTGAGCGTTGCAGCGTTTCCCCGAAGCATGTGGAATCCGGCCGAAATAATACAAGCAGCTCCCATTTCTCCCATTGATGCTTTGTGTTTGAACGATTCTTTACCGGTTTGTATGGTCTCAACCAAGTTTTGTGCTACGATTTTTCCGATTACCCCTGATGGCATTCCTGTACGAGGTGGAGCAGGAGTGATAAGCGTTCCGTTAGGTGATTTGAAAGGCTTCGAAATTTGATGTGGGGGTGCAAATGCTATGCCTGCAGCAAATATATTATGATACAATGGGTTTTGGTACGTTGATGGCCAATCATTAACACCCCATTCTTCAAATGGTTTACCTGAATAGTCGGCATCTACCTTCATAAAACCATTTGATGCGAATAGCTGGTCAGTCATCAGTTCGCCGGATTCATTATAGGCTTTTATTCCGGTACCGCTAAATGCAGGGATTAACATTGCAAAGTCAAAATCAAGGGTATGAAACGTACCGTCTAATGTTTCATAATGAATTGTGTTAGGTTCAATTTTCGTAACTCCGGCACGTGTAATCCAGCGAATGCCATATTCAGCAAAAATAGATTCACTAAAAATTTTGGCAGAGGTGATATACCCATTACGCCGAATGAAAGCACCACCCATGCCAAAATCGCCCAATTCATATTCATTTGATAACCAAGTAATTTCTGCTAATTTTGACAATCCTCGTTGGTTTATTTCATAAGCCACGTTGAGGGCATATTCAAAAGCGGCTCCCTGACATGTGGCTGTTGGGTGCCCTGCCCCAATCACGATTTTCATTTTTTCTCCTTTTCCCATGCGCAAAAGGATTTCTTGCAACGATTTCCAAGTGGAAGCGGCATGATCAACAGAACAAACTGAATGCGTATATTTTTCAGGTCCAAGACCTTCTGTTGCTTCAAAGTTCAATTTTGGCCCGGTAGCATTGATTAAATAATCGTAGTCAATGATATCTGTTTGGCCTTTTTTCTCCCCATCGGTGTATTCAATCAGGATGTAAGGGTGATGTTGATGAAGATAACCTTCCGGATAGATAGCCGTTGCTTTTGCCTGTCGAAAATCAATCTGCCATTTTTGATAAAGTGGTTTAAGATTGAATCTAACCTGATTCATATTCATCTTTCCTACTCCAACCCAAATATTGGACGGAACCCACTGATAATAACTTGATGGACTGACGACTATAATTTGGTGTGTCTTGTTCAGTTTATGTTGTAGATAAGCGGCGGCAGTATGTCCGGCAATTCCTGCTCCGAGTATAACAATTTTAGCCATCGATTAAAGTGTTAATTAGGTCGTGTTACTTTCATGACCGATCTTTGCGTTTGAAAGGTGTTTAGAACCTGAGTAATCAATCTTCTTGTTTTACAAAGATAAGTGTATTTTATTATCTGCCATTATCTCGACGACTTTTTAACTACAAGAATTCAAGAAAGAAGATTTAAAGCGCTTTGCTAATTGATTTGACTTGCACCAATCTATTTTTATAACTTCGTTTTGGGGGAAAGCGGTAAGCAAAAGGGTAAAGTTCGTGGTAAAATCGTGTGTAAATCAATTTCTGTTAGGCTCAACCTCGTAAATATCAACTTAAGTAAGTTTGATTTTCAATGTCACGTAACACGTAAACTTGTTTTTTTGAGGTTTAATCCTGATTTATGCCGTTTCATTTGTAAATAAGGATTTTCTTTAAGAGCTTTGCGATGGGATACTGTCAGTCTGCCATTAAAACAAAAAGAGGCATCCTGATCGTTATGACCTGAATGCCTCTTTGAGGTGATAAAAGGAAAAACTAAATGTTTGGGGTGCTACCAACTCCGTTATTGGGTTGTTGCGTTTTCAAATCGTTATTGGTGATTGTTGTTTTGGGTTTCTTTACTTGCATGTTCAAACTTCCGATCCGGTAGGATACATTGAAGCGTAACTCGCAAGGCGGGTAAATGTGAACATCCGTGTTTTGATCAAAATAGGTGGCATGGGTATTGATATAGATGTGTTGTTTGGGTAATGCAACACCTACTAATGACAAGGTTAATCGCTTTTTGAGTAAATCTTTTGAAAATGCCATGTACGAGAAAAAGAAGGATGACTGACTTCCTTGCAGGTTCACTTGCGGCAGGTTCACGCCTCCGCCAATACTTAAACGATAATCTTTTGGAAAAATGAATGACGCTCCAAGAAATGCGTGGCCGGTGTAGCCGCTGTTTTGCATGCTTTGGTCACTGCTTTTCATGTTGACATGTCCAATATTCCCGTTCGTGTAGATATTCAACCAACTTAGACCGCGATAACTTCCAAAAATATTCAAAAATAGTTGGTTGTTATGGCCAATGTTGCCATAAGTGCTGTATTGTACCGAGCTGTTTGGCAAAAGACCTGTGTATTGGACAATAGCATTATTGACAAACGTATAACTCAACTCAGCGCTGATGTTGTATTTCGATGAGAAATTACTGTACCCAAAGGTAATGTTTTGACTTTTCTCTGGATCAAGTCCGGGATTTCCGTAGTTGATATAATTGGGATCGCGTCGGTTGACATACGGATTTAAGAAACCGATGCTGGGCCGTTGGATTCGCATATCGTACCCCAAACGCAATGTTTGCATGGGTGCCAATGTATATGTGATGGCACCTGATGGAACTAACACCCCATAGTCTGTGTTGAAATTACTTACAGAGTCAATGTTGTTAAAATAACCGGTTTGCCATGTGTATTCGTAACGTGTACCGACTTTCAATCCGAATTTTTTCCAATTTCCGCTGTACGTTATGTATCCTGCCAGAATAGATTGTCGCTGATTGAAACTTGTATTATCGATACTATCGGGCAACAACGAATAAGTACCATTTGAAAACTGATAAAAAATATTGTTATCGGTGGTGTAGCTGGTGTTGGTACGTTTAATGAATTTGCTGCCCATTTCCAACGTTTGTGATTTTCCTAATGGATCGCTGAAATCTATTTGTAACGTATGTTCGTTGCTGTAAGCGTTGTTGTTGCTGATACTGGTATTAGCTAATCCAGGTTGTGGTGTAATGAGTGAAGAAAAATTATCATTCACAGCATTATAATTGCTGTTATTGGGTGTATTGCTGTATTTATAAGAGGCAGTCAAATTCTCTCCCTTTTTCCTGAAGGTATGTTGATAGTCCACTCCCACGTCTGTAGATCCCCAGGTTGAATGTTGCAAACTGTTTTGATCGTAGCCAAATACCGTTGCATTGTTTACATCCTGATCGATGGTAGTGGCTGTGGTTGAGCTTCGTTGCTGACCATACTGGCGGTTAAACGAAATTGAGAATAGGTTTAAGGTGTCCATTTCATAACTAAGTTGTCCATTCCCAAATTGTGCAGGAGTACTGTTATTTACGGTAGCAACCTGGCCCCCGTGTGCATAGCCGGCGATGACTCCGTTGATAGGGAAAACATCGCGTGTCGAAGTGGTTGTGACATGGGGCTGAGCAAAATAGGAATAGTTATAATTTCCGGAAAAGCTCCATTTTCCTTTTTGAAATGCCAGATTGACTCCTCCGCCATAAGCCCCGCGAGTCGAAGTTTGTCCGTTGATGGTGACCGAATAACCGCTTGTATGTGCGTTTTGAACGGTGACAATATTGATAATTCCACCAACTCCTTCGGCATCATACTTAGCTCCGGGCTGGGTAATGACTTGAATGGTTTTGATCATGTTTGCCGGAAAACTTTTAAGTACTTGCGATGGGTTATTGCTAAAAAGGTTGGAAGGTTTTCCGTTCAGGTAAATCTTAAAGTTCGATGACCCTTGCAATTGAATATTATCCTGCCCGTCAACCGTCACCATCGGAACTTTTCGGAGCATGTCGAGTGCCGTGGAGGCTTTGGCTTCCGGATCCTGTTGTACGTCGTACGAAATTTTATCTACATCGGCTTTTATTAATGGCCTCGTTGCTACCACAGTTATTTCTTTCAAATGCTGATTATCACTCATGGGAACTTTCCCTAATTGAGCGATCGGATGTGTTTCACTGACGGTAAATGTTTTTTGTGCGGGCGATTTTCCAATAAATGAAACGACGACAATGTATTTGCCGGGTGTTTTTAATCTATCAGAAAAATTCCCGTTTATGTCGCTGGCAAAACGAGCAATTACTACTTGGGGTTTGTTGGCTGCCATCACTGAGCAGGTGACATAAGGAATTGTTTGACCTCCAATTGAATCAACCGCTTGTCCTTTGATTTGATATTTTTCGGTGGAAGTCTGAGCTTGTGAAATGAGTGCGACAAAACATGCCAGCATTAAAAGTAGATGCTTCATAAAAAAATTGAGATTGTGCTTTTTAAAATTTGAATAGGCTTATGGCGTTTTTTTGTTTCTTACGTCTAATGGCTCACAGAGTCTTTCGTCGTTTTTGTCTCTTTGCCATTCGTGTCGTATGTTACCTGAATGTTAAATCGTGTAGCGTTGTCTTTGTAATTTTGTTGACTGTTGAAAAATTGAATGATGTTGGGATAACCATTGTTCCCATGTTTAAGCGATATAAATCCTAAAATAGGAATGCTAACTAATAAGATACAGATTATCAGTAGCGTAATGTTACTGCGTTTTTTCATTTTTGTATAGTTTGTTTTTGACCTCAAGGTCAAAAGAAATTATTTGTCTTAGTTGTGCTTGGATAATTGTGTGTTGTTTGTTTGGAAAAGAGGTGCATTACAAGGGAGGATGAGTTCTTATTCAACGTGTTGATTGATAAAGATGGAATAATGATTTTGCAGTTCTTCGAAGGGAATATTCAGCGACAGCATTGCCTTAAATACCCGTGGCAATTGTTGGTCAAAAAAATCCTCGCGTTGCAATTGTGTCACATATTGCATGGCATTTTCTGCAACAAAGTATCCGATGCCACGTTTGTTGTAAATGATATGCTTATTCTGAAGATATTCATAAGTACGCATTGCCGTGTTGGGATTTACTTGCAGATCAGCGCCCAATTCGCGAACTGAAGGGATGCGCTCTTCTTCTTTCCAAGTTGAGGTCACAATCTTGTCGCAAATATAGTCGGCAATTTGTATATAAATTGGTTTGTCGTTGTTGAATTCCATCTTGTTATTATTCTTTTGCTCTTTGTCAATGTTGTAGTAATGTGATTTCTAACGAATCAAGTATGCTACAACTCTTGTTCTTCTAATTTGAAAAATGAAACAAGCCACAATCCAAACGGGAAAATCAGGCTTATCACCACCTCGGCATAACGTATAATCCATGGTGCAGTTGACCAATTATTCGACATAAATCCTTCGTTCATCTGATTCATGGCTCCCATCCAACTGATTCCTAAAATGGTTCCAACAAAAGCCATGACAAAAAGAACTCCTATCAATTTTTGCCATTTCTTGCGGCGAAACATCATGACCGCAGCAATGGAAAGCGATTGTCCCGCTATGGTATCCCAATAGCTTGAAAAGCTTGCTTTTATATTTATAAATTCAGTAAATTCCGATGGATATAACAACCCTGTTATTATTCTAAGTATTGCCCAAACAATGAGAAGTAATATGGGTAAAATGATAACACATTGAGTCCAGCAAGCAAGCCATTTCTCGAAATTTGAAGCTGGAAGCATGGTATAACTGACGCCTCTTACCGAATGATATAGGTTTTTGTACAAAATAAATGGAGCAATGAGAAGGATGATACTTGAAATACTTTCAAAACTATTGCTTCCCACTCGCTGAGCAAGAAGTGCCATTAACACGACTGCCGCAGCCAAAAAGAGGTATTGTTTTCTGAAAGTCTTTGTTTCTGTTAAAATAAGTCGTATATATCGCGACCCGTTGAAAAACTGTTCCATGTTTGATGAGCGTTAGCTGTTTTTGTGACGATGAATAAAATCGATTATTTTTCTTGCCGATAGAGGGATGTGAAATTCTTTCTATTGGATATCACTGCATTAAACAAAAGTTCTATGTTTAACTTGCTTTCACCACCATCCTTGTTGATTGATACTACGTGGTATCCTCCCAATGTTGGTTCGGAATAAAGAGCATCTTCCGGGATAGTTGGCTCGATACTGAATTTCAGTTTTTGTGTAATGGATTCTACAGAATCATTCAGTAACACCTGATTGGGTTCTAAGATAACTATCGGGTCAATCAATAGTTCCAAATCGCGTACCTGATGAGTGGATATGACGATACATTTCGACTCATCAGCGGCTTGAGAGACTAAACGCCGAAAGGTGCCTTTTGAGGGAATATCCAGTCCGTTTGTCGGTTCATCAAGCAATAAAAGTTTTGTGTTGGTTGCTAATGCAAATGAGACAAACGCTTTCTTCTTTTGTCCGAACGACATTTCTGTAAATTTCTTCTTCCCATTTACCCCGAATAGTTCTAAATAGGTGATAAACTGATCCAATTGAAAAGCCGGATAAAACGACCCGTTTCGTTTGGCATAATCAATGGCTCTTTCGTATGGAGAGTCAAATTCTTCGGGTAAATAAAATACATCTGATAAAAACGCCGGATAGCGTTTCTTGGGTTCATAACCCATGACATCTATCGTGCCTGTTTTTGGGAATAAGAGTCCCGAAACAATGCGTAAGAAAGTAGTTTTCCCAACTCCGTTTTCGCCTAATAAGCCATATATTTTTCCGACTTGCAGCTCGATTGTCATTCCGTCGAAAACCGGCTTATTGTGCTGATACCAAAAAGATACATTATTCAACTGAATCATAAGTAAATAGTCTTAGTGTATTACTATATTAATACGGTGCAAATATAAACTGTTTTCATGTGATGGCAAAGAAAGAATGTAATTTTCCTGCATATTTAACTATATTTGTGTTTAACTCAGTGGAATGTAACAAATTGATTGAATATATATTTCTTTAATCGGGTTTGTTATGGTAAAAGTTTTCTACCTTTGAGCGATGAAAAATCATTCGTTATTCTGCAATTACATCTTACTAAATAATTATATAACAAATTATTATGTCAACTCCAGTTTTTTATTATCAAGAGCCATTCCCTTTGGGGGAAGACAAAACGCAGTATACGTTACTTACTAAAGAGCATGTATCGGTAGTAAATTTTGATGATCACGAGATGCTTAAGATTGACCCCGAAGCACTTACTTTATTGTCAAGAACTGCATTGCGTGAGGTTTCCTTTAAGCTAAGGCCTGCTCACAACGAACAAGTTAGTGCTATTTTAGATGATCCGGATGCAAGCCAAAATGATCGTGCAGTGGCGTTGACCATGCTCCTGAATGCTGAAGTTTCTGCCGAAGGACAACTTCCGTTTTGTCAGGATACTGGTACAGCCATTGTGGTTGCCAAAAAGGGACAGCAAGTGTGGACGGGGTGTAAAGATGAAGAAGCTATATCGAAGGGAATTTATGAAACGTACACCAAAGAGAATCTTCGTTATTCTCAGACCGTAGCCTTGGATATGTACACAGAGCAAAACAGTGGTTGCAACTTACCTGCTCAAATTGATATTTATGCCACAAAAGGCATGGAATATTCTTTTTTATTCATAGCTAAAGGCGGCGGATCTGCCAATAAAACGTATCTTTATCAGGAGACGAAGGCTTTGTTGAATCCCGCTACGTTAGAGAATTTCCTGATAGAGAAAATGAAAACACTTGGAACAGCGGCTTGTCCTCCCTATCATATCGCTTTTGTCATTGGCGGAACTTCAGCTGAGGCGTGTTTGAAAACAGTCAAGCTTGCTTCGGCAAAATATTATGATGCATTGCCAACTCACGGAAACGAATATGGTCAGGCTTTTAGGGATGTAGAACTTGAAGGGAAATTGTTGCAAGCTGCCCAGCGTCTTGGATTAGGAGCTCAGTTTGGAGGTAAATATTATGCGCACGATATTCGTGTTATCCGTTTGCCCCGACATGGAGCCTCATGTCCCGTCGGGATGGGCGTTTCGTGTAGTGCCGATCGGAATGTAAAAGCTAAAATCAATAAGGAAGGTGTTTGGTTAGAGCAGTTGGATGCAAATCCAGGTCGGTTGATTCCTGCTGCCTTTCGTAGTGGCGAAGGTCGTTTAAAAGGAATTCCGATTAACCTGAATCGCCCGATGAAAGAAGTATTGGCTGAACTTAGCAGCTATCCGGTGGCTACTTTCTTATCGTTAACCGGAACGATTGTAGTTGCTCGTGACATTGCCCATGCAAAACTCAAAGAACGTTTGGATCGGGGAGAGGAGTTGCCTCAGTATCTCAAAGATCACCCTGTTTATTATGCTGGTCCGGCTAAAACACCCGCAGGAATGGCTTGTGGTTCTATGGGGCCAACAACTGCTGGTCGGATGGATGGGTATGTCGATTTATTTCAAAATAGTGGAGCCAGTATGATTATGATTGCAAAAGGAAATCGTAGTCAAGAAGTTACGGATGCGTGCAAGAAACATGGCGGTTTTTATTTAGGTTCAATTGGTGGTCCTGCCGCTATTTTGGCAAAAGAAAACATCAAACAAATTGAATGTTTGGAGTATCCTGAGTTAGGAATGGAAGCTATATGGAAAATTGATGTTGTCGATTTCCCTGCCTTTATTTTGGTAGATGACAAGGGGAATGATTTCTTCAAGCAACTTCGACCAATGGTCAAAGCATAAGTTCTTTGCGGAGAACATAAAAAAAGCGACGAGAACCCTCGTCGCTTTTTTGTATGTCGGGCATGGTATTAGGCTTGCAGGATGAAAGTTCCTGTATGTGCCGAGTTGATAGGAAACATTAGCGATTGACAAGGGTGTTGCGGGTGACTGCAAATCTGAAAGAAGTCATTAGCAAATCTGAGGTTCTG
>DAHXOX010000130.1 GCA_027364655.1 Paludibacter sp. | reverse complement strand
AGGCTGAAGGGATATGAATATCTATAATTTTTCAGTTACTCCGTTATTATAAATGGGGTGCTAAGTTAATTCATTCAGAAACGAAATCAAAATAAAACCTCCTTTTTACAGTGATTTATGGGAAATGGAATACAAATTTAGTCTGGATGCAGCTTTTGAAATTGAAATCCGACTATCAGATAACTAAGTTGTTTGTCTGTTATGAAGCAATACATGAAACGAGTGAACCGATAAGGTAAGGCTTCATGACGATGATTTATGGGATGACACTAAAAATGTCCATTATACAAAGAAGAAACTTCGTTTATTGGATTTATTGACAGCAGAAAAAGAGGAAATCACGTACGAATTCAAATTTAGAGATAACTGAGTGCATGTTATTAAGCTTGAAAAGATACTTTCTGTGAAAGAAAAGGCTCTATACCCGACTTGTCTGATCGGCAAGAAGAGTTGTCCAACTGAGGATTGTGGCGGTATGTGGAGTTATATCGACTTGTCGGAAACATTAAAGCGTCCTGATCATGATGAATATGAAAGTATCGTTGAATGGTTAGGAGATGAATTAGATCCTGTGCATTTTGACAAAGAAAAGGTGGATAAGCATTTGTGGAATAGAAATAGGAATAGATTGCATTGTAGGTAACACAGCCTCTGCTTTGTCTATTCCTCTTTTTCTGTTTTAGCTTGTTTTTTACGTCCGTAGTCGCTGGGACTTTCGTTAAAGTAGTCCCGAAAGCATTTGGTAAAGTAGGAGGGAGAGGTAAATCCCGTGGTGTAGGCTATCTCAGAAACATTTTGATCGGTTGTTTCGAGAAGGTTTGCTGCTGTTCGCAGACGAATGATGCGCACCAACTCGTTTGGGGCATAATTGGTGAGTGATTTCAGTTTGCGGTACAACTGCACGCGCGACAGTCCCAGTTCTTTTCCCATGTCATCCACATTGAGTTCGCTGTTGGCGATATTCTCCTCAATGAATTTGTGGAATTGGGTGATAAAATCTTTGTCGATGTCCGATATCGAAGCTTTGATTTCTCCAAAAGCTTGATTTTCGCGGAACAGTTCTTTGAGTCTTTTCCTGTTTTCAATCATCTTGCGAATGCGGATGGTGAACAAGCGTTCATTGAATGGCTTCTGTATGTAAGCATCGGCGCCGCTTTCAAACCCCGTTGCCTTTTCTTCATCGAGCGAACATGCCGTGAGCAACATGACGGGGATATGGCTGGTGGAAAGCGTCTCTTTTACCTGACGGCAAAGCTCAAATCCATTCATGCCATCCATCATCACATCACTAACGATGAGTTCCGGCACATATTTCATGGCTTTCGATAATCCATTTTCTCCATTTGCTGCTTCAAGTATGGTGTAGTCGGTTTGCAAGATGGTTTTGATGTAAGTGCGAACATCGGTGTTGTCTTCCACCAACAGTATGATCGGCTTCTCGGTGGTTTGATAAGCTTCTTTCGGCAAATCTTCTATCTCAGCATCTTCCGTGTCGACTATTTGTAATAAAGGAGTGTGTGTTACCGTGTTTTCAGTAATAGCGCTCGCGGTCGGAATCTCTTTTTGCTGAAAAGGAAGATAAACAGTGAACTTTGTCCCATTTCCTATTTCACTTTCTATTTCTATTGTCCCGTGATGCAACTCAACTAACGCTTTAGTAAACGCTAATCCGATGCCTGATCCCGCAGCAAATGGATCGACTTTATAAAATCGTTCAAAGATGTTTTTCAACGCTTCTTTTGGAATGCCTTTCCCGTCGTCTGATACCGAAAGTACGGCAAATGCTTCGCCGTTCATGCTTTTTTTTGTTAGCGTTACGTCAATATGTCCATTTTCAAGGGTGTATTTGAAGGCGTTGGAAAGAAGGTTGAAGTAGATCTTCTCCAATTTCTCCATATCCATCCAAATGGTGAATGTGTCATCGGATGTCTTTACATGAAAATGAATGTGCTTTCGTTTTGCCAGTTCTTTGAACGAAACAGATTCTTCTTTCAAAAACAGTTTCAAATCACTTAGCGTAAAATTTACGGGTAGCTTTCCATTTTCATATTTGCGGAAATCAATGAGCTGACTGATAAGACTCAATAGAATATTAGCATTTTTACGCATCAATAGGAGTAGTCGTTGTTCATCGCTTTTCAGGTTTGACGACGAAAGCAGTGTGTCAATAGGGCCGGTGAGCAATGTCAACGGTGTGCGGAACTCATGCGATATGTTTGTAAAGAAAGTGAGTTTTGCTTGTGTGGCTTCCTGCAAGTTTTTCGATAGGGCTAACAATTGTTCATGCTGCACGGAAAGCGTCTCCTTTTGTAGCTCAATGGCTTTATTCTTTTGCTCTAATTTTTTATTCAACCTGTTTTTCGAGCGATAAGCCATAACGGATACAAGCAACAACCCAATGGTTAACAACAAGATCATTAGCGAACCGTATAGTATGTTCCTTTGGGTGGCAAATTGTGCTAGGTTCTTATTTAGCAAGCCGTTTAATTGAACAATCTTTTTCTGGTGATCGTTTATCTGATCGGTTTGTAATTTAATGATACGTGCATTGGATTTATCTACGGCAGCTGTATAGAGAATGTTTTCACGTTGAAAAGGTTGATGATTCAAGATGGCAACCGCTGTTTGAATGGCTTTTTCTCCACCTGTGGGATAGATAAAGGTAGCTGTCAAAGCGCCATTGAGTACTTGTTCAATGCCTCCTCCTGCACCGGCTAATGCATCGATCCCCAGAAATGTGATGCCTTTGTTGCGATGTACGGCGAGAGCAGCTTGATAGGCACCAATGGCCATTTCGTCATTGTGAGCAAATACCAGATTGATGGTTGAATGATGCTGCAATGCGCTTTGCATTTCCTGTTTGGCCGTTACGCGCAACCATTTTCCATCGCTCGAAAAAACAATGTGGATGTCAGGGTATTTTGAAATGGCACTGATAAATCCATTATGGCGTTCGGTTGCAGGCGTTGATCCTTGCAGTCCTCTTATTTCAACGATATTTCCTTTTCCTTTAAGCAGATTGATGGCATAATTACCTACATCTTTGCCAATTTGAAAATTATCTGCACCTACAAAAGCTGTATATTGATTGGAAGCAATCTTGCGATCGACCATGATGACCGGAATTCCTGCTTTATAGGCTTTTCCTACGATGGGAGTGATGGGTTCTGCTTCGTTAGGGGAAACAATGAGGGCATCGACTTTTTCATTGATGAAATCCTGTATGTCGCTTATTTGTTTATTGTTGTTGTCGTAAGCCGTTTTTATGTCAAGACGGATATTGGGATAAAAAGATGCTTCGCGAAGCATCTCGTTATTCATGGTACGTCGCCAAGCGTCGTCGCTGCATTGCGAAACGCCAATAACAAAGATGTGTTTTGATGTGTTGTTGTGACAAGAAAACAAGAATAACACAAACCCAAGTAAAATCAGGTATCGATGCATCTCAAAAATAATAGATTATAAAGCAATTAGTACATTTCAAGTTGCGTTGACAATCAGTTCAAAGTTAATCTAATTTATTGGAACAGATCAAGTGGAATGAAAGCTCACTTGATCTGTATTTTTGAAAAAGTTATTTCAATTTCCATACAATGACATTACCAACACGAACCATCTCTTTTTCAGCAAAAAGTGACAATTGATTATATGGTTTCGTTGGAAAGAAGATATCCGTCAAGACACTTTTGCCGTTTTGTGCAAACACTTCGATGGATGCCGCATCTAGTAAAATATGGAGTTTCAACTGGTGATTTTCTAATAGGCAAGGCGCCGTTGCAACAACGGGAAAATCAGGTGAAAAACTGATAATTCCTGACTTCCTCCGATCTACAAACAGTTGTTTTTTTGCTGCATCATATCCCACAATCAATTTCTCATTCATGCCGTTACTAAACTCCATGCCAAATGGGTTCTCATTATTTGAATCAACATGAAAAGTAATACTCATTTCCATAGGACTTAATGCAAAAGGGATAAAAGTGGTAATGTTTTTCATTCCTTTTACTTGCAATGGTTGTATTGTAACACTTTTGGCGTGTAGTTTGGCAATTTCTCTGATCGGACGACTTTCCAATACATAACTTCCATGATCTTTCACAAGCAATAAAGTGCGGGGAAATGTCATGGCACTTCTCCATTTCACAGTAGGCACTTTCTCTCCATATTGCCAGTTGCTCATCCAACCCAGAAAGATTCTTCCATCTTTGGCAGGAATATCCGACCATGTGACGCCGGCATAATCATCTTTGCCATAATCGATCCAGCGTATTTGTTTATTGTCAGGTGTGAATTGATGCCCGTTGAAATTACCCACAAAATATTGCGTAGCAGAACCTCCGTTAGGCCCTCCGGGATTAATGCTTACCAACAATACCCATTTGGTTTCTTGCGTACCGTTCACGTTCAAAGGAAACAAATCAGGGCATTCCCATACTCCGCCATGCGCACCAACCGATTTACCAAACGCGCTTTCAAACGTCCAATGAAGTAGATTGGAGGATGAATAAAATTGAACTTGATCGCCAGCAGCTATGGTCATGATCCATTTGTGTGTTTTAGTATTCCACATTACTTTCGAATCTCTGAAGTCACGAACGCCAGGATTAGGAACAATCGGATTCTTAGCATATTTTGTCCATGTTTTCCCATTATCTAAACTATAAGCCATGCCGAT
>DAHXOX010000119.1 GCA_027364655.1 Paludibacter sp. | reverse complement strand
CGCAAAGGTACAAAGTTTTCAGAAAGCAACAAATTGATCAGCAAGCAAGCCAATAAAAGTCATGATGAGGGAGAAACCGGAGTTGCTTTCTCCACAAACTGCCTTGCAGCATTTCGATCTATTTTTCCGTTCGGAGTATGGGGCAGCTTAGTACAAACATAAATGGCCTTTGGTTGTTCGTAAGCGGAAAGAAGGTTTCGCATTTTCTCCTTAAGATCATCTAAATCAACGTGTTCTTTCTCTGGTTCGGAACGTTCGATCAGCAACACTAACTTTTCGCCCAACACGGCATCCGGCACCGAAGTCACCACAAACGCATTGGACAACACACGATGCAGCTTCCTTTCCAATAGCTCCGGTTGAAATTTCAACCCGCCACTATTGATGACGTTGTCCTTGCGTCCTAAGATTTCAAACCGTCCGTCTTCAAAAACACGTGCCATGTCATTCGTCTCAATTACCTGATCGGCAACCAACCGGGCATCAATAATCAATGTTTCTTCTTCGGACAAAGAGACGCGAACATGCGGAAATGGCTCATAAAAACCGGAAGCTTTTATTCCGTTCAGACGGCGCATGGCGATATGCGAAAGTGTTTCCGTCATGCCATACGTCACATAAAAAGAATTGGGCATGGATAATAATGCCTGTTCCAATGTCGAATCAACCGCGGCGCCACCGATAATGCAATGCTGAATTGCAGACAAACGTTCTTTTTCTTGGGCATTATGTAACGAATGAAATACCTGCATGGGAATCATGGCTGCAAAAGCAAATGGCACATCCGGCAAATGCCTTAACGGATGGCTTGATGGCGACACACGATACAGATCGAGACCGGCAACCAACGCACGCACCACCATCATCTTGCCGGCAATGTAATCAACCGGCAAACAGAGCAAGGCTTTATCGCCTTGTTGCAACTGCAAATATGAACAGGTCATCATGGCGCTTTGCATCATTCGCTCCTTTTCAACTACAATGGATTTCGGTGTTCCTGTCGAACCGGAGGTTTGCACCGTCAACGTAGGCGAGTCGTTCCACCAGGTTTGCACGAAAGAGAAAAACGCGTGCTCCCATTCAGGTGTTGCCGCATTGCTCAAACGTCGTGCAGCCAATTGCAACGCCATTTCTTTGGTATAGGGAATCCCCTCAAGAATAAGGATTTGATTCTCCCGATTCGTTTCATAATGAGTTTCCGGTGAAGATTCAGGCAACGGCTTTGCAATATGCGATTGATCCTTATACCACAATTGATCGTGTTGAATTACAAGCGGCAACGGAACGTTATTGGTAAACAATTGTCCTGTGCCAAGTCCTTGCGGCATCGACATATCCAGCGTGCCACACCATTGTGCAATGGCATTCAACCCGATGTTCGATTCCAATGCTGAAGTGATCCACCAACCGATATCCCGCTGTTTTGTTAGTTCGATCCATTCGGCAGAGCCTTGAAAGCCACCGTGCAATGAAGGTTTAAGAATGATATAATGGGGTTGAATGGCTTCTAATAAGCGCTCTTTTTCTTCCGGTGCATTGACGCCGATCAGCTCTTCATCCAACGCGATCGGAATAGGCGACGTATTGATCAAGTCGGCCATAATGTCCCATTGTCCGGCACGAATGGGTTGCTCAATGGAGTGAATGGCAAATTGAGACAATCTTTCTAACTTCTGCAAGGCATCTTCCGGAGAAAAAGCGCCGTTGGCATCCAAACGCAGTTCGATTTCTGAAGCTGAAAAGCGTTGCCGGATATAGTGCAAAAGTGTAATCTCTTCTTCAAAATCGATTGCCCCGATTTTCAGTTTCACACAACGATACCCATGCGCCAGCTTTTGTTCAATCTGAGTCAGCATTTGCTCTTTCGATCCCATCCATATCAATCCGTTGATCGGAATTCCTGCTTCTCCATGAGAGAAAGGGGTATCCCACAAGGCAAATGTTCCGGTTTGCAGATGGCGCAATGCCGTCTCCAATCCAAATATGATGGAAGGATAGGCACGCAATGCTTCGTAGTCCGGCGTTCCATGTTCAACCAATTGTTCACAGGCTTTCGTCAAACGCTGTTCGTAGTCGGGTAGAGCATCGCAGCTTAAATCGGGTAAAGGGGCACACTCACCGATGCCTGTTCGCAAAGGCCATTCAGGCGACGTGAGTAACACATACCATGATTTGCGATCGTGATACACGCCTCGCGACGTTCCAGCCGGCTGGTGGAAATGAAGCGTATAGGGAATGATTTCAAAAGCGTATTGCATGTGCGGCTGTCAAACGAGTAATCATGGAAACTGTGGAAACTTCTTGAAGTCGGGTTTCCTTTTCTCCAAAAAAGCCTGTTTGCCTTCTTGTGCCTCTTCGGTCATATAATAGAGCAACGTGGCATTTCCCGCAAATTCCTGTAAACCGGCTTGTCCATCCAAATCGGCATTCAGCGCCAGCTTCAGCATGCGCATCGCCATCGGACTATGCTGCATCATGGTTTGTGCCCACTCCACAACGGTATCTTCCAATTGATCAAGTGGAACTACCTTGTTTACCAATCCCATATCTAAGGCTTCCTGTGCTGTATATTGTTTACATAGAAACCAGATTTCGCGCGCTTTCTTTTGCCCGACGACGCTTGCTAAATAGGAAGCTCCAAAGCCTGCATCGAAACTCCCGACGCGTGGCCCTGTTTGTCCGAAAATGGCGTTTTCGGAAGCGATGGACAGATCGCATACCACATGCAGCACATGCCCGCCGCCTATGGCGTAGCCATTGACCATGGCGATCACCGGTTTTGGCATCGAACGAATCTGTTTCTGTACTTCTAAGATGTTGAGACGTGGCACTCCGTCTTTTCCTACATACCCACCTACGCCTTTCACATTTTGGTCGCCGCCCGAACAAAAAGCTTTGTCGCCTGCTCCGGTAAGTACTACCACTTGTATGTCGGCATTGTCGCGGCAATAATGCAATGCGTCGCTTATTTCTGAAGCGGTGGTTGGTGTAAATGCGTTGCGATAGCGGGGACGGTTGATGGTGATCTTCCCGATTCCTTCAAAATAGTCGAATAAAATATCCTCGTATGTTTTAATGGGTGTCCAGGTACGTTGGCTTGTCATTGTATGTGAGTTTTAAATGATTGATATAATGAATTAAAAACAATGCTGTTGATCTCTGTTTGGGTGAATACTTCCAAAATAATCGCTTGTTCATTATTCTTGTTCCATAAAAGAGGAAGCTGATCCATATACTCTTGTTCGGTTGTCGCCGAAAGGTATCGAAAGCCAAGCGTCGTGGCTCGCTCTTTGGCCGTCGTGCTGTGCTTGTAGGCTATCGACTCATCGAGGGAGGGTGAATTCTTAGGACCTCCGATTAAATGGAATAGATTGCCTCCTCCATTGTTTATCAATACAATACGGAGTAGTGGCGAAATGTATCGGTTCCACAAGCCATTGATGTCATAAAAGAAACTCAAATCACCTATCAGCAAAAAGGTCAGCTTCTTATTTCCCGCTGCATGTCCTACAGCCGTCGAGAGTACCCCGTCAATACCGTTTGTGCCGCGATTGGAAAAGACGTCAATCGTGGGCTTCAATGCAAATAACTGGGCATAGCGCAATGGCGAACTATTGCTCAACTGCAACGTGATATGGTCGGGCAATCCTTCCATAAATGCGGCCACTGCCTTCAAATCCGAAAAAGGCTGCTTGGGTACATAACCCTGTAATTGATGTTCTATTTGCAAAGAGCGCTCTTGCCATTGGTGCCTATAATCATGGTGGGCATTCTCAGAATCAATCCGATCCAACAATAAGCCTAAGAACAACGCAGGCTCAACCGGAACTACCGAAGTGAGCGATTGATAGGTATCGACTACATGTCCGTTGGGACGAATATCCCATTGTTGTTTGGGCGGATGCCGACGAAGCAAGTGTTTAATCCGCTTCGAAGTAATATGGCCTCCAACCGTAATCACTAAATCGGGCGCAAATGCAGCTTGTTCTTCAGCGGACAAAGACGATAGAATTGCATCGAATTGACCCGTTACCTCGAGCAATGGGAGATTGGCAAGATGTTCTGCCAGAATAACAACATCAGTTTGTTTTGCTAATTGTGTCAACACCTCATGCAGCCCGTGATCGGGAGGAAGCTGACCTATCACGATCATCCGTTTCGGATAACGCTCCCATCCGGTTGTAAAAAAATCCATGTCAATCGTCGAAGTGATTTTCTCCAACTTAATGACACGTGCTTTCGGCAAGGTTGTTTCTGTAAATTGATACAAAGGTTCCGAAAGGGGTATGTTGATATGCGCCGGCCCAAACCCGTTTTGAGTCAAAGCAATGAGCGCCTCGTTAATCATTCTGTTGCAATACCAAAGTTCTTCATCGGTATTGATTTCAGGTAGTTGTACGCTCTTTTTGGCCAACGATCCGTAAGCATTTGTTTGAGGTAATGTTTGTCCGTCGGCTTGTCCGATCCATGCCGAAGGCCTGTCGGCTGAAAGCACTAACAAAGGTACCTCTTGATAAAAAGCCTCTGCCACTGCCGGACTATAATTCAGCAACGCAGTACCCGAAGTACAGCACACGGCGACAGGCTGGCGAAGTCGTTGTGCCAATCCCAATGCAAAAAAGCCTGCGCTCCGTTCGTCCACAATGGTATAACACTGAAATGCAGGATGCTCCACAAACGTATGAATCAAGGGGGCATTACGCGATCCCGGTGATAACACCACATGGTGAATGGCAAACGCATCCATCAAAGCCACCAATTCTAATAGATTCTTTTTATCGGAATAAGCCATAGTCAGTCAGTTCAGATGCAGCCCGTCATACTTGGTCATCAACATGTTTTTCATGCAGAATGCGCAATAGAGTCTGCAATTTATCTTCGGTTTCTCTCCACTCCTTTTCGCATTGTGAGGTGACAAGCAATCCTCCTCCGGCAAAAAGGATCAACTGCTTATCTTCCCATTGCATGCAACGCAAATTTACGTATAAATTAGTTTGTTTTGCAGGCGAAAGCAACCCCACAAATCCGGCATAATAACTCCGGTTATACCCTTCATTTTCAACTATAAAACGATATGCCCGTTCTTTCGGAAAGCCGCATACTGCCGGCGTAGGGTGTAGTTTTTTCAGCAACTCGCCCAATTGTTGCGGCTGATGATAGCCGAAATGAAACGAGGTTTTCAAATGAGCCACGTTACCGGCGCCTACCGTTCTTGGGGCTTCTTCCTGCCATTGAATGTTATTCTCAGTCAGCACCTCGCGCAAATAGGTAACTACCCATTGTTGCTCGTTACGATTCTTGGTATCCCAACGAATTGATTTTTGGGAATCGTGCATGCGCATTGTTCCGGCTAAAGCCACGGTATGATAATCAGGCGCTGTGCCGCTCAGTAACATCTCGGGCGTACTGCCCATCCAAAGACCGGACTCAGGCGTATAACACAAATAGACAAATGCCGAAGGATAACGCTCGCAAGCACGCAAAAAAGCGGCAACGGGAGAAACCGTCTCGTCTCGTCGCTCAATATGATAGCGCGAAAGCACTAATTTATCAAAGGATTGCTGTTCTAAAGCGTCTAAGAACCGACGAAAAGTGGCTTCATAGTTTTTCTTCTCTTCACTCATGCCTTGCTTGTGTTGCAGCGGCTCATCCGTTGCTTTTGGGACAGACAGCCAATGTGCAAACGCTTGCGAACGAACCAATAAATCAATTTCTTCAAATCCTTCTGCTAACACTTCAGGTCGAATAATCAGGATCGGTTGCGACGGCTCAATATGAAAAGGTGCTAGTACAAAGCCTTCGCACCCATTCAAATCGGCGTAATCAAACCGTTTTTCTATATGATCCTTCGAGGAAATAATTAAAGTCGGCTCGGTTGAGAAAGGGATTCGATACAACACGAAGCCTAACTCTTTCCCGATCAATTGCCCAATAGTGCCTATATGTTGAGAAAGTGGATTCAAACGTGTTGTTGTTTAGCAATCAAATTAGTGACCCGCACGGTGGAAATTAATTTCTGGTCGTTCGTCAAAATATCAACATTCCAAACGTGGCTTCTTTTGCCATGATGAATAAGGGATGCAACAGCATGAACCTCGCCGCTTCGTATGGAAGCAACGTGACTGGCGCTTATTTGCATACCCAATGCCACCTCGTCCTCCTCGCATATCCATTGCGATCCGAACCCTGCCACCGTCTCTGCCAATGCTATCGAAGCGCCTCCATGCAAAATGCCTACCGGTTGAATGGTACGGGCATCCACAGGCATGACAGCCTCCACTTTTCCATCCGAAACGAACGTAAATTTGATGCCCAATTGATCCAATAATGAACCCTGACACATTGTATTGATTTGATTTATTGATAGATTATGATCCATATTATGCTGCTTAAGTGCTCTTTTTTGAGAAACGCAAAGTTAAGCATAGAAGAAGCGGAATGATAACGGGCAAGTATCAAAAAACGTTTCAATAGGCATAGTGCATTCAATAGTAATGCTTTATACTGTACATATAATAGTGAATCTTGCTAAATCACTTACAGTCTATCCATTGACAAGTCGTTTACGATATAATGCAAGTACTTCCTTCGTTGTTGATTCGTATTTCGTTCTATGTTGATTCATAGATAATACCTATATAATACGTATGTAATACGTACCTAACCCCTATGTAATATCTACTTACATAAATAGGTATTATCCACGTATTAAGTACATATTAGATTCATATCAGATGCCTTTTTACATTGAATCAGATACGAACGAAAAGTGGACAAACAACGAATGAATAGCAAAACAAAGGCCTACCGTCCGATTATTTCAAACAGAAGAAGGTTGAGGGGTGCAAAGTGCAGAAAGAGTATGAAGGTATCCGCTGCTATTCTGAATGTCCTTAAAAAGAAAAATCCTCTGTAACTTTATGCGTTACAGAGGATTTGGAAAATAACAGCGGTGAGGGGGGGATTCGAACCCCCGGTACGGTTACCCGTACGACAGTTTAGCAAACTGTTGGTTTCAGCCGCTCACCCACCTCACCTTTGAGACATGATCAACGTAGCAGCTTACCTTAGAAAGCAGTGCAAAAGTAGGAATTTATTTTTGCTTTTTCAAATTATCTTACTAAATATTGCAGAAACCATTGGCTAATTTTGCAACCTGTTTGATAGTCACCAAAATAATCGATTCATGAAGAGAAAATTGCATAAGAAATCGAAGCTGTTTGTATATATCGTTCGTCTTGTCATTGCTGTTTTGATAGCTTTCGTCAGCTATCAGCTTTATAATTATTTTCATGCCAATTTCTATACGGCCAATCATGAGACCGTATATTTATACATTCGTCCCAACGACACTTTTACTGATGTTGTCAATCAATTGAAAAAGAAGAACGTAGTCAGAAATATTCGTTCGTTTATTGAATCAGCTACCCTGATCGGATATGATAAACATGTGCGCAGTGGTCGCTATGCTATCACCGACGGCATGGACAATCAAACGTTGTTGTATCATTTGGCTAAACGAATTCAAGCGCCTGTTCATCTAACATTCAATAATTTAAGAACAAAGGAGCAATTGGCAGGACGTTTGTCGGAACAGCTTATGCTCGATTCTCTTACCATCATCCAACATTTGGACAATGCGAAGTATGATCAACGTTTTGGGTTTACGCCTGAGACTGTTGTCGCGCTGTTTATACCGAATACGTACGATGTTTTGTGGGATGTTTCCATGTCGCAATTGATGAAGAGGATGGATCACGAGTACAAACTTTTTTGGACACCGGAGCGATTGGCTAAAGCAAAAGCTGAGAATTTATCGCCGGTTGATGTGGTCATATTAGCCTCCATTGTGGAAGAAGAGACGAACAGAGTTCAGGATAAACCTATTATTGCAGGGCTTTACTTAAATCGACTTCATCGCGAGATGCCGCTGCAATCGTGTCCTACCGTGAAATTTGCCCTGCAGGATTTTGCATTACAACGTGTTACAGGTAAAGACCTTCAAGTGAAATCGCCCTATAACACCTATCATCATAAAGGATTGCCTCCCGGCCCCATTCGTATTCCAACCATCGAAAGCGTAGATGCTGTATTAAACTACACTCCGAACAATTATCTCTATATGTGTGCTAAAGAGACCTTTGACGGAGAACATTACTTTGCGACGACGTGGGCAGAACAAAAAAGGAATGCCGCACGCTATGCCGCAGCGTTGGATAAACGGGGTATTTATCAATGACACTACGCCCAAGAGGAGATGGGATGATGCTTCAATTCGTTGCGTAATGCTTTGTGATCGGGTAAAATTTGTTCCACTTTTGACCAAAATCGCTCGCTGTGGTTGTGTTCTACGGTATGACAAAGCTCATGCACAATGACGTAATCGATGAGATGTTCGGGTAATAGGAGCAGGAAGAGAGAGAGGTTGATATTGTTGACAGACGAGCAACTGCCCCACCTCGTTGTACTTACCTGAATTTTAATTGATTTGTATTTTAGTCCGCTTTTAAACGCCCACTCAGACGTTTTTTGTGGCAGTACTTTCTTGGCATCTTGCCTCAAGAAATAGACGATCCCGTTATGAATGGCTTTCTGCACGGCTGGAGAGTTTACGTCACGTTGCCGAGGATATTCAACGGTAAGCGTCTTGTCAGCCAAATGAAAGAACACTTGCTGTCGATCTGTGGCAACCACTTGAACCGTAAATGTATGTGTTTTTAGCGGATGCGATTCATCAATCAGGTAATGGTTGCCTGAAGAATTTTTCTTGCGATGATCAAGTAGTTTTGCCCGATGTTCTTCAATAAACGTGAGCGCTTTTGAATAAAAAGCCTCCGATGGGATGGTCACTTTGATGCCTTCCTGCGCGAGGCGAATGGAAATACGCGTCGAGCGGGGGTGTATTTTGAAAACTATGGGACCCAACTCTGGATCGTGAAGGGAAGAAATCATAGAAATTGGGTCGTTCAATAGTCCTGCAATATAGATATAAAGTTTCGGAAAAGGCACATGGGAAGTTACAGGAAGGCAAGGAAGTTATATCTGTACTATTTGTTGTTGTGTGCTAAAAACAAGTTATATTAGAGGCAAATGCAGAATGCAAGAACGCCGCAACATTACTGTGCGGCGTTCAAAAAATTTAGCTTAGAAGCAGGCATTACTTCATTTCAGCTTTCTTTTCGGCTTTTTTCACAACTTTCTTCACTGCTTTCTTTGCAGGAACAGCTTTAGCGTCAGCCT
>DAHXOX010000052.1 GCA_027364655.1 Paludibacter sp. | reverse complement strand
GTAGAGCTTGAGTTTTCGTTTTTATTTTCTTATAAAAGCACGAAAAATATATGGCTTCAAGTGAATATGCATTTTTTTATCTTCTTCAACTTTTATTCCATTCATTTTTGCTCTGTATTATCCAGCATGGATGTTTTTTTCAACATTTGCACGATTCCTTCATTATCTATAATGGTCATCCCCAATCGTAATGTACTGATGCCCTTCAATAATCGATAAGTAAACACCGGTACTCCATTTTCCATAAATGATTCGAAGAACCAACTTTGCGTATTGGGAAACTTGTTCACCGTTTCTCCTATCTCAGTCAGGTGGGATGAAATGACAAACAGGCTTTCCCTCCATGCCATCAATTCTGAGACTATCGTCGACGTAGCTTCCAGCGCGTCTTGTACATTAGTTCCCCGAAACAACTCATCGAAAATGGCAAACACTCTTTCGCCTTTCGACAACGACGCAGCCAGCTCTTTAACACGTTGCACCTCACTGAAGAAATAACTATAACCCGTGACAATGTTATCGGTAAAAGTGAAGTCGGTAAGCAAACGATCCACATATGAAATGCGCGCGGTCTTTGCAGGAACACCCATTCCGAGATGTGCCAAATAAACTGTCAACCCGATAGCCTTCAATAATGTTGACTTACCCGACATGTTCGGGCCTGTGAGAAACACAAAATTGTGGACATTATTTATGTTCAACGACGAAGTTTTCCATTTAAGCAATAACGGATTATAGATTTCCTCGACATGAAACAAAGGATGCTCGCTCTCAATCAATTCCGGAAAATTCAATTTCATTTCTCTCGTGGTAACGGCCATCGCATTCAATGCATCCAGCTCAAAATATGTTTCAATCAATACTTTGAAGCGATCTTTCAATTCAATTCGAAGCAAACGATCGGCTTGCAACCATTGATGAAACGATGCCGAAGGACGGCTTGTCATTCCCCTCACTTTCTGATATGTATTATCACTCCATAAAGATTGTATCTGAGCAACCGCTTGTTGTAAAATAACCGGAAGATTGTTTCCTTCCTTATGCAACAACTGTTTCATCGCTTCTACGAATCTAATCACCACAGGAATGCTATTTTTCAAAAAATTGAAGGATGACTTATCGGAAAAATAGAACTGCAAACTCGACACCCATTGTTCGGTTGCCACCACTTCAATGTTCGTCGCAAAATATTCCTCGACCTCTTTGAGCTGCATATTGCCCATCGGCAATGTCAATGGTTCATCCCGTTCGGCAAAATAACGGATAGATTGCTGTTGCAAGCGTAATTTCCTGAACGAATCGGGCGGATTTATCAGTTTGTCACGCAGGCAGTTACTACCTCCCACTGTTCTTGTTATGTCGAACAATTTAAATATCGAAATATTCTCGTCTACAGCGCGAAAGATTTCCAGATCATTCAACGTTTGTTTGTCAATTTGCATGCTAAAAGTGTATTATTTTGTTTCCATACTTCATTCATCAACTTTATTTGCCAATCTTTGTTGCATCGTTTGCAGTTCATCGAGGGCGTGTGATAATTCGTCGGCGTTACCTGTTTCTTTATTGAGAATGGCGGTAATCACTTTCATCTCCGAATTAATATAATCAACCGCCTGAGCATGCATTGCGTCGATGGATTGAAACACTTTGACCGTCACATTTGAAATATAACGATGAAGGTTCTTCTCAGCTTCCAAGGAAATTTGTTTTTTGAAATGATTGTAAAATAATTTTCTTAATCCTTTCATGGGAAGAAAAAACAACAACGAATCCAATTGAGAGTC
Source organism: Paludibacter sp. (assembly GCA_027364655.1). Classification (GTDB taxonomy): domain Bacteria; phylum Bacteroidota; class Bacteroidia; order Bacteroidales; family Paludibacteraceae; genus Microbacter. The sequence continues at coordinate 657 of DAHXOX010000052.1, read as the reverse complement.
AAACACCCTGTAAACGGAAACATCCGCTTTTTCAACACCCATAAAATCACATTGCCAAAACGCTTCCGATAAATGAATGCCAAATGTTTCTGTCAGTTTCTCTTCCAATTGTTGTCGAAACTGCACCGCCGTGTATCGATAATACTCCATATATTCCAGCACAAACTGATTAACATGATCATAATTCGACTCGTCAATCATGAAAAGTTCGTTGCCAATCTTTTCGATCAACCATTGTTCAAATTGTTTAGACGCTTTGAAAAGGGTTCCGCTAAATCCATTAAAGTCTGCATTGAAAGCATTTATCAGATGTCTTTCTATATCCGTCAAATGCTGAAGAATAATGTTCTCCAATCGCTCGCGAAATTCACCCTTAAAAGCAGAGGTTGTGAGCATCATCTCACGTTCGTGATGATGCCGGTTGTGCTCCATGTCATGTAACGTCCTCGTAATTCTTGTTTTCTCGACCACTCTTTTCAACGCAGCTTGCAACGCTAAATCGGCATACACCATACTTTGATCAATAGTCGATTTTAATTTGAAAAGCATTATTTTATGCCTTTTTTGTTCAATCGTTTCATGCAAAGGAAGGATAATTTCATCGAGAATCACTTTCCTAAAATAATCGGTATGCCGGATAATGGAATAATCAAAGAG
>DAHXOX010000139.1 GCA_027364655.1 Paludibacter sp. | reverse complement strand
TATGCACATTTAACTCTTTGAGTTCTTAGGTAAAACATCAGATAGTCATGATAAATAATCTGCCAGTTACTCAATCTCATTGTCAACTGTCCATTATCCATTGTCAATTGCTCCCTACATCAACTTTCGGTAGCGAATCCGCCTCGGCGTTGCATCACCCAGTCGTTTGATTTTATTCTCTTCATACTCGGAATACGATCCTTCAAAGAAAAAGATTTCAGAGTTGCCTTCAAATGCTAAGATATGGGTGCAGATGCGATCTAGGAACCATCGATCGTGGGAGATGACAACGGCGCAACCTGCAAAGTTTTCCAATCCTTCTTCCAAAGCACGCAAGGTGTTCACGTCAATGTCATTAGTAGGTTCGTCGAGCAGCAGTACGTTTGCCTCTGACTTGAGCGTCAATGCCAGATGCAGTCGGTTTCGTTCGCCACCGGAGAGCATCCCGCACAGTTTTTCCTGATCGCCTCCCGTGAAGTTGAAGCGCGACAGGTAAGCTCGTGCATTGATTTCTTTACCGCCAATACGTATCAGATCCAAACCGCCCGAGATGGTTTGATAAACGCTTTTTTGAGGATCAATGTCGGCATGTGATTGGTCTGCATAACCTAATGTGACGGTTTCTCCGATTTCAAAGGTGCCTTTGTCGGCTTGTTCCAATCCCATGATAAGGCGGAACAATGTTGTTTTTCCTGCTCCATTTGGGCCAATGATGCCTACAATGCCATTGGGGGGAAGCGAAAAGGTAAGGTTGTCGAAAAGTAATTTGTCGCCATACGCCTTGCTGACTTCTTTTGCTTCAATCACTTTGTTCCCGAGTCGTGGCCCGTTGGGGATATATATTTCCAATTTATCTTCGCGTTCTTTTTGGTCTTCGTTCAGCAAGCGGTCATAGGCGCCCAGACGTGCCTGATTTTTTGCATGACGGGCTTTTGGTGCCATACGCACCCATTCCAACTCTCGTTCGAGAGTTTTGCGTCGTTTCCCCGCTTGTTTTTCCTCTTGTGCCATACGTTGCGTCTTTTGTTCGAGCCACGAAGTGTAGTTGCCTTTCCAGGGAATACCTTCGCCGCGGTCGAGTTCCAGTATCCATCCTGCCACGTTATCTAAAAAATAACGGTCGTGCGTGATGGCAATCACCGTTCCGGCATATTGTTGCAGGTGGTGTTCGAGCCATTCGATCGATTCGGCATCCAAATGGTTGGTTGGTTCGTCCAAAAGCAAAATGTCGGGTTGTTGCAACAAAAGTCGGCAAAGCGCTACCCGTCGTAGCTCGCCACCCGACAGCGTGCTGATAGAAGCATCTTCTGACGGACAGCGTAAGGCGTCCATCGCGCGCTCCAACTTGTTGTCTATGTTCCATGCGTCTAAATGATCGAGTTTTTCCTGCAACTCACCCTGACGGGCAATGAGCGCATCGAAATCGGCATCGGGGTCAGCAAACTTTTCGTTGATGGCTTCAAATTCGGTCAGCAGGTCCATCACTTCTTGTACGCCTTCCTGCACCACTTGTTTCACTGTTTTGTTGGCATCCAGATGTGGTTCCTGAGGTAGATAGCCGACGGAATAGCCTGGTGCAAAAACCACTTCACCATCATAGACTGATTCAACACCTGCAATGATTTTCAGCAAAGTTGATTTTCCCGAACCGTTGAGACCAATGATCCCGATTTTGGCTCCATAGAAAAACGAGAGGTAAATGTTTTTTAATGTCTGTTTTTGTGGGGTAAACGACTTGTTGACACCCACCATTGAGAAGATAATTTTTTTGTCGTCGCTCATAGTTTTGTTTTTTTTATATGAATATCCGATGTAATATCTGTAAGAGGGTAGGAAAGGCCGATTTAACTTTCGGAATTCATTTCGGAGGTATATGTCTTATTATTTCATCGGCAATGCGTCGCGCGGAGTCATGTTGTGCCATGGCTGCACAATTGGCCGAGAGCAATCTGCTTCGATTGGGATCGTTCAACAACCGGATGGCTTCGTCGACCAGCGTTTGAGGTGCATCTGCATCGCGCACCATGATAGCAGCTTCTTTGTTGACCAATGCCATCGCGTTATGCGTTTGATGATCTTCGGCTACGTTTGGGGAAGGTACTAAAATGGCCGCTTTGCCCAGCAAACAAAGTTCGGAGATGGAACTTGCTCCTGCCCGCGAAATCACCACGTCGGCTGCTGCATAAGCAAAGTCCATGCGGGTAATGAAGTCGGTGATGAAAACAGAAGGGTTTTGCAGCGACGAGGTACTTGTTTTTATTTGCTCAAAATAGAATTTCCCCGTTTGCCAAATCACTTGCACATCAGCTTCAATGAGCGCATCTAATTTTGCTAAGATGCTTTGGTTGATGGTTCGTGCACCCAGACTTCCACCGATGATAAGCAGCGTTTTCTTTGATTTGTTGAGATTAAAATAGCGATACGCTTCCTCTATGCACGAAGGGTCAAGTTGCAAATCCTGCCGGATGGGATTTCCCGTCAATACGATTTTCTCTTTTGGGAAGAATTTTTCCATGCCTTCGTATGCAACGCAACAACAGGCTACTTTGCTTGCCAACAACTTGTTGGTAACTCCGGCATATGAGTTTTGTTCCTGCAACATGGTGGGAATGTTCATTCGGGCAGCTACTTTCAGTGTTGGGCCGCTGGCATAGCCGCCCACGCCAATCGCGGCATCGGGACGAAACTCGCGAATGATATTCTTTGCCATTCGCATCGATTTGAGAAGATGCAGCAGCGTCCCCACATTGCGCAAAAGGTTTTTACGATCGAATCCACGAATCGGAAGGCCGATGATGCGGTAACCGGCTGCAGGCACTTTCTCCATTTCCATGCGACCTTCGGCGCCAATAAATAGTATTTCGGACTCGGGTTCTTTTTCTTTGAGAGCATTGGCAATGGCAATAGCGGGGAAAATATGGCCGCCTGTTCCTCCACCGCTGATAATGAATCGATGTGTTGCGTTCACTCGGAAAATAGTTAATGAATTGACTCTAATTGGACATTGCCGTTGTTAAGTAACACGTATTCATGTAATGTATTACATCAAAACGCATAGATATTGGCAATTGCAATACAAAAGTACTAAAACTATTGGAAAGGCAATAGAAACCACGAGGCTAAAGGTTGAAGGAGTTAAGGTTGAAGGAATCGGTTATTTTATAATAGGTATTCTCACTGTTCCGCACTTTCTTCTACATGCTTCCACAA
>DAHXOX010000055.1 GCA_027364655.1 Paludibacter sp. | reverse complement strand
TTCAAGTATCAAATGCGACAGTTTAATTCAAAGCGCATAAAATATCTTTGGGTTCTCCGATAATCGTATCAATACCCTAATTTCCCATATCTTTCTTGGGTATCTAACATAGAAGGAGGCATCTCAATAGAGTGTATGTGTCATCATGATAAAACCAATCGCAGGACAGAAGTCAATCATAACCTGAATCGTCATAAACTGCGGTCAAGAGAGTTGCTTGCCTCACAAGAAGGACTCCTACACCGAAGCCGAGGCGGTGCTTGGTCAGACAAAATCCAACAAGCACTACAATCGATTTAGACATTTTGACTAAGACAAAGTTATGATTGATTTTGCCATCTTTACTAAAGCCTTTAATCTTGGAAAAATGCATCGAACAGGCAAAAATACTGCCAGAAACGCAGATAAATCTCCAAAAAAACTCAATTGAGTGTTTTTATCCTCTTTATAATTTTTGACACAAAGAAAGTTGTTGACTTTACAAGCAGTGCCTACACGAATCGGCAAATTGCTGCTTAATACAAAAGAAGCTGTCCTTTTGAGACAGCCTCTTTTTGTTTCTTCCTTAGAACGCTGTCAAATCTACCACGGCTTCCGCCTCAAGACCCTCTGTGAGCAGTATTCAAAAAATGCGTATCTTTGCGACAAATTAAGCGCTTATCTATATATGCAATCTTCCCATTCAAACAATATAACAGGGACGAATTCGATCCCTCAAACCAAGAAATTGTTCATCGAAACCTATGGCTGCCAAATGAATGTTGCCGACTCAGAAGTGGTAGCCGCTATTTTGGGGATGGATGATTATGAATTAACTGATCAACTCAACGAAGCCGATGCCATTTTAATGAACACCTGCTCCGTTCGTGACAATGCCGAACAACGCGTCATTAGCCGGCTACAACAATTTGGAAGTCTCAAAAAGAAAAAAGAAGGGTTGGTGGTTGGTATTATCGGTTGTATGGCCGAACGCATGAAAGAAGACCTTATTGCAAACTATAATGTTGATTTGGTGGCAGGTCCCGATGCTTATTTAGATTTACCACATTTGATGCAAAGCGCGGCTCATGGTGAAAAAGCGATCAACGTAGAATTATCAACCACTGAAACCTACAGTAAAATTTTACCGGCACGCATTGGGACGCCTATTTCCGGCTATGTCTCCATCACACGAGGCTGTAACAACTTTTGCTCCTACTGCATTGTGCCCTATACGCGAGGCCGTGAAAGAAGCCGCGATGTGGAAAGCATCCTGCAAGAAGTAGATGATTTAGGGAAAAAAGGATACAAAGAGGTGATTTTATTAGGCCAAAATGTGAATTCGTATCTTTCACATCAAGAAGATGTTACAATCGAATTCCCAACCCTCATCAAATTGGTGGCCGAAGCTGCCCCGACATTGCGCATTCGATTTACCACATCGCATCCAAAAGACATGAGCGACAAGACATTGGAAGTTATGGCCGCTTATCCAAATCTTTGCAAAAACATTCACTTACCGGTTCAGTCAGGCAGCAACCGTATTTTAGAGAAGATGAATCGTAAGTACACGCGAGAATGGTACTTGGAGCGAATCAGCGCTATCCGGCGAATTTTACCTGAGGCAAGCATCTCGACTGATGTTTTTTGCGGATTCCCTACCGAAACAGAGGAAGACCACGAACAAACTCTTTCATTGATGCGCGAAGTACGCTTCGATGCCGCTTTCATGTTCAAATACTCGGAACGTCCCGGCACATACGCTGCCAAACATCTTCCGGACGATGTATCAGAAGAGTTGAAGGTAAAACGGTTGCAAGAAATTATTGCATTACAGAATCAACTGTCTGCAGAAAACAATCACTCGGCTATTGGGAAGACCTTTGAAGTATTGACCGAAGGCTATTCCAAACGATCGCGGGAACACTTTTTCGGACGTACTTCGCAAAACAAAGTGGTAGTATTCCCTAAAAAAGGATATCATATCGGCGAATTAGTACAAGTACGCATCACAGACTCTTCATCTGCCACGCTACAAGGAGTACCCGTTGTACGTTGAGCAAACGTGTAAGAACAGACAAACAATTAACGTTAAACACATAAAAACAGGACACATGGACAAACAACTTTGGTCAAAATCGGTACCACACTTGGTGGCAATTCTATTTTTTATTATCGTTTCGTATGTCTATTTCAGCCCCGTACTTGATGGGAAAGTTGTGGTTGGACATGATAACCAGACGTGGGCGGGTATGTCGAAAGAGACACGCGACTACAACGCCACCCACAATTCTCCAACTCTTTGGACAAACAGTATGTTTGGCGGAATGCCCACTTACCAAATTTCGATGGAAACACCTGCCGATGCGGTAAGTTTTATCTACTCATTTTTTACCGTTTTCCCGCGTCCTGTTTTCTATTTAATTCTTTATCTGATAGGATTCTATATCTTAATGTTATCGCTGAGAATTAATCCATGGTTGAGCATTGTTGGTTCCATTGCGTTCTCATTTGCATCGTTCAATTTCATCATTGTTGCAGCAGGACACAGCAGCCAAGCCATAACCATCGCCTACATGGCGCCTGTGATTGGAAGTGTAGTGATGGCATTTCGAGATCGACGATGGCTGGGAGCCATTCTTACCTCCATATTTTTGGCATTAGGTATTAAAGCAGGACATTTCCAAATTGTCTATTACGTGTTAATTATTATCTTAGTTTTCGGCATTTCGGAACTGATTTACAGCATCAAATACAAACAATATGCTGACTTTTTGAAAACAATGGGAGCTTTATCCATTAGCCTTGTATTGGCTGTCGGCATAAACGCTACTACGCTTATCACCACGGCTGAATATGGGAAATACTCCATGCGCGGTCAAAGCTCTGCTGCCACGCAAGGCACGGATGCGAGCAAAGGAGGATTAGATAAAGACTATATTACTCAATGGAGTTACGGCATCGGAGAGACGCTTACCTTGCTCATCCCTGACTTTAGAGGAGGCGCCAGCGACGGAACGTTGACTGAAAACTCTGCCACCGGGAAAAAACTCGATGCACTCGGGGCAAACACCTCCCAAATTATGAGCACGCAAAAATGGCCGCTCTACTGGGGAAATCAACCAATGACATCGGGGCCTGTTTATTTAGGAGCAATTGTATGTTTTCTCTTTATTCTGGGCCTATTTATAGTGGAAGGGCGCTATAGATGGTGGCTTCTGGCTGCTACCATCCTGTCAATTATGTTGGCTTGGGGAAAGAATTTCGGATTGTTGACCGATTTCTTTATCAATCATGTGCCAATGTATAATAAATTCAGAACAGTATCTATGATTCTGGTTATCGCCGGTTATACCATGCCGATTATGGCCGTATTGGCTGTGCAACGGTTAGTGAAAGGAGATATTGATCCTCAAAAGCTGAAAAAAGCCTTTACATGGGCATTGGGCATCACCGGTGGACTAAGTTTGCTGTTTGCTCTTATTCCATCGCTTGCAGGCAATTTTATTTCGCCATCCGATAGCCAATTCACAGGGGATTATGCCTTTTTGCAAAATACCCTACCCATCGATCGAGAAGCGTTATTGCGCGCAGATGCGTTTCGGTCGTTCATTTTCATTGTGTTGGCAGCAGCCACACTGTGGCTTTTTATCAAGAAAAAAATCAAACCATTACCGCTCTATTTAATTTTAGGATTTCTGATTTTGATCGACATGTATCCGGTAGCAAAACGCTATTTAAATGACAGCAGTTTTGAATCAAAAACTGCGGCTGCAAGCATTAAACCGAGCGTTGCCGACAAAGATATTCTTCAAGATCATTCCTATTATCGGGTGTTGAATTTAGCTGTCAGCCCATTTAACGATGCCTCCACATCCTATTTTCACAAAAGCATTGGCGGTTATCATGGAGCTAAATTACGTTCATACCAAGATGTGATTGATGCTCAGCTAATTCCTGAAATTGATTCTATTTTCAGTTCGTTCAAACAAGCGAAATCAGTAGCTGACATTCAACAACCTTTAGCCAAACAAGGCGTTTTGAACATGCTCGATATGAAATACCTCATCTACGACCCGCAGGCACCTCCGGTACTTAATCCGTACGCTAACGGCAGTCAATGGTTGGTGAAAAAAATTGTTCCTGTAGCAACGCAAGCTATGGCGCTACAAAAGATTGGTCAAATTGACACGAAACACGAAGCTGTAGTTACGCAAGCTGTTGCAGCAACGTTGCCAGCCTCATTTGGAAGCGACACTACCGCTACGATCACGTTACAACAATACGAACCTAACCAGTTGATTTACAACTTCCAGTCGAAAAGCCCGCAAATCGCAGTCTTCTCTGAAATTTACTATCCTAAAGGGTGGCATGCTTTCATAAACGGAGAACAAGCTCCTTTCTTTGAAGCAAATTATTTGTTGAGGGCTATGGTTCTAAAACCAGGACACTATCAAGTAACATTCCGGTTTGATCCGACATCTTATTCGCGCGGGAAAACCTTATCGTTGATAGCATCCATTTTGTTGATTATCTTTGTTTTAGGTGGATTATTTTTATTATACAGAAAGTGCCGGAAAAAGAAAGAAGACATCAAAAAATGATTCAAGAAACCGATAAGTAAACAACCGACAGAAAACGTTATCTTTGCAAACAAATAGAAAGAAGTGCCACACAAAGGCACTTTGCAGGATTTACAGATTTGATAAACGTAAATAGAAGCCCATGTCACATCGTCCAAAAAGAAAGAAAAGGCTATTTTTTAATATGCATTTTATTTCAACGATAAGCATCGCATTCGTGCTATTTTTGATTGGACTCATCGCATTATTGATGATTATCGGCAATGAAATGTCAAATTACGTGAAGGAGAATGTGAACATGTCGGTCGTGCTGCAGGACAGTATCGCACCGGCCAAATTGCAAATAATACAACGTCTTCTTCAAGCAACTCCCGGTGTCAAATCGTATGATTACATAAGCAAGGAGCAAGCGCTTAAAGATCACATTCGCGACTTAGGAGAGAATCCTGCCGACTTTTTAGGTTATAATCCGCTGTTAGCTTCGTTTGAAGTGAAACTCAACTCCGCGTATGCTAACACGGACAGCGTGACGCATATTGAAAAGAATCTCAAACAATATGCCGGTGTTAAACAAGTTATCTATCAAAAAGACATTATCCGATTAGTGAACGATAACCTAAAAAAAACAGGCTATTTCTTGATAGGAATAGCAGCCATCTTGATTTTTATTTCTATAGTGTTATTAAACAATACCATACGTATCAGCATTTATTCCAAACGATTTGTGATCAACGCGATGCGTTTGGTTGGCGCTAAGGCATGGTTTATTCGTCGCGCTTTTGTATGGCGCTATTTATGGAACGGACTTATTGCCGCTGTCATAGCTTTAATTTTACTGGGAATTTCAGTGTATTACGTTCAAATTGCTTTAGGCACAAACTTTGATCTGTATCACATTCGTATAGCACTCACGGTAAGTGGAATAGTCATTTTATTTGGGTTAATCATTAGTTTTCTGGCTGCTTTTTTTGCAGTGAACCGATATATACGAATGCAAACCAACGATATGTACTTCGTTTAGAAAAAAATATTTTACACATTAAACCAGCTTCAAATGAAAAAGAACGCCAAACCAGATGTAAAAGAAGATATTCAAAATCAACGAGACTTTGCTCTTGGCAAAATCAATTGGATATTAATAGGCATCTCCATCGTGTTAATCATTGTAGGATTTTTGCTAATGACAGGAAGTTCATCAGGCATGGTTTTTAATCCTCGAATTTTCAGTACACGCCGCATCACCGTTGGCCCGATGATCTCATTATTCGGATTCTTATTTATGTTCGTAGCTATCATGTGGCGTAATAAAAAGGAGGGCGCTAAATGACTTGGCTGCATACTTTAGTATTGTCTGTAATTGAAGGACTTACAGAATTCCTGCCCATTTCATCAACCGGCCACATGGCTTTGGCTTCGGCCTTTATGGGTATCGAAAAAAACGCCTTTACTAAATTGTTTATTGAAAACATTCAGTTTGGAACCATTTTGTCGGTCATTGTGGTTTATTGGCGAAAATTTATTGATTTCAAAAGTTGGCATTTTTATCTAAAACTTCTTTATGCCTTAATTCCTTCTGCAGTCGTTGGCCTTTTGCTAAAAAGCTATATTGACAACGCATTGCAAACTCCTCTTATTATAGCACTTACCATGTTTGGGGGTGGTTTTGTCCTTTTGTTTGTTGACAATTGGTTTAAAAAACCGACTATCGAAAAAGAAGAAGAAATCCCATACAAAAAAGCATGGATCATTGGGGTTTACCAAATTCTGTCAGTTGTGTTGCCAGGGATAAGCCGAAGCGCTTCAACAATTATTGGTGGTATGCAACAAAAACTGACGCGTAAAGCAGCCGCAGAATTTTCATTTTTCTTAGGAGTTCCAACGTTAGCAGGCGCATTTGTAGTAAGTTTTTGGGACGCATACAAGAAAACACCTGAATTGTTGACGCATCACAATCTTATGGTACTTGCAGCAGGCAATTTCATAGGATTTGTCGTCGCTATTTTTGCTATCAAAGCATTTATCGCTTACTTAACCAAGCATGGATTCAAATTTTTCGGCTATTATCGTATCGTCTTCGGTTTCATCATTATTGTATTATTGCTATTGCATATTCACGTTGATTTTTAATGCAATACGAAAAGCTCTTACATGGATTTTATCGAAGGAGAAGTTCTTTATTTTAATAAACCATTGCACTGGACTTCTTTTAGTTTAGTCAACAAAGTTCGTTGGTTAATTAGTAAACAGCTCAAAATCAAAAAAATAAAAGTTGGCCACGCTGGAACGCTCGATCCATTAGCCACCGGTGTGATGATTGTCTGCACAGGGCGCGCCACAAAGAAGATTGAATCTTTTCAATATCAAACTAAAGAATATGTGGCAACACTTTTTCTTGGAGCCACAACACCTTCATTTGACCTTGAACATGAGGTAGATGAAGAATTTCCAACAAACCACATCACCCGTGAATTGATTGAAGAACGGTTGCAACAATTCATCGGAACAATCGAACAAATTCCACCTGTATATTCAGCCATAAAAGTTGATGGAAAAAGAGCGTACCAATATGCACGCGAAGGGACGGAGGTGGAGCTGGCTTCCAAAACCTTAGTGATCGACGAATTAGAAATTCTCTCTTTTCAATTACCCCTTTTACAATTACGCATTGTTTGCAGCAAGGGAACATACATTAGGGCTTTAGCCCGTGACATCGGTCAGGCTCTCAGCAGTGGTGCACATCTCACTGCGCTCACGCGAACTCGTATTGGCGATTGCACCATTGACCAATGTATGACGCTGGAAGATTTCGAACAACTCCTTAAATTACCACAAAAGGAGCCATAAATCGACGTTTTACTACATTATCAATTAAATGTTACGGTAATTTAACCGTCCATCTATTGACTTTGCCTATCCGTAAAGTGTACTTTTGCACACAATTTGCCTATATGTAATCTGATTCTTTTGATGCTAACCATTATTTCTAACAGGCTTAATTAATAATCGCGAGATTCTTTATTATCTAACTTATTCATATTATGAAGCTTTCCCAGTTCAAATTCAAATTACCCGACGAACTTATTGCTCTTTATCCTACCAAACACCGAGACGAATCTCGCCTTCTTGTTCTCCATCGCAAAACAGGGGAAATTGAACATCGCTATTTTACTGACATTCTTGCTTATTACAACGATCAAGATGTATTTGTCTTTAACGATACGCGCGTTTTCCCTGCTCGGTTATATGGCACCAAAGACAATTCCGATGCTAAAATTGAAGTTTTTTTACTTCGCGAGTTGAATCATAACCTTCGCATGTGGGACGTGTTGGTCGATCCCGCTCGTAAAATACGGGTAGGCAACAAACTTTATTTTGGACAAAACAATGAATTAGTAGCCGAAGTCATAGACAATACGACATCTCGGGGGCGTACTGTTCGTTTTTTGTATGATGGCGAATATGAAGAATTTCGCAAAACACTCTACGCATTGGGAGAAACGCCTCTGCCCCGCTTTATTCCGCGCAACGTAGAGCCGGAAGACGCCACTCGCTACCAAACTATTTTTGCACGTAACGAAGGAGCAGTCGTGTCGCCCACAGCAGGCTTACACTTTAGCCGTGAATTGATGAAGCGACTTGAAATATTAGGCGTTAATTTTGCTTTCCTAACGTTACATGCAGGATTATGCAACTACCGTGACATTGATGTGGAAGATTTGACAAAAAACAAGATGGACTCGGAGCAGATGATGGTGACTCCCGATACGGCTGATATTGTGAACCGTGCGAAAGAAATGAATCGGAACGTTTGTGCAGTAGGGACAACTGTGATGCGTGCCATTGAAACATGTGCCTGCACCAATGGCACGATAAAACCTTTTGACGGGTGGACGAATAAGTTCATCTTCCCACCGTATGATTTTGGTGTCACAGATAGCCTTATTGCTAACCTACATCTACCTTTTTCCCCGCTACTTATGGCCACATGCGCTTTTGGTGGATATGATCAGGTGATGAAAACCTATCAAATAGCCATTGACGAAGGCTATCGATTCGGAATTTATGGTGATGCCATGTTAATTATTTGACAAATATCACACATATCACCAGACAATAAACATAAAAAATCCGTTGTTGCAAAAGACTTTACACACCACTTGGCTCCCTACAACAAAAAAAGAGGTTGAACAACGAGGTTGGGATACGTTGGACGTCATTCTTTTCTCGGGTGATGCCTATGTTGATCATCCTTCGTTCGGAGCAGCCGTGATCGGTCGTACATTGGAAGCTGAAGGATTGCGCGTGGCTATTGTGCCACAACCTAATTGGAGAGATGATCTTCGAGACTTTAAAAAGTTGGGAATTCCACGTCTTTTCTTTGGTATTTCAGCCGGTTGCATGGATTCCATGGTCAATCACTATACAGCTAACAAAAGACTTCGCTCCAACGATGCTTATACTCCGGGAGGAGTAGCCGGCTTTCGGCCTGACTACGCGACGGTGGTATATTGCAATATTTTGAAACAACTTTTTCCTGAAGTCCCCGTAATTCTTGGCGGCATCGAAGCATCAATGCGCCGCTTTACCCATTATGATTATTGGTCGGACCAGTTGAAAAAAAGTATTTTATTCGACAGCAAAGCCGATATGTTAGTCTATGGCATGGGCGAAAAATCCATTCTTGAAATTGCCCGTTCGCTTAACAGCAATCTATCAATTCAAAGCCTTCAATCCATTCCTCAAACGGCATTCGTTGTTCAGCAGAAAGAAGAGTTGACTCCATTGGCAAGTGAGACTATTGCACTCCACTCACATGAAGAATGCGTCGCTGACAAACTTAAGTCGGCACAAAATTTCAAGGCTATAGAAGAGGAATCCAATAAAATGATAGCGGCACGTCTGACTCAACGATATAACAACCAATTGTTAGTTGTCAATCCACCCTATGCAACATGGACCCAAGAAGAGATTGATGCAACTTACGATTTGCCATATACGAGGCTACCGCATCCCAAATACCGAGATAAGCGAATACCTGCCTACGAGATGATCCGGTTTTCGGTCAATACGCATCGTGGGTGTTTTGGTGGTTGTTCTTTTTGCACCATTTCCATGCACCAAGGGAAACAGGTGCTATCTCGCTCCGAAAAGTCTATTATGCAAGAAATTGAACAGATCAGTACATTGCCCGACTTCAAAGGAATTCTTACCGATCTGGGCGGTCCGTCGGCAAATATGTACGGACTCCGTGGCACAAACCAAACAATGTGCCTATCGTGCAAACGACCATCCTGCATTTTCCCTTCTATTTGCAAAAATTTGCAATGCGATCACTCCAGAATGACGAAACTTTATCGTGAAGTGGATCGTTTGCCATACATTAAAAAAAGCTTTATAGGCAGTGGCATTCGATACGACTTACTTCTCCAGCAAAGCGGAGATGCCGAAGTAGATAAAAGCCTCGCGGATTATACAAAGGAGGTGATTCAACACCACGTTTCGGGGCGATTAAAGGTAGCGCCCGAACATACATCGGACAAGGTACTGGCGCTCATGCGCAAACCATCGTTCACTTTATTCAAACAGTTTCAACAACAATTTGAACGCATCAACCGCGAAGCCAACTTGCAACAGCAACTTATTCCGTATTTTATTTCAAGCCATCCCGGATGCAGCACGATGGACATGGCTGAATTGGCTGTCATTACCAAGTCTCTTCGTTTTAAGCTCGAACAAGTGCAAGATTTTACCCCTACGCCAATGACACTGTCAACGGAAATGTATTACTCAGGCATCAACCCATACACAGGAGAATTAGTGAAAACACCGAAGCGCTCCGATGAAAAAATGGCACAGCAGAAGTTCTTTTTTTGGTATAAACCTGAATTTCATCAAGCCATTTTGAATGACTTACGTAGCATGAATCGAAACGATTTGATTAACAAACTTCTATCCATTCGCGAACAACGAACGGATCGTTCAGAAATCTCTCAATCTGATTACAAATCGCATGCTCGTAAACGAAGAAAATAAGATTTTGTTGAAAAGTATGATTCAAAATAAAGCCATTTGCTTAAAAAAGCGTATCTTTGCATGGAATTTAGCTTCCATTTTTCAACCAAGAACAACGATAAACAATCGTATTGTAAGGAAACAGCAATTGTGACACAATGGGATTAATAGGCCGATATACATTTCAACTGCAACCACAAGATGGTGATTTCACAGAACAGATTCTTGCTTCATCGTTGGGAGATTACATCCTTCAGGCAGCCGGAAAAAATGCAGATGATAACGGGTTTGGCATTCGTGAACTTCATCCTGATCATCACACATGGGTTTTAATTCGTATGGCAACCGAGATGACTGAGATGCCTAAAATCTATCAGCAAATCACAATTGAGACATGGATTGAAACCATTGGCAGAGCTTCTACGACAAGGAATTTCATCCTTCGAAATGAACAAAACGTGACGATTGGATATGCAACGACCAACTGGGCAATGATTGATTTAAATACGCGCAAACCGATTGATTTAGGAATGATACCTTCATTATCGCACTTTATCAGCGGAATTTCGATTCCCATTGCACCGCCAGCTAAACTGCCATCGGTGGAAGGAAACTTGATCAGTACGCGTAAAACTCAATATAGTGATATTGATTTTAACAAGCACGTCAACAGCATGAAATATTTGCAATGGGTTCTCAATGAGTACTCCGTAGATTGGCACGCTGAACACACGATCAAACGATTTGATGTCAATTTTTTGCATGAGGCTTTTTATGGCGAGGAAGTCTCTCTTTATCGCAAAGAAGACGCAGGGAAAGATCAGTTTCAAATCAATCGGGAAAACCAAGAGGTACTTTGCAAAGTACAATTACAATGGGTTAAAAATCAAATCGAAATAAAATCATCCTGAAGAAGAAGGAGTTAAATACTTTTATCAACTTAATACGAAGTAATATGGCTGTAATGAATTTTGGCGGCGTCAACGAAAATGTAGTTACCCGTGAGGAATTTCCTTTGGAAAAAGCACGAGAAATATTGAAAAAAGAGGTCATCGCGGTGATCGGATATGGTGTACAAGGCCCGGGACAAAGCATGAATTTGCGCGATAATGGATTCAATGTGATTATTGGTCAACGTAAAGAATCAAAAACATGGGACAAAGCCATTGCTGACGGCTGGGTACCGGGACAAACACTGTTTGAAATTGAAGAAGCGTGCCAGCGTGCAACTATTATTCAATACTTGCTTTCCGATGCAGCTCAAATTGCTGTTTGGCCTACGGTAAAAAAACATTTAACCGCGGGGAAAGCCCTTTATTTCTCTCATGGTTTTGCTATTACATACAAAGAACGTACGAACATCATTCCACCGGCAGATGTTGACGTAATTTTAATTGCCCCCAAAGGCTCCGGAACCTCATTGAGACGCATGTTTCTACAAGGCCGCGGGCTGAATTCTTCGTATGCTATCTTTCAAGATGCAACAGGTCATGCTTATGAACGTGTTGTTGCCCTGGGAATTGGCGTCGGATCAGGATACCTGTTCGAGACCACTTTTCAACGCGAAGTCTATTCTGATTTGACAGGCGAAAGAGGTACGCTCATGGGAGCTATACAAGGTATTTTTGCAGCGCAATATGATGTATTGCGTGCTAATGGACACACTCCTTCCGAAGCATTCAATGAAACGGTAGAAGAGCTAACTCAATCGTTGATGCCTTTAGTGGCTGAAAATGGGATGGATTGGATGTATGCTAATTGCTCCACAACGGCACAACGTGGCGCACTTGACTGGTGGAAGCCATTCCGCGATGCCGCCAAACCTGTTTTCGAGAAACTCTACTCGGAAGTTGCTTGTGGCAACGAAGCTCAACGCTCTATCGACTCAAACAGCCAATCAGATTATCGCGTAAAATTGGAAGAAGAATTAGCTACAATGCGCAAAAGCGAAATGTGGCAAGCCGGAGCAGTAGTACGCAAACTTCGCCCGGAGAACAATTAAAATATTCTTTATCAAATTATTAAGACAGGCCATCCCCAATCGGGATGGCCTGTTTGCTTAATAGCTTTTTTTGTATCTTTGCAGCCACAAGCAAAACACCCATGTCAATAGAAATAAGAGAAGTTACCACCAAAAGAGAGTTGAAGCAATTTGTATTGTTTGGCATTCGTCTTTATTCAAATCACCCATTCGCAGCTCCTCCGCTTCTAATGGATGACATGACCGTGTTGAGTAAAGAAAAAAATCCCTCGTTTGCAGTTTGCGAAGCCCGTTATTTTATGGCGTTCAAGGGTGACAAGATGGTAGGCCGCGTTGCCGGCATTATCAACCACCGTGCCAATGAACGATGGAGTTACCATCATGCCCGCTTTGGATGGCTCGATATGATTGACGACATTGAAGTGACTCGTGCTTTGTTAGATGCCGTAGAAAAATGGGCAAAAGAGAAAAAGATGACCGCCATTCACGGTCCTGTGGGATTTACTGACTTGGATCGCGAAGGGATGCTTGTTTATGGTTTTGATCGCCCGGGAACGATGGCTACAAATTACAACTTTCCTTATTACCCCGAACACCTCGCCGCATTGGGTTATCTCAAAGATATCGATTGGAAAGAATACAACATCCAGATTCCAAGTGTTTTTCCTGAAAAACATTTTCGCATTGCCAAAATAGTCAAAGACAAACACCAATTGGAAGCAAAGCATTTCCGCTCGTCGAAAGCATTGGAAAAACGATATGGGAAGAAAATTTTTGACTTGTTGAACACTTGCTATAGCGAATTATACAGTTACTCTCCGCTCTCCGACGATCAAATCCAATTTTACATCAAACTCTATTTAACGTTAGTGCGCCTCAACTTTATTAGTGTCATTGTAAACAAGGACGATGAAGTTATCGCTTTTGGATTTTCCTTACCCAGTCTGACAAAGGCACTGCAAAAAGCCAAAGGAAGACTGTTCCCATTCGGGTTCATCCATTTACTGAAAGCCCTTTATCTGAAAAATAAGGTTGTCGATCTTTATCTGATGGCTGTACGTCCAGATTACCAGATAAAAGGAGCAACTGCTTTGCTTTTTGCGGAATTAATACCTGAATATGCCCGATCCGGTATTGTGTATGCAGAAAGCAATCCTGAATTGGAAACCAATCAAAAAGTATCAACACTGTGGGAAAGTTTTGATTCAACGCACGTTAAGACAAGAAGGGCATTTATCAAACAGCTTTAGTTTGCGTTTGGCACTTAACAATGACACCTCAGAAAAGAAGGTGTCATTTTTTTTTGTGATTTGCTGAAAAATAAATTACTTTTGTGGAAAGCAAGCGTACGGATGTGGAGAAATCCACCTACAATGAGAAACAAAAAACCAAAGAGTCTTCCTTTCTGAATCTTCTCTCTTTGTTTTTTGAAAACTCGATCTTTTACAACATCCTAATTCAAGATATGTTCAACGTCTTTAATCACAAAACTATCTTATAATGAAAACTATTTGCTTCTATTTCCAGGTGCACATACCGATGCTACTTCGACGATATCGATTTTTAGAGATAGACAAAGATCATTATTACTATGATGACTTTGCGAACGAAGCTAACGTGCAACGGTTTGCTCAGAACTCCATTTTACCAACCAATCAACTGTTGTTGGATTTGATAAAAAATTCAAAGGGCAAGTTTAAAGTCGCATTTTCAATTTCAGGGTTGAGTGTGGAATTATTTGAGCAATTTGCACCGGAAGTAATGGCCAGTTTTACAGAACTGGCTAAAACAGGCAATGTGGAATTTGTAGCCGAAACCTATTCGCATTCCTTGGCATCATTGTTTGATCCTGAAGAATTTGTTCAACAAGTACAACAACATAGTAATATGATGTACGAGTTATTTGGGTTTCGTCCCACAACGTTTCGAAATACTGAAATGATCTACTCGGACGAGATCGGTCAGATGATCTATGATTTAGGCTTTACAACTATCTTAACTGAAGGCGCCAAGCAAGTGTTAGGATGGAAAAGCCCCAACTTTGTCTATGGGCATCCGACGATACCTCAACTGAAAATTTTGGTTCGGAACATGCGATTAAGCAATGACATTGGGTATCGTTTTTCGGACTGGAGCTGGAACGAGTTCCCGTTGACAGCAGAAAAACTGATGGGATGGATTAAAGCAACGGATACACAAGAACAAATCTTCAATATCTTTATGGGTTATCAGACCTTTGGAGAACGCCAAAAGCCCGAAAGCGGTATTTTTGAATTTCTAAAAGCAATCCCATATCAAGCGCTTGCCAACCGGATCACCTTTTCCACCCCAAGTGAACTATCTAAAAAATACAACCCTATCTCTTCCATCGAAGTTTTATACCCCAATTCATGGAGCGGAGAAGAGAAAGATATCAGCCATTGGACGGGGAACATCATGCAAACAGAAGCACTGCAAAAATTATATGCTTTGGGCGAACGCGTTCGTCTATGTTCCGATCGTAGTCTGAAACATGATTGGCTTTGTTTGCAAACATCTGATCATTTTAACTTTATGACAACAAAACCATGGAATAGCTTTGTGACATGGCCAAACTATGAATCGCCTTATGATGCTTTTACTAATTTCATGAATATTCTTTCCGACTTTATCAACCGTGTCAAAGAGCAATATCCATCAAGCATTGACAATGAAGAATTAAATGCGTTGCTAACAACCATACACAACCAGGAAATAAAAATATCAGAACTTGAAAATCAGTTGCACACAAACCCATAGCATATACGCTGTACTCATTCAATAGAAATCCATAGATTATTCTATTTCTATGAAAGACGACCCATTTTGATTAATGATTCAAGATACAGAGGATAAATTCATGAAGCATTCTCAATGCTTGGCACCAACAACGTAATTCAAATAGCTTATGATCAATGTTTTTCTGGCAAACATACGCTCACTAAACAGAAAATACCGAGAAGGCAATAAAAAATTGTCGAAACATTTTGTGGAAACATATTATTCCATTAACTTTGCACTGCTTTTGTAAGGAAAGCGATTTTGTCCCGTGGTGTAATGGTAGCACAGCAGGTTTTGGTTCTGTTAGTCGGAGTTCAAATCTTCGCGGGACAACCAAAAGCAAGGCCGGTAGTTTGATATTCAAACAATTGGCCTTCTTTTGTTTTTCACATTCCCATTTCTTGCTCAAAAATAACCATTATCCAAATCGGTAAACAGAGCACAGCATCAACAATCATGGCAAATTTCAAAGAACTACTTACGCAGGTTAAAGCATTCGTTTTTGATGTCGATGGCGTCTTGTCGAATTCTACCATTCCACTTCATCCGTCGGGAGAACCAATGCGCATGGCAAACATTAAAGATGGATATGCCATTCAACATGCCATCAAAAAAGGATTTTATGTTGCTATCATTACCGGAGGGAACACCGAAGCCGTCCGTTTGCGCTTTGAGCGACTCGGCGTGACTGACATCTACATG
Organism: Paludibacter sp.; assembly: GCA_027364655.1. Taxonomy (GTDB): domain Bacteria; phylum Bacteroidota; class Bacteroidia; order Bacteroidales; family Paludibacteraceae; genus Microbacter. Next base: position 2,818 of record DAHXOX010000055.1, on the reverse strand, counting down.
GCATCACAAATCAAAATGAAAGATTTGACTCATTTCATGCAACTTCACGATCTCAAAAAAGAAGATGTTTTGTATATGGGAGACGACATCCCTGATTATGTGGTGATGAATCATGTTGGCATTCCGGTTTGTCCTGCCGATGCGGCGCATGAAATCAAAGCACTATCCATCTATGTATCACCTTTGTTAGGTGGTGAGGGTTGTGCACGCGATGTTCTGGAACAGGTAATGAAAGCACAAGGGAAATGGATGGACGACGAAACAGCTTTTGGATGGTAAAATGCGTTAAAAAAGAGATAGCTTTGCCAAACACCGCATCATTTACATACTTTTGCATTGATTTGTTTCAATCTATTTCAAACTTCACTCATTAACCCAAACACTATGAAAGGAATTATTTTAGCAGGTGGTTCAGGCACCCGGCTTTATCCGGTCACCAAAACCATTTCAAAGCAAATTTTGCCGGTGTACGACAAGCCAATGATTTATTATCCATTGTCGGTATTGATGTTGGCAGGCATTCGTGAAATCTTGATTATTTCCACGCCACAAGATATTCATCTCTATCAAGACCTCTTTGAAGATGGGACGGCTTTTGGACTGAATATTTCTTATGCCATACAACCTTCGCCTGATGGATTAGCACAAGCTTTTTTGATTGGTGAAACATTTATTGGCGACAGTCCGGTCTGTATGATTCTGGGTGATAACATCTTCTATGGCTATAATCTTTCATCTCAACTTATGGAGGCTGCTATGCTCCGCGATGGTGCCATCGTTTTCGGCTATTACGTCAACGATCCTGAACGATACGGCGTGGCTGAATTTGATGCACAAGGTCGTGTGTTGAGTTTGGAAGAAAAACCGACAAAGCCAAAATCGAATTACGCTGTAACCGGACTCTATTTTTACGGTAACGATGTGGTTGAAAAAGCAAGAGCACTCAAACCATCGGCACGTGGCGAACTGGAGATCACCGACCTGAATCGACTCTATTTAGAAGAAGATCGCCTTTCGCTCAAAATGCTTGGACGTGGAATGGCGTGGTTAGATACCGGCACACACGACAGCTTGTTGGAGGCTTCCAATTACATTGCAACCATTGAAAACAGGCAGGGACTAAAGGTAGCTTGCCTTGAAGAAATCGCTTTTCGTACGGGATTTATTGACCAAGAGCAATTGATCCGGCTGGCACAACCTTTACTCAAGAATCATTACGGCCAATATTTACTCAAGATTGCACACGAACCGAAAGAATATGGAAATAATTAATACGCCGATCCCCGATTTACTCATTATTCAAAACCGCTTTTTTAAAGATGAACGCGGCTTCTTTATGGAGCATTACAACAAGAAACAGCTTGCAGAACATGGCATAAATAGTGATTTTTGTCAAGATAATCTATCGAAATCGAGTTATGGAGTTGTTCGTGGGTTGCATTATCAACTCGATCCGCATAGCCAAACCAAATTAGTCTCGGTGATAGTTGGCAGCGTATGGGATGTGGCTGTCGATTTGCGAAAAGGATCGCCTACTTTTGGACAATGGTTTGGCATAGAACTTTCGGACGAAAATAAAACGCATTTTCTGATTCCAAAAGGTTTCGCGCACGGCTTTTCAGTACTGAGCGAAACAGCGATTTTTAGTTACAAGTGTGATCAATACTATGATCCATTGCTTGAACGGGGAATTCGTTTTGATGATCCGGCATTGGCCATCGATTGGCATATTCCTGCCGACAAAGCCATTGTTTCAGGAAAAGATCGCGTCCATCCCATTCTTGCACAAGCAGAGATGAATTTTACATATTAACAGCGGCAAAACGAATCTTATTTTGGCATAATTTTGTAACAGACTCAAATCATGAATAGAATTTTAGTAACCGGTTCAAACGGTCAATTAGGAAGCGAGTTGCAAAAACTTGCACCAACCATGGATGGAGTGGATTTTTTATTCACCGATGTTGACACGTTGGACATTTGCAATAAAGAAGCTATTGAAGAATTTTTAGCTAATCGTCCAGTCAATTTCATAATCAATTGTGCGGCTTACACAGCGGTTGACAAAGCAGAAGATGATGTTGAACGGTGCTATGCTATCAATCGCGATGCGGTGCGAAATCTTGGCGAAGTAGCAGCCTCCAATGGATGCAAGGTAATCCACGTTTCGACAGATTATGTATTCAACGGGAAATCTTATCGTCCTTACACGGAAGAAATGCCTATCGCTCCTGATACAGTTTACGGAAAATCGAAAGCAGAAGGAGAAGAAGAGTTGTTACGGGTTTGCATGGATGCTATAATCCTCCGTACTTCGTGGCTTTACTCGGCGTTTGGCAATAACTTTGTGAAAACCATGCTCAAATTGGGCAAAGAACGCGAAATATTATCAGTCATTTACGACCAAATAGGCACTCCAACGTATGCTGCCGATTTAGCCGCAGCCATTTTAGAGATTGTTCGTCAAGCTATTGAAGACGAGTCTACCTTCAAGACAGGCACATACCATTTTTCCAACGAAGGAGTTTGCAGTTGGTATGACTTCGCTGTGGTTATTCATCGGCTTGCCGGCATTACATGTGATGTTCAACCCATTGAATCGTCAGCTTATCCCGCCAAAGCGCCACGTCCATTTTATAGCGTGTTGAACAAAGCAAAGTTCAAAGCTACATTTCACATCCCTATTGCGCATTGGCAAGATAGCTTAAGCAAGTGCATTGCCATTCTCACGTCAGAATAAACTCACTTATTAAACAACATCATAGGCCATGAACGAACAAATAAAACAAATTGCGGATCGGTTGCGTGGGTTGCGTGA
>DAHXOX010000035.1 GCA_027364655.1 Paludibacter sp. | reverse complement strand
TGGAAGCCAAAAAAAGTGGATTTGATGAATTTAAATCGGTAGTTAAAATGATAAGAAAACACGAATATGAAATCATTAATTTTTTTGAATGTCAACAAACTAATGCAAGAGCAGAAAGATTAAACGGCAAAATTAATAGATCCATTTCTAACAATTATGGCATGAAAGACAAAGATTTTTCGCTGTACAGAATAGCAAATTATTTTTCATAGCACCTCAAAAAAAGAAATAACCAGAAATAACCTAGAAATTATAAGTTTCATAATCCCGTAGAAGTTTATTTTGTAAGTTTTGCTATTGTTGAATGGATAGATGTGTTTACAAGGAATGAATATAAAGATATTGTGTTGATTTAAGGTTATTGCTGCACGCTACAATCGTGCGGCAGCGTGAGGATTTTATAGTTGAAAACAAAGTGGTTGTTGAATTAAAAGCATTGATAAATGATTGATTTCCTGAATTTAAAAAATCTAATATCTTATTTTTTTAATGGAGATACGGGTATAAATGGTCTTATCGAAAGCTGGTTAGTCGTTTTTACCATCACGGTTTTGCTTTGTTTTGTTGTTGGTGAAATAACCCGCAATTACAGTCAGGTAGATAAGCTCTGGAGTTTGATGCCATTCATATATAGTGCACTGACAATAAGTCATTTCCCTGATTCCCCGCGCCTGTGGATTATGACAATTTTAGTGCTTTTATGGGGTATCCGCTTGAGTTACAATTTTTATCGGAAAGGGGGATATCAGTTTCCTCCCTGGAAAGGAGAAGAAGATTACCGATGGGCAGTATTGCGAAAAGTGCCTATGTTGAAAGGATATCGATACAGCTTCTTCAACCTGTTTTTCATTTCATTTTACCAGCATTTTCTGATTATGCTTTTCAATGCCCCTTTGTTGCTGGCAGCTCTAAACGCAAAATCCCCTCTTGATGGGTTCGACCTACTTGCGAGTGCAGCCATGTTGCTCTTTATTATAATTGAAACAATTGCTGACAACCAGTTATATGAGTTTCATGAACAAAAAAAGGGGAATCAACCAGCTAACGGTAAATACACCCATTCACTGACACGCGGTTTTATGGTAGATGGCATGTGGAAAGTAGTACGTCATCCAAATTACGTTGCCGAACAACTGATCTGGGTTTCATTCTATTTTTTTGGAGTTGCTGCCACAGGTAACCTATTGAATTGGACTCTTGCAGGGGCTATTCTGTTGATTATCCTGTTTATTGGAAGTTCTTCCATTACCGAAAATATCTCTTTTTCAAAATACCCTGACTACGCTTCTTACAAACAAAAGGTTCCCCGTTATTTGCCAGGCATTTTCAAACGGAAACGGGAGTAACAACCAACCATTTGATGCCATACAAATTTCATAACGATTGACCGTTATAATCTACCTTTAGGCAGTTTGGCTTTTTGAAAAAATAAGTATTATCTCCTGACAAACTACAACCCAATGGCAACAGAATATCGAAAAATCAACCAAGTATTTATGGCAATTTCTAAAACGATTGTTGTACCTTTGTGTCTCGGCTTGATTTCTGTTTTACCTGTTGTGATACATAATGATTGATTCTCAATGACTTTGCAAAGTAATCATGCTGTTTTTTTCTCTGTTTTAATGAATTAAGGTGCTTTTTAAGCGCGTGTAATCAATCATCATGGCAACGATTCTTCCCATTGACGAGTTTCTGAAAATCACCCGTTTGCTCCCCATCGTGGATGTGCGTACCCCGGCTGAATTTGCCAAAGGGCATCTCCCTCATGCTGTTAATTTATCACTTTTTTCTGATGATGAGCGTGCTATTGTTGGCACATTATACCATCAGCAGGGCAAACAAGCGGCTGTATTGCAAGGATTGGTGTTTGTCAGTCCGAACATGAAGACATTGACCGAAGAGGCTTTGGCGTTGGGTTCGTCGCAGATCGGCGTTTATTGCTGGCGGGGCGGCATGCGTAGCCAATCGATGGCATGGCTTTTTGAAACAGTTGACTTGGCATGTTTTGTCTGCGAAGGTGGCTATAAAGCGTTTCGTCGTTATATGTTGGCGCAATTTGAAAAACCGTTGCAGCTAAAGATTGTTGCTGGCGCCACCGGAAGCGGAAAAACGGAGATATTGCAGGAGTTGGCTGCTTTAGGCGAACAGGTGATCGATCTGGAAGCTCTGGCACATCATCGCGGGTCGGCATTCGGCGCTTTAGGTCAATTGCCGCAAAGTACCACCGAAGACTTTGAGAACCGTCTCTACGAAGCTATCAGTGCGTTGGATACCTCGCGTCCGGTGTGGGTGGAAGACGAAAGTATCATGATTGGACGCATTCAGTTACCGTTGCCGTTTTTCATGCAGATGCACCATTCCACCGCGTATTATATTCAATCGCCATTGTCCGACCGTCTCGACCGGTTGGTGAAGGAATATGCCCATTTCCCGATGGATGAACTGATAGTATCAATTCAATTACTTGAAAGACGCCTCGGCGGCAACCATTGTCAGGATGCTGTGAAAGCGTGCGAAGCGAACGATTTCAGAACAGCCATTGACATCGTGTTGCAATATTATGACAAGGCTTATGCAAAAGCATTAATTGAAAAGCCCTATGCACAAACTATCATGGTGCCGTCTACAACGGACAGCCGCGCTGTGGCACATTATTTGAAAACATTAATAAATTGATTATATGGATATTCAACTGACTCATTTTAGTCCTGGTTCGGGGTGTGGGTGTAAGATTTCACCCAAAGAACTCGAAGTTATTTTGGCCGACACCAAAGAAAGAGAACATTTTGCCGCCTTGCTGGTGGGTAACGAGAGTAAGGACGATGCCGCCGTGTATGACTTGGGCAATGGCTCTGCTGTGATAAGCACCACCGATTTCTTTACGCCTATCGTGGACGATCCGTTCGACTTTGGTCGTATTGCTGCCACAAATGCTATTAACGACGTGTATGCAATGGGCGGAACTCCTTTGATGGCTATTGCCATTCTTGGTTGGCCGCTCGAAAAGTTGTCGTCATCGTTGGCTCAAGTCGTAGTGCAGGGTGCCAAAGCAGTATGCGAAGAGCTGCATATCCCTCTTGCAGGCGGGCATAGCATCGATATTTCCGATCCTATATTCGGTTTGGCTGTCACAGGCTTGGTTTCGTTGGAGAATATCAAACGAAACGATACAGCTACAGCAGGTTGCCGCATCTTCATAACTAAACCTTTGGGCATCGGGTTGATCACTACTGCCGAAAAGAAAGGATTAGTTCAGCCCGAACACAAAGCGGAGGCTGTGCGTTGGATGACGATGCCCAACAGCGCGGGTGCTGCTTTTGCCAAACTTGCAGGTGTGAAGGCTATGACGGATGTTACGGGATTTGGTCTTTTAGGCCATTTGTTGGAAATGGCAGAGGGCAGTGGTCTGAAAGCAGTGGTCAACGTCGGGAACATTCCAACCATTGATGGCATTGATTACTATATTGAACAAAAATGTATGCCCGGCGGCACGTTTCGTAATTTCAACAGCTATGGTCATAAAGCAGCGCCTGTAACCGAAGATGTAAAAGCATTGCTGTGCGATCCGCAAACAAGCGGTGGTTTGATGGTAGCTGTAGAACCCGATAGTGTGGATATGTTTATGGACACAGCGCATCAGTTAGGTGTCTATCCGGTTGAAGTGGGTTATTTTGAACCTTATGATGGAGCCTTTCATGTTACATTTGCATGAGGCATTGATTTTTAATATTAATCTTTTTCTTTTACCATGAAACTCTTCATTTACACTCCGACCTTCAATCCTCGCATTCGATATATTTTCGCATATCTTTTTGGTCATTATCTGCAAACGGATTACCGGATGACCGCTTCTGTTTCGGAATTTGCATCTTTTGAGGGTATTAAATTTTCATACGCTCCGCAACCTATCGGTGATGAACCGTGGGTGTGGCAACATCCGTTGTTGCTCGAGGAAACGGTTGAACCGCAATTGATCAAGCTATTCAAATTTCGCGATTCGTCTGCTTTTTTTGGTACCGACGATACTCGCTCATTGGTTCCTTTCGACCTGTTTGCCGCTTCGTTTTATTTGATGACGCGTTATGAGGAATATTTGTCGGAACAAAGAGATCAATTTGGCCGTTTTCAGCCAAAGAATTCATTGGCTGTTCAGGCAGGCTTTATCGGAAAACCTTTGGTCAATCAATGGATCATTGAATTAATGAAATTGATGTTTCACACCGAAACGTTTTCCGATTTTTCTCCCCGCAAGTTTACATATTCCCCGACGTATGACATTGACCATGCTTTCAAATTCAGGCATAAAGGTTTTTATGTGAATCTTGGCGGTATGGCGAAAAACCTCTTTCACGGTGAACTTGGGTTGATGATTGATCGCATGTTGACGTTGTTGCGTTTGCGTCGCGATGCGTACGATACATACGGATTTATTTTCATGCTCAATAAACGGTTTAAGATGGAATCGCACTATTTTATTTTGTGTGCTGATAAACGTGGAAAGTACGATCGCAACCTACCCCTTACGAACAAATCCTTTCGTCGATTACTGATCCGAATGGAACAGAATGGATACATTGGGCTGCATCCTTCATTTGCCGCAGGTAAGGATCTGTCGTTAATTGCGTTAGAGAAAGAATCACTCGAAGCTGTTTTGCATCACTTTGTGAATGATAGTCGTCAACACTATTTGCTTCTTCGAATGCCTGACACTTATCGCGCTTTGGAAAAGGTGGGCATCGGGCATGAATACACGATGGGATATGCAGGACGTCCGGGTTTCAGGGCTTCGGTTTGCACTCCATTTAACTTTTTCGATTTGCTTCGCAACGAAGAATCTGATATGGTTATTTATCCGTTGATTTATATGGATGGCTCGTTTAATGATTACATGAACTTGTCTCCTCATGAGGCTGTCATAGAGATCAAGCGGCTTATTGATGAAGTGAAAGCGGTACGCGGAGAATTTATAAGTCTTTGGCATAACAACGCCCTCTCGAACAAAGGTCATTGGCGTGGTTGGCGTGCTGTCTATTATTCTACTTTGGAATACGCTTTTCGGGACTAACGTAACATGACAGCAGAAACGCTCTATTTTAGTTCAAAACGCACTAAGATGGAATAGTCTAATTTGATCTTTTGAAACTCGATATCAGGCTCCACTGAGGTGTTGTCGGCTGTTTCTCTCACCGTAATGTTTAGTGTTTTTGCCTGCATGTAGTTGAACGGATTGTAGTTGAGTTCCTGAATGTAGATGGCGCGCCCAATGGTTTGATGAATTGCTTCGCTCAAAGCTTGTGCTGTTGCTTGTGCCGATTGAATGGCTTTTACCTTCACCTGTCTGCGAAATTCTTCTATCTTACTGTTGTCGATATGATCGATGGAGACATTGGAAATACCCAACTTTTGCAGTTCAACAATGACTCTGCCGGCTGTTTTCGCATCATGAACACGTAGTTGAAACTCTTTCAACAACACGATGTCTGTTTTCAGTATCCAATAGTTTTTGAAATTGCTGCTCACATCTTTCACGGCTAAATCCTTAGTCACGTCAATCCCGATTTCCTGCAACTTGTTTATCATGCTTTTTTCTGTTTCTGCAAGTGTTTTTCCCTTCATATCCTTTTCGTTGACTAAGATTTTCATGTAAATCTCATCGGGAGCAATCTCCATCTCGGAGTGTCCGGTTACTTCGATATAATTTTGGTCAATGAAGTTTTTTTCAGCTTGGGCATAAAGTGACAACGAAAAGAGGAGGGCGAAGCCGATCATAAAAGTTCTCATGGGATAATGTCTTTTTTTGAGGTGGGTATTTGTTGAAAAATCATGAGTCCACTCCGAGATGAATGTTGTTTTTTATAGTAGATTCAAGGACAAAAGGCTTTTTCGGAGTGGACTCACAGGTTCTAAAACATGTAGCAGTTTGTCTTATGCAAACATTTCCTTCTGTCTAAAGATGCAACCGTATCTGTATTTGTTGCACGACGCATTAATTTTGTTGTAAAGAGTGGAGTAGGGGTGCTGTGGTGCGTGCGTCTGGTAGTTTTGTGCTCCGACTAAAAATACGTGAGTTTTCCATCTCTCCCTCCAAAAAGATTTTTATCTGGCAAGGCAAGTTGTGAATAAATGGCGTATCTTTGCTCCACAATTCTTACTTGCGATTGATTTAACCCATTCATAATTTCTATTCTTATGCATACCTTGTTGTTTCTCAGCTCCGAGCATTTAATCATTATCGCGTTGGTGGTACTCTTGTTGTTTGGTGGCAAAAAGATTCCTGAACTCATGCACGGTCTTGGCAAAGGCGTCAAAAGCTTCAAAGACGGCATGAACGATATTGAAAATGATGTAAAAAAAGAGGTTAAGGACAAAGAAGAAGAAAAGAAATAACACTTGCGCTATTTCTCCCTTCTCAAAATCAATATCTCGTTATCGCGTTTTCTTCGGTAACGATGATTTTCTGTTATTTTCCTTGTTGATTGCTTTGTATTCTTTTCAAAGGATTACGTTTGGCGGCAGGAAGGCAGTAATATCCTTTTTGTAGAGCAGTAAATCGCGTACTACGGTGGATGAAACGAACGAATAAGCAGGGTTGGTATTCAGAATCACTGTTTCAACGCCGTTTAATTGCTTGTTGGCATCGGCAATGGTGCGTTCATATTCAAAATCGTTCACTGAACGAACTCCCCGTAAAATAAAAGCAGCCTTTTCTTGTTCAGCAAAATGAATTGTCAGATCGTCATACGCTTTCACGCTAACGCGAGGCTCGTTTTGAAAAGATTGACGAATCATCTCCAATCGTTTCTCCAACGTGAAAAAAGTTTGTTTTGTTTGATTGATGCCAATCCCGATAACGATTTCATCAAAGATTGCCAATCCTCTCAGCACAATGTCGTAATGACCGATAGTGAAAGGATCGAAAGTGCCCGGAAAGATGGCTCGTTTCATGTTTTTTTATTTGAATTGCTCAATTGGAATAAAAAACCTTGAGATGCAGCCGGATAGAATCTATCGAAGCATACATTTCAAGGTTATTCGTTTGATTTACAATTTTGCTTTGATGGCTTTGGTTGCAGCTTCGTAACCTGGTTTTTCGAGCAATGCAAACATATTTTTCTTATAAGCTTCCACACCTGGTTGATCAAATGGGTTGATACCCAAAATGTAACCGCTGATGCCGCATGCCTTTTCAAAGAAATAGAGCATTTGCCCTAAATAGCGTTCGTTCAGTTCAGGAAGTTCCACTTTCAGGTTGGGAACACCGCCATCCACATGCGCCAGCATGGTGCCTAACTCGGCCATCTTGTTTACTTCGTCCACACGCTTACCGGCTAAGAAATTCAAACCATCTAAGTTTGCATTATCCGAAGGCACACGCACTTCATGGTTAGGTTGTTGAATAGAAATCACCGTTTCAAAAATAGAGCGTTCACCTTCTTGAATCCATTGACCCATGGAATGAAGATCTGTCGTAAAATCAACGGCTGCAGGGAAAATGCCTTTGTGTTCTTTGCCTTCACTTTCGCCGTAGAGTTGTTTCCACCATTCACCGATGAAATGTAATTTTGGATGGAAGTTGACTAATATTTCAATCTTCTTGCCACCTTGATAAAGTGCGTTGCGAGTAGCGGCATAGAGCGCTGCCGGATTTTGATCAAATGGGGTAGTGGTGCCGCAAATAGTTTCCATGTGCATGGCGCCGGCAAGCAAGTCGCGAATGCTGAAACCTGCCACAGCGATAGGTAGCAAGCCGACCGGTGTGAGCACCGAATAACGGCCGCCAACGCTATCTTCGATGACAAATGTCTTGTAACCTTCTTGTGTGGCTAACGTGCGCAAAGCGCCTCTGGCTTTATCTGTAACGGCTACGATCAATTTTTGGGCAGCTGCTTTGCCTTGTTGTGCTTCTAATTGTGATCTGAGCAAACGGAAAGCCAATGCCGGTTCGGTTGTCGTTCCTGATTTGGAGATGGAAATGATACCGAACTTCTTTGTTTTCAAAAACTCTTGCAATTCAAACAGATAATCTTCGCCGATATTGTGTCCGGCATAAACCATCAACGGATTTTTGTGCGAAGCCTTTTGAGCCTCAAAACTGTTGGATAAAGCATCGATCACGGCTTTTGCTCCTAAATAACTTCCTCCGATGCCGATGACAACAACTACTTCGCAATGTTCTCGTAAGGTTTTGGCGGTTGCTTCCAAATCGGCAATCTCTTCTTCGCTCATCGACGATGGTAAATGAAGCCATCCCAGAAAATCGTTTCCGGTGCCGGTGCCTTCGTGCAACATGTCGTTTGCTGAGTTCGCTTGTTCTTCATAACTGTAAATGACTTCTTTCGATACAAAACTGCTTGTTTTGTCAATGTTCAGTTTGATAGTTTTCATCTGATTATTTTGTTTTTAATGTGTAGGTTAGTTTTCATTTTATCATATAATGAACTAATTGGAATTCAATAAGATGTAGGATTGTGGAGTTTTGCTTTTATGTCTTCATTAACTTCTCTAACTTCTATTTTACTGATTACTACTTTTTATCTCATCAGTTTGGTAAGTGCTCTGATTTGCAGAATAGGTGATGCTCGGTTGTATAGAATGTTATAAACAACATCCATAATCGGCATGTTTACGTGATAATTTTCGTTGATTTCTTTGATACATTTTACGCCATAATACCCTTCGGCAATCATTTCCATTTCTATCTGTGCAGTTTTTACCGAATATCCTTTCCCGATCATGTTGCCAAAGGTGCGATTTCGACTGAATTTAGAGTATCCCGTCACTAATAAATCGCCCAGATAGGCGGATTCGTTGATGCTGCGCGGCAAAGGGTGTACGGCGCTGCTGAAACGTTGCATCTCCTGAATGGCGTTTGAGATGAGGACAGCCTGAAAGTTATCGCCATATTTTAATCCATGACATATTCCTGCAGCAATGGCATATACATTCTTCAATACTGTGGCGTATTCAATGCCTACTACATCATCGGTGATGCTGGTGCGGATAAAATTATTGGTAAAGAGCGGCGTCAGTGCCCGTGCTTTTTCGCGATTACTACAAGCAATTGTCAGGTATGAAAGGCGCTCCAATGCCACTTCTTCCGCATGACACGGACCGGCTAAAACGGCTAAGTTTTCGAAGGGAACATTGTAGAATTGCTGAAAATAATCAGTGATGATTAAGTTTTCGTCAGGCACAATGCCTTTGATTGCCGATATAATCATTTTATCTTTGAGAGGCACACGCAATTTTTTCAAATGTTGTTTTAGAAAGGGCGAAGGCGTAGCAAAAATAATGGTGTCGACTTGTTTAACTAACTCATTGATTTTATTGGTAAAAACGATGCGATCGATGTCAAATTTCAAGCCTGTGAGGTAGGATGGATTTTTACTGCTACGTTTGAATTCATCAATTTGATCTTGACGCCGCATATACCAATAAATGGTATCCTGAGTACTGAGCAATATTTTTGCAATGGCTGTTGCCCAGCTTCCTCCGCCGCATACCCCAACTTTAACGGGTTTATATGCTTCCGCTTTTGGTTGTTCTTCCTTTGTAATGCGTTTTTGCATGATTTATTTCTGATTGGAGGATTGCAGCCATTGATTTACCTCTTCGAGCGTAGGATTTTGCAGTCCTAATTTGTTCTTTTTGTTGAATCCACAAAGTTCTTGATGCAATTTGTTAGGATTCAAAGGGCGTAATGATTCAACGGTCAGGAGATTCATACTGTAGAACGCATCGACCCATGTTTCTGGAATGCCGATGGTTGTGAAAGTCTCTTTGGAATCCCTCCGTTGTGTTTTTTCCGGACGCATTTGCGGGAAGAGTAATACTTCCTGAATGGCTTGTTGATTGGTCAAAATCATTACTAAGCGATCCATACCGATACCCATGCCGGAAGTCGGAGGCATGCCATATTCCAAGGCTCGAAGAAAATCCTGATCGATAAACATGGCTTCGTCGTCACCTTTTTCACTCAGTTTAAGCTGTTCTTCGAAACGGGTACGTTGATCGATTGGGTCGTTCAATTCCGAGTAGGCGTTTGCCAATTCTTTGCCATTGATCATCAACTCAAAGCGTTCGGTCAGTTCAGGGTTGTTTCTGTGTCGTTTACACAACGGCGACATCTCAATAGGGTAGTCGGTGATAAAAGTAGGTTGAATATAGGTACCTTCGCATTTTTCGCCAAAAATCTCATCAATTAGCTTCCCTTTGCCCATGGTCTCATTTATTTCGATATGCAGGCGGTTACACACTTCACGAAGTTGTGGTTCATCCATTCCATTGATGTCGATGCCGGTATGTTCTTTAATGGCATCAATCATGCTGATGCGCTTAAACGGACGCTTGAAACTGATGGTGGTATTGCCGACAGGGACTTCAGTGGTACCGTTCACTTCCATGCAGATGTATTCGAGCATGGCTTCGGTAAAATCCATCATCCA
>DAHXOX010000018.1 GCA_027364655.1 Paludibacter sp. | reverse complement strand
GGTTGCAGCCTATCGACCTCTGCCAAGTTGTATATGTTGATTTGAATGGCATAATTGTGGTTCTTGTCTTTTTTTACTTTGACAAAGCCTTGTGCTGCCGGAACGATGGACGACGTTAAGAACATTGCTTTTGTGGCGCACGAATCAACTGTAACGGCAATGATGAGCGCGAAAAAAGCTACACCAATTTTTTTTATAAGAGAATTCAATGCCTTTGTTTCCATTTTGTTTGTTTGTTGTTTGTTTGTTTATAATCCATGAAATGCAATCCCAACGGTTGAAACGCCGGTTGAAAGATCAAGAAATATTCCTATTCCTCTCGTGATATGATATTCTGTGCCTACATGTAAATCAAGGAACAGTGCGCTGCCTCCATGGTAATAACTCCGGTCTCCAGTATAGCCGTTATCCCATGATGAAGAAACAATGGCGAACCCAAGCGAGCCTGCTCCATAAAAATCCCAATGAGAGTTTGCGTTAAGCAATTGATCAAAATAGTAAGTTCCTTTAACTGCAATCGGAATCACGGTTTCGTGATAATAATTGTCTTGATACGTAAGAAAAGTAAGTGAAGGAGCTAACGTGAAATTCCGTAGAACATCAAACTCATAGTTAAGATTGATTACAGGCACTGAACGCCCAATATATCCGTAATATCCACCATATCCACCAATTCCTAAACCGATGTTTAAGGTATTACCATACGTTTCGCCATAATTGCCACGTTGGGCTGATAAATTAGTTCCTGCCATTGTGAGGAGGAATAGAAATGCTACAATTGTTGTTTTCATTTGAGAATAATTTTTAAAAAATTTACCGATTAGTTATTGCCGTGTCCATGACCATGATCGTTGCCATTTCCATGATCATTTTTATTGTTTTTATTATTGCCATGTCGTCCATTGTCTTGATGGTTATCTGGACGCTGTCTCTCGTTGGGACGCATCATTTGATGTGGATTTCCCCTTCCATCTCTTTCACGAATAGTTCTTTGCGGTTGGCCATGATAGCCTCTGGCATATTTCGTTCTGTATTCACGAAAATTGGTGTAAGGCGTGTTGCCACGATAGTTCGTCATTACTACTTTATACCCGTTGTATAAATCGTAATTTCTATATTGGGCAGGAAGATATGAATGACGAACCCATCTGCCGTTATGTAGATAAATAAACATAGATGTTTGAAGGTCATAATATGCTTCAACATCGGGCAGATAATAATAACGGGCTGCAGGCTGGTCTGCCGGTCCCCATTGTGGAGGCGAACCAAAATGCAGATTGAAGGAGATTTGCCCTTGCAGTGTGCCGGCAAGAAGCAATACCAACGCTAAGATGATAAATTTGAATGCTTTCATTATGTTTTGAGTTTTAGTTATGAAGGAAATCTTCATAGCACAAAGGTGCGTCATTTAACATGCGAAAGCGTTACACAATTAAGGAAGATAATTGCAACATTCACACATTGAAGAATGGGGTGTCGCAATGAAACATCAACAATATATTTTCCTCAATTAAGAGATTGATGGAGTGCTACATATTCTCGTAAAATGCTGTGTTTATTCTGTCTGAAACAGAAACAAAGCTGGGAGAAGGTTTTTCCATGTCTCGTTGAACTCGTTTCATTCTAATTTTAGCGTCGTTCAACATTACATAGCCACTCTTATTTCAAGCTTCTTTTTTCATTACACTTTCTTATTCGGTGAATCGGCGACACCTTCCTGAGGCAAGATATCGGGCAAATCAAGACGTGCCACACCAATTCGTTTGTCTGCCATACCATAATAAACATCGAAACGATTGGGCGTTCCCAGATCATCGCGTCGATCAATCCCTGTAGGAAACACAACGTTTGGCACTATGCCGTGACGTTCTTCCGGCATAATCGGATTTAGAACAGGTTTCACTGAACGATAATGAATGATGCGCGGATGCTCTTTGGAGAGAATCATCACTCCAGCCGAGTAACGTAGATGATTGTCTTCACTTTTCTTATCGGAAACCTCACTCACGCCATGGTAAATAATCAGCCAGCCGTGCTGCGTAAGAATAGGCGGAGTACCTCCTCCTATTTTGAGCCGTTCCCATGGAGAAACCGGCGTAGCAAGCCGATGATGTGAATTAAATAAACCAAGGTGTAGTAAATCCTGCCCCTTTATAGGCATTGGACAATAGGATATCCAGATGCTTTCGTGATCGATATCCACTATTCGCGACACAGCCTTATCGGCAGTTTCCTCGGGACGCGTTCCATGAAAAAGTGGACGATGAATCATCGCCATCAAATTTAACCTTGTCATTTAATCCCAATTGATTAACCAATTGTTTTAAATCATCCGTAGCATAGCCAATTCCAATAAAATACATTTTAAATGGAAAGCCATTAATCAATGCCAGTGATTCAACTAACATGCGAATATTTTTCTCCCATATTATTTGCCCGACAAAAAGAAAAATAACTTCATTATCTGGAATTTGCAAGTCTTTACGAGCTTGGTTTTTAATAAATTCTTTGGACTCGATGTTAGTAAAATCATTTCCGAGAGGTACTATTTCAATTTTTTCCTTTGAAACCATATTCTCTGATGGTTTCCTCAACTGATGGTTGTGAAATCCATACTTCATCGGCTTTTTCGTAGAAACGAATGATTTCTTTTACCATCAATTTGGCAATCTGTTTATTATGTACTGATCTCTCAAAATCATCCCGATATTTTGAATGAAAAGTAGCTACAAAAGGCACTTTTTGCCCTTTGGAAATTCGCAATGCGATGTTACCAGAACTAAAAGGACAATGAGCGTGAACTAAACCAAAAGAAACTTTATCGATTCTGGTTTTAAAAGAAAGATCAATATTGGGTAATCCAAACATGTACGGTTTTCGTCCAAAAACGGATATTGATGAATATCGATATATTGGAAAAGGTTCATTATCAGTAAAGTTAGGCGATTTTGTAGTTATGACACAAACCGGTTGATTCTTTTTTTGCAACCAATATGCATAACGTTGAGTAGTAAGTGATACTCCATCCATTATTGGAGGGAAACTATCATTAAACAGGCCAATTGTTCTCAATTCATCTCTGTTAGTCATGATCAATTAAATTTTGCAGAAGCAGATTCTGAATTATTTATACCTTTCCTGTCAGATTTGCAACCAGAGTGAGTAAACAGGATGGTCTGAAAGTTTTCATCTAAAAATTCCTTGCTTAATGTACCTACTAACGGGTGACTCGGAGTCACCCATTCATTGAGAATCGCTTCAAAGGGCACTATAATTTTTGTACTTTCCAAACATTCTTCTTGTTTTATTTGTTCTACGGTACGTTTTATTAGCAGCAACTTTTAGCATTACAGCATCTGCTTTCGGAGCTGCCTTTGTAATTGGGTTATCTTGATTTATACTCTTGTCGTTGCTATAAATCCTGTATTGTTCAACTCTGCGAGTTGATAGTTAATCTGCAACTTCATTGTCAACTGTCAATTGCAAAGGCAATAAAAAGCTTTCTCTCTTGCAATTTATTCCGTTTGCGGAAAGAAATTTAGGGATAAACTCCATTTCAAGGCACTTCTGTTAGCGATTCTGTTTTGAACGTGTACATCCGATAACCCGATAAAAAAGTTCTATTGGCAAAGATGCCCGAAGGAAGGATAAGGTAAGGAGCGAAAACTTACATTCAGCCATCGAAGGACGACTTTTTGTCGTCTTATTGAATTATTTACCAATCGAGTAGGTAGGGGGATTACTCCCCCGCCCTCTCACACCACCGTGCATGCTTTCGCACACGGCGGTTTCTTCTAATTGTTTAACTTCTCGTAATTTAATGTAAGGTTATATAAACCTACTTCGTCAAACCACTTATTGTTAAGCGCTTGGTGCGTTTGCGGACAACCCGATTTGCGCCAGTGACCCTTGCCTGATAGAGCTAATATCCAGCTTTGCCA
>DAHXOX010000011.1 GCA_027364655.1 Paludibacter sp. | reverse complement strand
CCATTCATAAATTGAAAAGAAATGGTATGTTGTGTATTGTCTTCTGTGATATTCGTGATCGGTGTGTTGTTGTAACTTCCATCCCATGCTAAAAGAGCGGGTGTGGAAAGATTGGTAAAGGATGTTTTGCTGGAAGCACCTGGGAAGGGACAGCCGCTTGAATTAATACTTCCATACGATGCTACAATTGCCGAAGGTACTGAGGAGGTGGCAGAGGCACACACCGGATACATTTTTTGCGGATGGGTGATGTTGATATCATAAAAAATATCGTTCACATCTTGTGCAGCATGATAAATCAGCAATCCATGGCCTGGGACCGCCGAGTCAAATCCTATTTGTTGTCGGTTCTCCAAGATGAAGCGTTCATTTTGGGTAGCCGTTCTTACAACGTAAGCAACGCCATTTTGCTCCGAATTAGGCATATTGGTGATTTGTTGTGTAGCGTTAAGCGCTGTCGGCGTTACCCAACCGAATTGGATTTTCTGATACATGTTAATGTCGGCAGGGCAAGTTCCGCTATTATTGTTGCCAAGATAATTCCAGTTGCCAGCTCCCATTAAATCCCAAACGCCAGTCCCTATGTATGATCCGTCACCTGTGTTATTGTAATTGGTGTCATAAAAATCAGGCGCTCCAAGTACATGCGTTAATTCATGGCACACAACGCCAATGCTATTGATAGTTGGCGCAATGTTGTAATTCCCGTAAAATTCGGGTGTCATGGCATAGTGTGTAATAGAGCAATAACTGGGTGGCTTAATATAGCCTTCGTGCGACCAGATAGCGCTACTCTTAACACCTGAGAATTCTTGGCCATGCCCGGCAAAAACCACATGAATTCCTGCATATTGTGAAAAATCAAATGATGAATCTGCATTATGCACAGCGACAATGGCTTCATACACTAACGAGTCGGGATATTGATCGGTTCCGGCTATGCCGGTATCTGTGCCATAATAACTATATGGATTTTTACTCGTATAGGGGCCATATACGTCGAAATTCATCGATATTTTATTGTAAGAATTATCCGTAAAATAGTCATGAACAGATCCTTGCGAGTTATTGACATTGTAGCCCGGTTGATTGAATAAATTGTTATAAGCAGGATTTGTTATGACAAAGGTTGTATCAGGGTAGCCCATTAAGACGACTAAAATTTTAATGTTTCCTGTGGGAGTTGGGGCTGCCTGAAGCGCTTGAGCCCTTTGTACGTTAGCCGCTTTCATAATGGCGTTCACTTGTGTTGTACTGTAGAAAACCTTTTGTGGTTGAGTACTTAGAAACTGGCTTTCAGCCGCAGTGCGTTGCGTCACGTTGTGTGCAACTACTTGTGAAGAGACGATGTTGCCCTGTTGATTCAGGGTGGCGTAGGTGATAAATCCTTTGCTGTTGCGTACCAATGTTCTGCCATCAGTGCTTTCTAACCAGTGCATGTATTCATCCCCTTTCTGGATGACAGTCACTTTACTACCATCGGGTTGCGTAATAACAACCGGCCAGGGATATGCAGACACAGCGAGTAGCTGGGTGTGATGCAGCAGAAAGAAGTACATCACTAAGAGTAGCAGTTTTTTCATAATGGTTGGTTAGATGATAGAAGCTGTTGTGATTCTTTATGAAACGAAGCAAAGATACTGTTTTTTTGCAAAATAAAAAGGGCTTGAAAAAAGAGATAATATGGCACTTCTAAACTTGGTTTTTTATGAATAAAGCAATGGAAGACAGGATGTTAAAGTTTTGTTTTCGAAAAGAAAATTGATCCGATAATCATAGGGATCACCGCGTTGATGAACCATATTAACACGCCGGCTGTGGCAGCGGCGATGGCATTTGCCGTAAAAAGCCCGATAAACATCACGGCGTAGGAGCCGCGAATAGCTGCTTCAGAAAATGAGATGGAAGGCGTAAACGTAATAAACAGATAGTAGGCTGCAATGGCGATCATTCCATGCAAGAAAGGAATATGGATATCGCAAAATAGGAGCATAAAATAGAATTGAACACAAAAAATGAGGTAGCGCGATATGGCGAGCAAGAGAATGAGGGCTAATTCGCGCGTACGAAACAAGGTTAACCATCGTAACCAGATCATTATTTTAGTATGTATTTTAAAATGGCGCAGAACCCATACCAATTTGGGTAATGATAAATAGATAGCGAAAGATAGCGCCGTCGCTGTGGCAAAAATGATGGTGCGCATGGTGTCGTTTCGCAGGTTTTCAAATGGATTGTGTACCATCAGTAACCAAAACGAGAGCAGTCCGAACGAGAGCAGCGTGATGCTTTGTGCCATTGTGCCGATTAACCCGAAGGTGATTCCTTTCCAACGATTGCCCGATTGCAAATAAACCACGCGCCCTGGATATTCTCCAATGCGATTAGGTGTGAAAAATGCAGTAGCCAAGCCGCTGAAAAGCGATTTAAACGCTGTTGCAAAAGAAATTAATTCAACTTTACTGATCAAAAAACGCCATTTTACGGCTTCAATACCCAAGTTGACCGGAAGTAATGCCAACGTGACTAAGAGCCAGCCCCATCGATGCCATGAAAGATTAAACCAATCGGTTTTTGAGGCAGGACTATGTATGAACTCCACGATTTTGTAGGCTAAAAATCCGTAGGAAAGGATCAAAACAGTCCATTTCAGGATAGGGTAATAGGCACGGATTGGTTTCATAATAAAGAATTGTCAACCATCGCGGTTGCATTGTTCGGGAAGAAATTTATTTCCCTGTGATAATCTTCTTTATTTCGTTTAGTTTGTTAAGCGCTTGTACCGGTGTGAGATTGTTGATGTCGGCATTTTTGATCTCATCACGAATTTGTTTTAAAACAGGATCGTCCAATTGAAAAAAACTCATCTGAATGCCTTCGCGCGAGGCGGCGATATCGCCTATTGGCTTGGCAATGCCTGATTTTCGGTTGTCTGTTTCGAGTTGTGCAAGTATTTCGTTAGCTCGTTTTACGATACTTTGAGGCATCCCTGCCATCTTCGCCACATGAATACCAAAGCTGTGTTCGCTTCCGCCGGCTACTAATTTACGCATAAAAAGCACCTTCTTATCCACTTCTTTCACCGAAACGTTGAAATTTCTAATATGAACGAACGATTTCTCCATTTCGTTGAGTTCGTGGTAGTGGGTGGCAAAGAGGGTTTTGGCTTTTGCGGTGAGATGTTCGTGAATGTATTCAACAATTGCCCATGCAATGGAAATGCCGTCGTAGGTGCTGGTGCCGCGGCCTAATTCATCGAACAGGATGAGGCTGCGATCGGATAAATTGTTGAGGATGCTGGCGGCTTCATTCATTTCAACCATAAAGGTCGATTCGCCGAGCGAAATGTTGTCGCTGGCTCCTACGCGGGTAAATATCTTGTCCACGATACCGATGTCCGCACTTTCGGCGGGCACGAAACTGCCAATTTGCGCCATAAGAACGATGAGCGCAGTTTGTCGTAGAAAGGCTGATTTACCTGCCATATTTGGGCCTGTCAGGATGATAATTTGCTGATTTTCCTTGTCTAAATAAAGATCGTTGGCAATGTACGGTTCGCCTACCGGCAGTTGTTTTTCAATAACCGGGTGGCGGCCTTGTTTGATGTCGATGGCGTATCCGTCGTTCAATTGGGGGCGAACATAGTGATTTTGTACGGCAATCTTCTGAAACGAAAGCAGGCAATCGAGTTGTGCCAATAAGTTGGCATTAAGTTGAAAAGCGGTGATATAGTCGGTTAAAGCAATGACCAATTCGTTGAACAATTGTGATTCGAGCGAAAGAATCTTGTCTTCGGCGCCCAGAATCTTTTCTTCATATTCTTTCAACTCTTGGGTGATGTAGCGTTCGGCATTAACTAATGTTTGTTTGCGTATCCAGGTATCGGGCACTTTGTCTTTGTGGGTGTTTCGCACTTCGATGTAATACCCGAACACGTTGTTGAAACTGATCTTCAGACTGGGAATATTGGTTGCTTCGCTTTCGCGCTGTTGAATTTGCAACAAATAATCTTTGCCGGAATAAGCAATGGTGCGCAACTCGTCCAACGTGGCGCTGATGCCTGCACGAATGATGCCGCCTCGGTTGATGGCGTTGGGTGGGTCGTCGTTTATTTCACGCTCGATGCGTTCGCGCATCGTGATGCAAGGATTGAGTTGTTCGCCAATCTTGTGCAGCGTGCTGTTGTCTGTTTCCAAACAGGCTGTTTTAATGGGTTGAACCACAGACAAGGCAACGTGCAATTGTCGCACTTCGCGTGGTGTGACGCGCCCTACGGCAATTTTCGACACAATGCGTTCTAAATCTCCAACCAATGGCAGTTGCTCCTGAAGCAATGTTTTTAATTCAGTGTCTTTGAATAAATGTTCGACAACCGACAGGCGTTCCTCGATAGGTTGAATTTGTTTTAAGGGGAACGATATCCATCGTTTCAGCAAGCGTCCTCCCATGGGCGTAACCGTTTTATCCAATATTTCGGCAAGCGATGCTGCTCCTTCGTGTTGACCTGAGAAAAGCTCCAAGTTCCGCACCGTAAAACGGTCGAGCCAAACGAAACGTTCTTCTTCAATGCGTGCCAAATGGGTGATATGTCCGTTGTGGAGGTGTTGTGTGTGGTCGAGATAATGGAGAATGGCGCCGGCAGCGATAATGCCGTTGGTCAGATTTTCGACGCCGAATCCTTTCAGGTTCACGGTTTCAAAATGTTTGAGCAGCCGGTCGTGTGCTGCATCCGAAGTGTAAATCCAGTCTTCCTGTTCGTAGGTGAAGAACTTGGAGCCAAATGCTTCTGTAAAGGCTTGCCGTTGATTGCGTTCGTGGAGTACTTCTTTAGGCGAGAAGCTGTTCAGCAATTTGTCCACATATTCCAAAGAGCCTTCGGCTGTTAGAAACTCACCGGTTGAGATGTCGAGAAATGCCACGCCGGCTTGTTTGTGGTTGATGAAAACACTGGCTAAGAAGTTGTTTTCTTTGTGATTCAGTACATTGTCGTTGATAGAGACACCGGGTGTAACCACTTCGGTGATGCCTCGTTTCACGATGTTTTTAGTCAGTTTAGGGTCTTCGAGCTGGTCGCAAACGGCCACACGCATGCCGGCACGCACCAATTTTGGCAGGTAGGTGTCTAATGCGTGATGTGGAAAGCCGGCCAACTCGACAAACTGTGCCGATCCGTTGGCGCGTCGTGTCAGCGTGATGCCCAGAATCTCAGAAGCTTTTATCGCATCGTCCGAGAAGGTTTCGTAGAAATCGCCTACACGGAAAAGCAGGATTGCATCCGGATGTTTGGCTTTGATCTGGTAATATTGTTTCATCAAGGGTGTTTCCACCGCCTTCTTTTCCATAGTTGAATTGTTGGAAGTCATTTGTTCTGATTAAAACCATCTGAACCGTTTCAGTCCCACATTGAAGCACACGACACCGAACAATGAGAGTATGCGCGATGGGAATGCTACTTGCATCCGGTTTGTGCTTCTTGTAATGGTTTTGCGAAGTTTTTGATTTGCAATTGGTAAATAAGCGCTTTAAGGAGATAGAACTATATCTTTTCGAACATCTCTTTGGTAGCACCGCAAACCGGACATACCCATTCGTCGTCGAGGGCGCTGAATGGGGTGTCGTTGTCGGCATCTTCATACACATAGCCGCACACTGAGCATCGGTAGTTTTCGGCTGTGACGGCAGGTTGTTGTTTTTTCGATTCATCCACATAGGTGGGGGCGTTGGCAGGCGAAACGCCTTTCTTTACCTTGCGGTAATAGTCGTACGTGATTGGCTCCAATGTGTTGTCAATCATGGTGGTTTGTTCCACTTCGCAGATAAATAACAGGTGAGTACCCGCGTCGAATGTTGCCTTCACCGTGCATTCGAGGGTGGCGATGGCATCGGTGAGTAACACCGGCACGTCGTTAAGACCATAGCGCACGTTGAAACTTTTCAGCTTGTCGACATCGCGACCGCTTTTGTAGCCAAACGTGCTGATTACATCGGGCGATGCCGTTTGCGGAAGAATGGAGATGGATAGCATGCCGCTGCGTGCAATCACGTCGGCGGAGAAGTTCTTTTTATTGCATGTGACTGCCACTTGCGCCGGATCGGAAGTTACCTGCATCACGGAATTGGATATAAACCCATTCCCTTTTTTGGAGTTGCCCGAGCAAACTACATAGATCCCGTACGAGATTTTCAAAAGTGCATCGTGATCAATCATGTTGTTATGAATTTAATGGATGAGAAATACGCCTTTCTTTGATGTAACGCAAAGATAGCATAAAAAGGAATGGAAGCGCGATAGCTGGTGAGAATAATTGCCATGCCGCCTTCATTATCACAACGTCCTTGTGCCTCTTTACTAAAGCACCTTTAGCTTACCGACTAAAGCACCTTTAGCTTATAGGCTAAATCATAGTCTGTTTGAGTTTCTTCGTGTGTCCTTTATTAAACCCCTGCTGCTGCACGATTGTATCGTGTGGCAGCACCCTTAAATCAACACAATATCCTTTTATTCATTTCTTGTAAATACATCTATCCATTCAACAACTGCAAAACTTACAAAATATACTCCTATGGGATTATGAAATTTATAATTTCTACTCATAGTATTTTTCTATCTGCATAGGTTTGCTTGCTACTTTATTTGCCACACGATACAATCGTGCAGCAGCGAGGGGCAGAACGCTCAAATGACCACTTAAACTCCAATGTTTTATGCCGCTTGTTAGCGTTTCGTTGTTCATTTTTCTCGTTATTTTTCTTTCATTTTTGCCGCATTGACTTTCTGTCCGTGCGTTAGCTTTGCAAGCTCTTTGACAAAGCTTTGGTTAGATCGCTGGCTCGTGGGGCTTTGGCAATGTGCTTGCAAATTGGGCTGGCTATATGTTAATTCCTGTATCATTTGCCAATTCCTCAACAGTTTTTATAGCTTTTTCTAATTCTGTCTTAAACAATGGAATCTCAATGTCGTAATGGAAATTTTGCTGTCTTTGTAACCTATTATTTTTAAAGTCTTTTGTTAAACTAATTACAATT
This sequence comes from Paludibacter sp., assembly GCA_027364655.1. Classification (GTDB taxonomy): domain Bacteria; phylum Bacteroidota; class Bacteroidia; order Bacteroidales; family Paludibacteraceae; genus Microbacter. Next base: position 2,452 of record DAHXOX010000011.1, on the reverse strand, counting down.
CTTGATTCTCATTTCTTTTTTTTATTTCAATATCAAAATCCGATTCAATGCGTTTGTCTTGTACAATCCGATATTTTTCAAATTCATCTTCGGCAAGCGCAATAGCTACTTCATGTGATACTTTACCCTGATGTTTCAAAACTGCCTCCTCATTAAACTTCAGGAAGGCATCTAATTTTTCAACCCAGTCTTTCATATACATGATTACACCTTTTTTTGCCTGACTTTCTGCATAATCCAAATACATGCTAACGATACGGTTCAAACCGTCTAATTCTTTTTCATTCAAATAATTTTTCGCAATGGCCACATCTGTTTTCCTGATGCTTCCTTTTGGTGCATTCTTCCAAGTGGTTAAACCCATGTTTTGTTTTGTGCTATCAACTCTCGCGGCAATGATTTCGGCAGCAGTTTGCCCTGTTATTGCCCAGTGCAATTTATTTTGAACGGTTGCAAAGAATTTTTGGGTAATGTCGGTTTCGTTGTTGTAGTCGGCACTGCACTGCGAATAAATGTCGGTAATTTTTTGATAAAACCGCCTTTCGCTGCTTCTGATATCACGAATGCGGGCAAGCTGTTCTTCAAAATAATCTTTGCCAAAAATGTTGTTCGGATTTTTCAGCCGCTCATCATCCATAGTAAACCCTTTGATGATATACTCTTTCAAGCGTTCGGTAGCCCATATCCGAAAAGCTGTTGCCTGACGGCTATTTACACGATAACCTACCGAAATGATTGCATCGAGATTATAAAATTCAATTTGCCTGTTTACTGTTCTGTCACCCTCTGATTGAACTTGTGCAATTTTTGCACATGTTGCTTCTTTGTTCAATTCATTTGACGCATAGATGTTTGCCAAATGCTTCGTTACCACAGTTCTATCTACCCCAAACAAATCGGCTATTTTTTGTTGGGTAAGCCAGATGGTTTCGTTTTGCAAATATATTTCCACCTTTACCTTGCCATTGGGCGTGGTATAAAGCAGTATCTCAGTAAAGCCTTCACTTGCCGGTTTTGCTTTTTTTGCCATAATTAATGCGTGCTTTGATTAATGCGTTTTATTATCGAACTGCGGCTTTCCGATACCAAAATCCTGTTTCGTATCGGGTTATCCTTCTCTTTTAGCCAATAGTGAATTTTTTGTATGGCATCCCGCTTATTTTCAAAGGTTTCCATTTTTGAAATATCAGGAAAGTTGACAAATTGCAATACATCAATTTCCTTTTCTTTCATGTGTTCCTCAAAGTACAACTCGTAAACCATCATGTTAGTCATTTCCTCAATATTTTGGCTTATAATTTCGTTGGATGCATATTCTAATATTTGTGGAGTGTTTGGGTTGTTAAGTAAAATCAAGTATTCAGCCATTGTTTCAAATGGCATCCTTTGTGTTTCATTTAACTTTGGAATTGGTAACTGCTCTACATAAATTTTTTTCCATTGATTTGTACCTTGTCCTGTTGATGAAGTTATTTTATCCAAATGCCATTCAATTATCTTTGAATTTAGCAAAACAAGAAGATATTTTAGATTATTGCCTGAAAGAAAATTAGCAGGAGCAGTTATATAATGTTTTTCATCATATGCAAACGCAGGTTTGTCAGAGATACCCAACCAAATTAATTTTGGTTTCTCAAAATAATCAATAAAAGCACAATCGCGTAAATTTGACCAATGATCCCCTTGATCGGCTCGGTCTTCTAATGATTTGAAAGTTCCATCATCGTTTTTTACTATCAAAGCTGAATTTCCATCTTTAAATTTCAAAAGATGATTATAAATTATCTTGTAATCATTTTCTACATCAATCCGTGGTATTGATAAATAATTATTGCTTTTATTTCCTTTTACACCATTATGAGTCCATATAACATATTCATTGTTAAATTTGTAGGTATATTTTTTAATATCTCTTCCTCTTAATAACGGCTTGATAATTTCTTCACTTTTTTTGTCTTGGGTTATTAACTCTATCCTTTTTTCAGCATCAATAAAAAATGGTTCATTGAAACCTGTTTTAAACCCAAAATTTATTTGAACATCCCATTCTTTTAAAGGGATTCCGTGTTTTTCAATTTGCTTCTTTATTTCAAAATCATCATTATCAACAATTATCCAACTTTCTTTGTCTAAATCGTAAAGGACTATGCACTTATTTGTCAGATAATCATTAATTGAATTGCCTGGCAAATAATCACCTTTTATTGCCACTGCTGTTAAATTGTTGTTCCAGCTCTCTTTTTTTGTTACCATGATATTAACTTCCACAGTAGCTGTGGGGAATATTCGTGTGTCCTCAAAGTTCAAAAGTATTTCGGGGTTTGAATCGGTTATAAAAAACTCACGTAACCCTTCCCCAAAATTGGTTCGCATCCATGTATTTGAAGTAATGTATGTTAGCGTTCCTTTTGGTTTCAAAAGACTTAATCCTTTTTCATAGAACAAAGTATAA
>DAHXOX010000256.1 GCA_027364655.1 Paludibacter sp. | reverse complement strand
ACAAAGCGGCTCTTTTCAAACTTCTGTTCCAACTGACTCACCCAGTGAATATCCAATTGGCCATCCATCAACAAAACATCGTACCCTTTGTTACGAGCCGCTTCGATATAACTGTGTTGATTTTCCACATCGTTGGCATATAAATAGATCAACGAACCTTCTTTGTCGGTTTGATTTTCTTTGATCAACGTTTTGTACTCGTCGAAGGTGAAACATTTTTGTTCCGTGTTTTTGAAAAGCACAAATTTCTCGGCGCGCTCGTAGAATTTCTCATCCGTCAACATGCCATAGACAATAAACAACCGCAGACTATCCCATTTTGCTTCAAATTGAGCGCGGTCATTCTTAAAAATATCCTGCAGACGATCGGCAACCTTTTTAGTAATATGGCTCGATATCTTCTTTACGTTCGAGTCGCTTTGCAAGTAACTGCGCGAAACATTGAGGGGAATATCGGGAGAGTCAATCACCCCGTGCAACAAAGTCAGAAAGTCAGGAACGATTCCTTCCACGGCATCGGTCACAAATACCTGATTGCAATAGAGTTGAATTTTATTCCGTTGCAATTCAATGTTGTTTTTCACTTTAGGAAAATAAAGAATTCCCGTCAAGTTGAACGGATAATCCACATTCAAATGAATCGAAAACAAGGGATCTTCACTCATCGGATACAGATCGCGGTAGAACTTGTTGTAGTCTTCTTCTGTGAGTTCGGAAGGTTTACGCGTCCAGGCCGGAGTTGTATCATTGATGACGTTATCTTCGTCCGTCTCAACATCTTTCCCATCCTTCCACTCTTTCTTTTTGCCAAAAGCAATCGGAATCGGTAGAAACTTGCAATATTTCGTCAGTAACTCCGTGATTTTCGCTTCTTCTAAAAAGTCTTTGTTGTCATCGTCAATGTGCAAAACGATGGAAGTACCTCTTTCCGTTTTATCCATCTCGTCTAATTGGTATTCGGGATTTCCATCGCACACCCACCGTGCAGCTTTGGAGCCTTCTTTATACGAGAGTGTTTGAATTTCAACTTCTTTCGATACCATGAAAGCCGAATAAAACCCAAGTCCAAAATGACCAATGATAGCATTCGCATCGTCTTTGTATTTATCTAAAAACTCTTCGGCGCCTGAGAAAGCGATTTGATTAATGTATTTCTCAATCTCATCAGCCGTCATCCCGATGCCACGATCAGTCACTGTAATGGTTTTCTTCTTTTTGTTCACACTGACCCGAACCGTCAGATCGCCCAACTCGCCTTTAAACTCACCTACAGAAGCTAAGGTTTTCAACTTTTGTGTTGCGTCAACGGCATTCGACACCAATTCACGTAAAAAGATTTCGTGATCACTGTATAAAAACTTTTTGATAATCGGAAAAATGTTATCCGACGTTACTCCAATGTTACCTTTCATCGATTATTCTAATTTTAGATTGAAAATTTGATATAAGCATCCCTCGACAAAGAATGTCGTGGCTTGTGGCAATTCTATATCAAAAAAAATGCCAAAGCCTCTCACCTGACAAAATGGCAATTCTTATCAGTGCCAACCTGCAAAAAGTCATTTGGTGAATCGTGTTCAGCTATTTTGAAGATGATCCAATTTGGAAATGAAAAAAAATCAATGATTTACGATTAACTAAATGATTCACAATGAGCTTAATATAACAACAGGATAGATGCTGTCTTTGCTTATTTTATTAGCTTTATTGGTTTATGGATTCGCTCTATGCCGATGTAATGGAATGGATAACTTGAGTTTGTAGCGTTAAATAAGAAAAAAACGATAGAATTGGATTGGGTTATATCTATCTTTGAAAATACAAAACAGTCTTTGGGGTTACAACCTTTTCAAAACCTTTGAGTTAAAGTAAATTATGTGAGTTCCATACGACCTTTGATAACAAACACTTTTGTATGAAGAAAATTATTGCTTTAAGTTTATGGCTTTTTACAGGACAGCTTTTAGTGGCTCAAATTTTTAGTTTTGGCGTAAAAGCAGGGTATGAAGCCGCTTCTGGGTACAATCAGTTTAAGAATATGAATCTTGCTGACAATGTTGTAAATGAGCTGAAATCAGGTTTTGCCAATGGCTATCAGTTGGGAGGATGGATGCGCATCGGAGCAAAAAGTATCTATTTGCAGCCGGAATTGTTGTTTAATTTCAAAAACAGCACGCAAACGGTCTATATTGATAATACGCCACTTCAAAGTTCGTTTAAATCACGTACAGTTGAAGTGCCATTGTTGCTGGGCTACAAACTAATTGATTTAAAAGTGATGAATTTACATGTAACTACCGGCCCGAGATTTATCTTGAATTCCGGCTCATCATTAACGAAAAGCAATGATTGGGGCACATTCAGTTCATCGCTTACGCAACAAGTGAAAAGTGGCAACTGGGGATGGGAAATTGGCGCCGGTGTCGATATTCTTGCCCTAAGTATTGACGTACAGTATTGCGATTATTTTGCGCCTTCAACCTCGTTTACGTTGAATAATCAGACCTTTAACGCGAGCAACGATGGACACGGTATTTTCATCACGCTTGGGTGGCGCTTGTTGTAACTATGTGTAACGTATTATTTTAGAATCACCAATTTAGCGTATTTCAAAAGCAGTGCACGGTTTCCGTTGTTGCCAAAATCGATGTTTGCTTTCCAATTGCCGTCCATCTGTTGTAATGAGACAACAACACCTTGCCCGAATTTCTCGTGAAACACGTTGTTTCCAACCGCAATACCACCACCTGACTGGATCGATGTTTCTGAATTGTTTGTCATTTGAGTCGATGAAGAAGTCAATTTTTTCCACGATGAGGTAGGAGAGGGTTGTGTGGTTTTGATTGGCACACCGGATTCTTCGTAAGAAGTTTTCTTCTCAAACACTTCCTCTTCGCGTCTGTTTGGCAAGAATGCAGGCGTAGGCATGGCTTTTCGAAAATCGGCAGGAAGATCGAGTAAATTTTGATCAATATCGGATAAGAAGCGACTTGGATTCGTGAAATTCAATTGTCCGTTGCGAAATCGACTGCGGGCATAGCTGATGAAGCATCGCTCTTCGGCACGAGTCACCGCAACATAAAATAATCGACGTTCTTCTTCCAGTTCCCGCTCGGATGAAACGTAACCTGATGGGAAAAGCTCCTCTTCCATCCCCACAATGAAAACGTTGCGAAACTCCAATCCTTTGGCTGCGTGAATCGTCATCAGAGTTAGCTTGTCATCAGATGATTCTGCATCCAAATCCTGATCGGACAACAACGAAACTTCTGATAGAAAATCAGCTAAACTAATTTGTGTTTCGCCTTCATTCACCTTTTGTTCGCAAAACGTATGAATACCGCTAACCAACTCTTGAATATTTTCGCGTCGGCTAACTGTTTCAGCCGCCAAGTCTTCAGTCATATCTTCACTAATGCCAACGGTTTTGATGATCTTTACAGCCATTTCGTAAGCATCGAGATTCATCGCTTCAGTTGCAAGCGTGCGAATCATGGTGTAAAAATTGATCAATTTAGTAGCAGTGGGCCGATTGACTGGTAGTTGAAAGAAAACAGGGTCACCGATAACCGACCAAAGCGAAACTTGATTTTTATTGGCACAATCAGATACTTTATTCATTGTTGTATCTCCAATGCCTCTTGTCGGATAATTAATGCAGCGTTTTAATGCTTCTCCATCTAATGGGTTGGTAATAAGGCGAAAATACGCCAATACATCACGAATTTCTTTGCGTTGATAAAACGACAGACCTCCATAAATACGATATGGAATGTTACGTTTGCGAAGCGCTTCCTCAAAATTTCGTGACTGAGCGTTGGTTCGATAGAGAATGGCAAAATCGCTATATGGATGGTGTTCTTGATAGTAAAGATCGGAAATCTCTTTTGCTACCAAATAACCTTCCTCGGTGTCGGTCATCGCTGTAAGCAATTGAATGCGGTTGCCCTCGGCATTCTCTGAAAAGACATTCTTCTGAATTTGCCCTTTATTCTTCTTGATCAAGCTATTGGCTGCGGCAACAATGTTTTGTGTCGAACGATAATTTTGTTCCAGTTTAAACATTTTACTGTTAGGAAATTGCACTTTAAACTGGAGGATATTATCAATGTTGGCGCCACGAAACGAGTAAATGCTTTGAGCGTCGTCACCCACAACGGCAATGCGTTGATGAACCTCGGCCAGACGTTTCACAATGACATGCTGTGCAAGATTTGTATCCTGATATTCATCCACCAAAACAAATTGAAATCGTTGCCGAAATGCTTCCAATACTTCTGGAAAATCGCGTAAAAGAATATTAGTGTAAAGCAGCATATCGTCAAAGTCCATCGCATTTGCTTCACGACATAGTTTGGCGTACGTGGAGTAGATGCTACTAAGAAACGGGATATGCGCAGCGGAATCAGATTTCAACAGTTCACCATGTGACGCATAAGCCGAGGCCGTGATCAAGTTGTTTTTGGCAAACGAGATGCGACCCTGAATCATTGCCGGTTTATAGACCTTATCATCCAACTGCATTCCTTTTATGATGGATTTCAATAGATTACGTGAATCGGAGCCATCGTACACTGTAAACTGAGGTGTAAACCCGATGCGCTCGGCTTCCGAACGTAACATGCGAGAGAAAATGGAATGAAAAGTTCCCATCCAGAGCCATTTTGCTTTGTCTGCTCCCACTAAGTCGGCAATGCGTCGTTTCATTTCGCGTGCCGCCTTGTTGGTGAATGTTAGCGCTAAAATAGTTGATGGGTGGTATCCACTCAACAATAAATAAGCGATTTTATAGGTCAAAACTCGTGTTTTGCCTGAGCCGGCACCAGCAATAACCAAAGATGGGCCATCATTGTATGCAACGGCTTCACGCTGATGTCCATTGAGTTGAGAAAGCAGTTGTTCCAAAGTTATCATGTAATTCTATCAGAGTAAATGTGATTCAAAAACAAGTAAAGATAACCATTTCCTGTTTCATCTTCCCCATTCTTTCACAAAAGAAAAGAGAGAAAAATGGCATAGCGGCTAAAACAGAAAGGAGCAAACGATGGCGTTTGCTCCTTTCGAATATTTCATTTGAATTGCAGGTCTACAATCAAAAAGCGTCGATAATAGCACAAAAATCAGGAACTTTTAACGATGCACCGCCAATTAAACCTCCATCGACATCAGGATTAGCAAACAGTTCTTTGGCATTTCCTGCGTTGCAACTTCCTCCGTACAAAATGGTAACATTGTCGGCAACTTGATTTCCGTATTTTTGAGCAACTAAACTCCTGATAAAGGCATGAATCTCTTGTGCTTGTGCTGGCGATGCTGTTTTTCCTGTCCCAATTGCCCAAACGGGTTCGTAAGCCAAAATGATTTTTCCGAAATCTTCTGCTGAAAGGTTGAAAACAGAGCCTTCTAACTGTGCTTTTACCACTTCGTTTTGTCGGTTTCCTTCGCGTTCGGACAATACTTCGCCGATGCAGAAAATAGGATTCAAGTCGTTTTTCAAAGCCAAAAGCACTTTATCTTTCAATGTTTCAAATGTTTCACCGTAATATGCCCGACGTTCCGAGTGACCTAAAATAACGTAATCAGCTCCGGTTGACTTAACCATGGCTGCACTTACTTCACCTGTATAAGCACCAGACTCTTTGTCGGCACAGTTTTGTGCTGCAACTCCGATCTGATTAATGTCAATGGTCGATGCGACGGATGCTAAATGAATAAAAGGAGTTCCAATAATCACGTCACAGTTCAGCTTTTTCCCTGCTAAAGCACTGTTTAATTCAGTTGCCAATGTCAATCCTTCTTGCAAGGTCTTGTTCATTTTCCAATTCCCTGCTACAATGTTCTTTCTCATTTGTTTGAATAATTAGTTGTAGTGTGATAAAACATATTTTCTCTTTTCTTATGTGTAAATCCCTTTGTGAGCCAACGCCTTATTATCCAGAAAAACAGCATGTACAGCACAATTAATCCGACCACTTTCCATGCAGATGGAATTTTTGGCATTTCATCTTTCGGATTGTTGCTTAGTGGTTTGGAGAATCGAGGTAAAGCGTCATTTGCCCATTTGTTGAGTACTGTGCCATGATACAACAATACGACACCGGGATTGGAGCGAATCACGGTTTTCAATGTCGTAGGATCCGTGGTGCAAATTGGAATATTCAGCCCTGTTTTTTGGATAAAATCGTTTACGTCGTATCCAGTCGATCCAGTGAGCAAATAACATGCATAATGATGTTGTTGTGCAAATTGATATAGATTCTGTAATTCGGAAAGGTGGTTTGTTTGCGTCTGATTCAGATCGTAAGCAACTATCAAAAACAAGTAGTTGTTGAGATGCAAAAGGCTATCTGTCAAATCGTTCATATTTGCGTCGTGGATCGAAAAATCGTGAATGGCAGGAGTATAGCCTTTTTTCATTAACCGCGTATGTTGATCGACAAACGTCCAGGTGCTATCAGGATAATTGTCGAGTGTAAATTCTTTTTTCACGCCATTTTTTTCTAAAATGAACGTTGTGGAAAAAATATCGACTGTGGCGCCGGGTGGTGTGGCCATTTCTTGCGAAAGGTTATTGCCAATTTTATAAGGACGAAAATCGAGCATCGGCAAGTAATAATAATTGAGATGAGCAACCGCTAATACGAAAAACAAAGAAAACCCCATCAAAATCCATTCTGTCTTAGGCTTCAGTTTAGATTCATGAAAGCGCATCAACAAAAAGATGACAGCTATCAACAACAACAAAACGATATTTTTGTAAAAAGTAGTCCAGTTACCAATTATCAAAGCATCGCCAAAACAACCGCAATCGCTGACCGGATTTTTCAGCGCAATCCACAACGTGAGAGGAGTCATAACCACCATAAAAATAGCAGCGCTCAGAATGGTTATTTTCAATCGAATACCTGCAATCAAGTTTAATCCGATCAACAGCTCAATGACCGACAATACCACAGAGAAGAAAAGGGCGTAGGACGATAGGCGCTCCAATCCCATAGCGGTGAAATAATCCTGAAACTTGTAAGCCGTGCCTAACGGATCGATCAATTTAACAAATCCGGAAAAGACGAACACAGCGCCAAGTAACCAGCGGCTAAGCCTCAATAAATAGGTTAGAAGAGCGTTCATATATGGAGAAAATTAAATCAATGAAAGTGAAATAGAATGAGCACAAGCAATCATCCTGCATTAGGTATTGGTCGGTTCGGATTCAAATTCAATTTTGATGAGTGCAAAAACAGCATAATTAATCATGTCAAAATAGTTAGCATCAATTCCTTCCGAAATCAAGGTGCGTCCGCTGTTATCTTCAATTTGTTTAGTTCGATAGAGTTTCATCAAAATCAAATCGGTGTATGATTCTACGCGCATCATTCGCCATGCCTCGTCATAATCGTGATTTTTAGCCGTCATCAAGGTCTTTGCCCGTTGCACATAGACATCATAAAGAGCTAACGCTTCCTGAGGTAATAAATCGGCTTCTTCAGCATAGCCTTTTTCTAACTGAACTAATCCGATCACTCCGTAATTGACAATGGCAATCCATTCGTTACGTGCATCTTCATTGATCATCGCCTCTTTTTTTGTTTCGAGCGAACGAATTCTGTTTGCTTTGATGAACAACTGATCCGTGACGGAAGCGGGACGAAGGATTCGCCAAGAACTACCATAGTCCGTTAATTTTTTAACAAAAATATCGCGACATTGATGAATGACAGCGTCGTATTGTTGATCGGTAGTAAGCATAGCAAACAGACATTGAGGGATAAACACGTCCAATTTTCCAGAAATGATTACGTTTATGTCGTGGATAATTGAGTGGCTGTTTTGAACTGAAAAATCAACTTCAAAGGTACCTTTTTTTTTGCATTCAACCAACTTGAACTTGTTTTGAGAGGCAATTATGTTGGTTAACAGAAGAAAACCGCCTATCTTTGGGAAGAATAGGCGGTTTCAAGAACATCAAGTACAATGTGCTATTTTTCGATTTAGTTGGCTGCTTGATCAGGAGCTACTGTAGCTGCAGCTTCTTTTGCGGCATCCACTGCTTTAGCAGCAAGTGCAGCCGATTCTTCAGCTTGTTTCTTGGCCAATGCTGCTACTTTTGCTTGATTTTTAGCAGCTTCTTCTTCGTGGCGTTTTTTAGCTTGCTCTTTCGTTTCCGAAGATAATTTTTCTTGTAGCGAAGTTATGGCAGCTGTGCGTGCTGCTTTCCATGCAGCAAAACGTTTGTTTGCTTCTGCTTCGTCAAATGCGCCTTTTTTGATTCCTCCTTGTAAGTGTTTCATTAACAATACACCTTCGTCGGAAAGAATATTGCGGGTAGTGTCGGTTGGTTCTGCACCAACGGTTACCCAATAGAGTGCACGATCAAAATTGAGATCAATGGTTGCAGGGTTGGTGTTTGGGTTGTACGAACCAATTCGCTCAATAAATTTACCGTTTCTTGGAGCACGACTGTCGGCTATTACAATGTGGTAATAGGCATACCGCTTGTGGCCGTGTCTTTGTAATCTGATTTTTGTTGCCATTTGAATGTTGGATTAAATGAAATAAAAGCCTAACTCGCTTTTTCTCGAAAAGCGCCACAAAGATACGCTTTTTTCTTGTTCGTTGTATGCTTTCAAGAAAACGTTTTTTCCGTCTTCCCGGTGAAAGCTAAATTAAAGCGTTGGAAGGCTCATACCGGTTATCTTGCGGTACAGGTCAAGCGCATATACGTCAGTCATGCCTGATATAAAGTCGAGCATGGCCAACATTTTTTCGTAGAGCGTTGTACTGTTCAGCTCGTATTGTGTCGGAATGCGTAGCAATAATTGACGCGAATAGGCTTTCTCGGGAAATAGAACGGCTTGCGTCAGCTCTTGAAGCAATGTGGTAATAATTTTATGACCGGCTAATTCCACGTCCAACACTTCGGAAGCACAATATATTTTCTCTTTTGCCATACTGGCACATTCCTGGTAGGCCAACCTCAAAGGATCTGGTAATTTGTCAATCAGAGAACCCTGAAAAGTGCCCGATAAAATTTCTTCTTCATGCGATACAAATACGGTTGCCACTGCATCCACCAATACACCAATGACGGATGAGCGCAAATAGGCAATTTGTTCGTTTACATCCGTTACCAACTGCAACGTTTCAGCGATACGCGTTAATCGTTTCGGTTGGAAGAAAAGTTGCAACAAGCGTTTCGTCTCGTCAGCAGAAATAATTTTTAGTTTTTGTGCGTCTTCCATATCCATCACTTGATAGCAAATGTCGTCAGCAGCTTCCAGTAGATAGGTAAGAGGATACCGCACAAAGCGTTGCGGTTGCTGCGGATGGCGAAGAATGCCTAATTCGTTGGCAATACGAAGGTATGTCGATTCATCGGCATGAAAAAACCCAAACTTGGTTTTGTTGGAGTCGGCATGATTAGAGAGATATGGATACTTCACCAAGGTTGCTAATGTGGCATACGTCATGGCAAATCCACCTTCGCGGCGCCCATTGAAGCGGTGAGTTAGCAGTCGAAAAGCATTGGCATTTCCTTCAAAATGCGTAAAGTCTGTCCAATAGGAACTGTCTTCTAACGTGTTTTTTACAATTTGTCCGTGTCCTTCTGAAAAGAAAGTACCAATAGCTTGTTCTCCGGAGTGTCCAAATGGAGGATTCCCCAAGTCATGTGCCAAACATGCTGCTGAAATGATGGCTCCAATCTCATCCATAAAGGGAGGACAATCTGGGTGTTTTTCTTTCAAAAGCTTGTTAACTACACTTCCCAAAGATCGTCCCACGCTGGCAACTTCCAAGCTATGTGTCAGTCTATTGTGAACGAACACACTACCTGGCAAAGGAAACACTTGTGTCTTGTTTTGTAACCTACGAAAAGGAGCTGAAAAGATGAGCCGATCGTAATCGCGTTGAAACTCGGTACGATCGTCGGCGCGTTGTTCGTGATAATGCTCCATGCCCAATCGTTTGTTCGTTAGTAAGATATCCCACTGCATGGTGTTATTTGACATAATGGCTAAATTAAAATAGTGGAGAAACAGAAAAGGTTTGTAAGTAAAAGTACTCACAAACCTTTTCGTATCTGTTATCCGTCAAAGCGTAACGCTCTGTTTATCTCCTGTGATAGTGTCTTTTGTGTTTAGATGCTCTGGCTAATCCCTTCGAAAAATTAGACGATGGCCTTAACCTGTTTGCATATTCATAGTCGAATGACCCTTTTTTTGTAATTACATACGTGTCATGAATTGGTGTGCCATCAGCAAAATCAAATATCTTTTCCGGATTAATGGCATTGCCCAAATAACGTACTTCGAAATGTAAATGTGGCCCTGTTGAACGTCCTGTACTTCCTCCTAAGCCAATTTCGTCTCCTGCTTTGAGTGGTTCGTTCTCATGCACCAGGATTTTAGAAAGGTGACCATACACAGTTTCCAATCCGTTATCGTGACGCACAACAACATAATTCCCATAACCTCTTGCTTCATAGCCTGTGATGCGTACTTTCCCATCGAAGGCACAACGAACCGGCTCGCCAATTGTGAGCTTCAAATCAGTACCGTAATGCATGCGATGAAAGCGGCTTCTCCAACCAAAATGAGAAGTTATATATGATTCAACCGGAGGTACAAACTGTGAAACGTCAATTCTGACAGAGTCCGGCAGCTTGTAAAAAGGCGTGTGGTATGGGTTAATACGACTGTTTGTCCATGATTCATAGATCCCGTTGGCAGGAATATCCGAGTCGTCTTCGGTTGCGTTCGGGTCTTCTTCCTGTTGCATTTTTTGCAACATTAACGTATTCAATGCGTTGATCTGACGTTGCACGTCATCCACGGCGGCTAATTTTCTTGGGTAGGTACGGATATGTTTTGCATGAACCCGCTTTTTAGCAAAAACATGGGGCGCAAATCCGTAGGAAAATAGCCAAATAAAGGAGAGAAAAATTGCTTTCTTCATAACTATGGTCGTGTGTGTTTATATTTAATTCAATTCATCAAACGCGTATAGGGCAGTTGCCAATACTGTTTGATAATCGAAGAGTTCATTTGGTGTAAAGAATCGTTGGACTTCTATTTGTGCATTTGTAACCGAATCAGAAGCATGAATAAGATTTTTCATTGCACTGATGCTATAATCTCCTCTAATAGTGCCTAAAGTCGCATTTCGGCCATTTGTAGCGCCGGCCATTTCACGTACAAGTCTTACGGCTTCTTTTCCTTTAACACACATCGCGATCACAGGTGTTTTTTGCATGGCTTCCTTGAGAATAGGAAAAAACGACTTGTTGACTAAATGTGCATAGTGAACTTCGATCAGCTCATCCGATAATTGTACCATTTTCATGCCCACAATAAGCAATCCTTTTTTCTCGAGTCTTGAAATAATTTCACCGACTAATCCTCTTTCTATTGCACTGGGTTTCAATAATATGAGTGTTTGTTGCATGGTGTGATAAATAGATATAAAATTTATTTCAGGTCAAAGTAAGAGATAAAAAACGAGACTACCAAATTTATTGAACGTTTTTTAGCTGATTTTTTTCCAGTCAACGGAGTCTTTTTGCATTTTTTGGAGTTGCTTTTTCAATATTGAGTGTTCAGGACGTTGCAAAAATGGATCTTCGTCGAGCAGCTCCGAAGCAACCGTACGGACAAATTGAAGCATTTGACCATCGCGCGCTAAATTGGCAACACGCAAGGTAAAAGGGATGCCACTTTGTTGCGTTCCTTCAAGATCGCCAGGCCCTCGTAGTTTCAGGTCGGCATCGGCAATTTCAAATCCGTCGTTGGTACGAGTCATAATTTCCATGCGTTTGCGTGTATCTTTTCCCAATTCATACGGAGTCATCAGAATGCAATACGATTGATCGCTGCCTCGTCCGACTCTTCCTCGTAACTGGTGAAGTTGAGATAATCCGAACCGTTGAGCGCTTTCGATAATCATAACCGACGCATTGGGAATGTTGACGCCGACTTCAATTACGGTGGTGGCTACAAGAATCTGTGTTTTCCCCTCTGAAAACTGATTCATGGCTTCTTCTTTTTCTGTAGAACTCAACCGACCATTCACCATGCCAATTGCAAAGTTTGGAAATCGCTCTTTTAAAGCATTCAGGCCATCGGTAAGATTTTGAAAATCCATCTTTTCTGACTCTTCAATTAATGGATAGACAATATAAATCTGGCGTCCGGCGGCGATTTCCTTTTCAATAAACCGATAGACTGCACCTCGTCTTTTTTCATAATAATGCACTGTTTGAATGGGTTTTCGTCCGGGTGGTAATTCGTCGATGACCGATACTTCCAAATCGCCATAAAGAGTCATGGCCAACGTGCGTGGAATTGGCGTTGCCGTCATCACCAAAATATGAGGCGCCTGTTCATTCTTCAACCACATTTTGGCGCGTTGTGCTACCCCGAAGCGATGTTGCTCGTCGATGACTACCAATCCTAAATTGGCAAATTGCACCTCATCTTCCAACAGCGCATGAGTTCCTACTAATATATGCAAGGTTCCTGCACGCAATTGTTCATGCAAAATCACCCTGTCTGCCTTGCGTGTTGAGCCTGTCAATAGCCCTACAGTGACATCCGTGCCTTTCAAAAATTGCGTCAATGTGTCGTAATGTTGTTTGGCTAAAATTTCCGTCGGGGCCATGAGGCAGGCTTGAAACCCGTTGTCCAGACCAATCAGCATCACCATTAGCGCTACCAATGTTTTTCCGCTGCCTACATCACCTTGCAGCAATCGGTTCATTTGATGACCGCTGCCCACATCGGCACGTATTTCACGGATGACTTTTTTTTGTGCATTCGTTAATTCAAAAGGCAGGCATTCGTGGAAAAATTGATTGAAAAAAGCACCTACTTGTCCGAATATATATCCTTTGGACGACACGGCTCGTTGTTTTGCAATGCGCAGAAGAGAGAGTTGAATGTAGAAAAGCTCCTCAAATTTGAGTCTTTGTTGTGCTTTAGCCAACCGCTGTGTATTGGCGGGGAAGTGCATAGTAGAAACTGCATCGTGTAGCGGCATTAAGTTGAACTTTTGAACCATGTAAGCCGGCAATGTTTCGGGCATGGGAGCTGCCAACGAACGAATTACAGTAAAAATGATTTTTTGAATCACTTTAGAATTCAAAAAATTGGATTTCATTTTCTCGGTAGTGCCGTAGTAGCCCTGCAATACCATATTTGCCTGCAAGGCATTTTGTTCTATTGGTTCAATGTCTGGATGTACGATCGAGAACCGACCATTGAAGAGAGCCGGCTTGCCAAAAACGACATAGAGATTGTCCGTTTTGTATTGTTTTTGCACGTACTGAATTCCCTGAAACCAAATGAGTTCGATAGTTCCCGTGTCATCCGAAAAACGAGCCGTGAGGCGTTGATTTCTGCCTTCGCCCTGTTTATCAAAGCGAATGATTTTGCCTTTTAGTTGCACGTAGCCTACATCACTTTGCAACTCGGCAATCGCGTAAAAGCGACTTCGGTCGATATATTTATACGGAAAATAATAGAGTAAATCCTCTATTGTCTTTACTTGAAGTTCGGTATGCAGCAATTCGGCTCGCTTTGGTCCTATACCGGGAACAAACTGAATATCACTTGAATTTAATTCAATCATACCGTCGAAATTGAGAAAAACGCGTGCAGGGAAAAATCAACGTGACTCAAGCAGCAACGCTGCCAGTTTCAGATCTAAGGATTCCGTGATTTTGATGTTACTGCGATCTCCTTCTACTGTGTTTAAGGTTATCCCGAACTGTTCGACAAGAGAAGCATCATCGGTGTAGTTTTTTGGTTGCGCTTGCTTGTAGGCCATTTTCAGAATGATAGAGTTAAAGACTTGTGGCGTTTGAACCGCCACAAATTCATTTCTGTCAATACTTTTTGTGCCATTTCCCACGCGTTGACGTATGGATTCGACCATCGTGCATACAGGGATTGCCGAACCCAATTTTTCGGCTGTCTCAAAGCATCTCCCGATCAACGCGGTGCTCACTAAGGGACGTGCACCGTCATGCACTGCGATAATGCCTTCGCTCTGTATCATTAGCAGCCCATGCGAGACCGACTCAAAGCGGGTATTACCTCCTAAAACCATTTGATGAGGAGTCGTAAACTGATTTTTTTCACACAGATTTTTCCATGTGTCAAGATATTCTTGGGGTAAAACCACCAATATTTTCATCGTTGAGTCATATTGAGCAAATGCCTCAATAGTGTGCATTAAAATTGGTTTCTCTTGTATTTCAAGAAATTGTTTTGGTATTTCAGTATTCATCCGAAGGCCTTTACCGCCGGCTGCGATGATCACAAATCTGTTCATAGTATTTTCTTGTTATTTTTTTTGTTTCTTACTGAGTTAATGCGATTGAGATCACTTTATCAATGAAGGCATTGTCATGTTTTCTGTTTTTACGCTATTATTGCGGTTGCAAAATCTGAAAAGTCTATTACGTAATCTGGATTAACGAGCCAACCACAACTCTGGGTTTAAGGGCGTTTTATCTTTCCAAATCATTAGGTAAAGCTCCGTTTTTCCGCCATTTTCGTTGTCAGTAAATATCCTTCCAATCTTCTGTTTTGCAGATACATGTTCGCCTTCTCGCACGTAAATAGTTGTCAAATTGGCATATACCGTGCGATAATTACCATGTTTAATAATGATGGCATTGTTACTTCCTGGAATCGAAAACCGTTCGGTAACCACACCGCCAAAAATAGCTCTTGCATCGGCATTTTGTGGTGTTTGTATGTAAATTCCTTTGTTGTTTGTTGTTACATGTTGCAAAACTGGATGAGGCTGAATGCCAAAATGACCGCTGATAAAACCTTTTTCAACCGGCCACGGAAGCCGACCTTTGTTTGCAGCAAAATTCCCTGACACTAATTGCTCTTCTTTGGTCATCAAATCGACGGATGGCTCTTTAGTTACCGTAGAAGTTTGTTTTTTCACAACTCCATGAGATGTTGCTGCTTTACGTTGTTTTGCAGCAGCTAATCGCGCGGCTTCCCGTTTTCTCTCTTCAGCTCGACGAATTTCTTCAGCAATCAATTGCTCAATCTTATTATTCAATTCATTTGCAATTCGCTGCTGTTTAGCTAATTGTGTATGTAAATTTTTCTCCTTTCCTTTTAAAGAATAGAAAGTACGATTCGCTTTTAGTTGTTCAATTTTCAATCTCCGGCTTTCAGTTTCTTTCTGTACGCGAAGCGTCTCCTTTGCATTGCGTGTTTGAGTAAGGGTTTGCTGTTGAAGCGCTACCTTGTTTTCCACAGCAATAATTTCTAACGCTTGTTGTTTTCGATAATCACTAAATTCTTTCAAATATCGTAAACGACGATATGCTTGCGAAATAGACTGCGAAGAAAAAAGGAAAAGCAATTCAGAATAAGAGTTTTGCCGCATTTGACTCTCTTGCAACAAACGGGCATAATCTTGTTTAAGCTTTGTAAGATGCGCCTGTAACTGATCATGCTCAGCTTGTAAGGTGTCAATGGTTTGATCCAACACAGTCACCTCTTGATTGAGGTTTTCGATGAGCCGCTGCCTAAGTCCGATATTTTTACGTATAATCGCCAGACGGTTTATGGTTGAAGTAGTCGATCGTTGCGTCTCATTCAACAATTTATTTGTCAACGAAATGGATTCCAACATTTTTTTCCGTTGCGACTCTAATTCTTTGACGGTTTGGGCAAACAACAACGAGCTGGTAGTCGAAAAAATTAGAAATAGAACGAAAAACCGTTTCATACGCAAATAATTTGTTTTTAAAATTCGTATGGAATTCGCACGTCAACCATTTTCATGCTCGTTTCATAACAAAAGACATAGGTGATTAAAATGGTAATATCTGATCAAGCGAAACACGTTGATAACGAGAAGTATTCAGGGGTTTTGGATGCATCCCTGTATTAACGTTCACGTTCTCGTAAGTCAATGCCATTTCGGCAAGTTTTTGATTAGAAGTTACCTGAAGCAGATAACGCATCGGCGCAGATTGTTGTGCGATAGGCTTAAACTGCTCGTAGGTGCATCGAAACATTGCTTGGTTGCCGCCTTGCGTGATCTGCGTTTGAATTAGTCGGTTTTCCTTAGAAATTCCGTAATCAATTTTCATCTCATTTCGTGAAGCCACCCAGTTAGTTAAGCTATCTTGCGGCTGCAAATGTTCAGCTGGGGTGGTAGTATGGCCTAATAAGTTGTTTGATAAAATTGCTTGTATATCAGCAAAATGAATAGCCACCCCAAATTTCTTTTCAAAGAAATCATACGATGTGGTAAAATAAGCGTGATTTCCTCTATCAATCAACGTAATGGAATCCGGAGTTAAATCGGCACGATACATTTCAATACCCAAAAGCGGTTGAATAGAAAGAGAAATTAGACTGTCTTTTACCATTCTCAACGAAGATTGCACGGTAATGGTTCGCTCATTGACAGTGAGTGTCACCCTGCATTTACCAACATTCCATGTGTCAAATTGAGGAGTAACGGGTGTGAAAGCTTCTGCTTTCGAATAATTATGAACGGATGGTGCCGTTGTTAACTTTTTAGTTGAACTACACGACAGGATGCTTGTTGCAGCAAAACCTCCGATTAGAATATAAAACAAGAAAGATTTGAAATGCATTGAGAAAGTATTAATTATGTGATGTTTTGTAAAATCAGTAGTTTCGATCAGACACAAAATGTAAAGCAGCTAATAAGGCTGATTTTCCTTCTGATTCTTCAAATAGTGACAAGGCTGCCAGCGCTTGTTGCTGATAAAAATCCATTCTCTCTTCTGCATATCGGATTCCGCCGTGGGATCGGGCAAATTGCTGAATGACAGGAATAGTAGATTCATCGTGATTATGATAAACCTGGCGTATAAGATTCAATATAGAATTACTCTCGTCTGTTGACACTTGCAAAAGAGCATAAAGAAGAGGCAATGTGATTTTTCCTTCTTTCAAGTCATTTCCAGTGGGTTTTCCTATTTCCTTGCTGTCAAAGTAATCGAAGATGTCATCTTTTATTTGAAATATCAGACCAATATTTTCCCCAAATTGTTTCATTGCAGCTACTTGTTCTTTTGTCGCATTGGCTGCTAACGCACCTACCTGACAGCAGGCGGCAAATAATTGGGCAGTTTTGTTGTAAATCACATCCAGATAATGGGCTTCGCTCCATTGCATATCAATGGTGCTATCTTGTTGCAACAGCTCTCCTACCGCTAATTGTTTGCCAACGGAGGCTAATATCTGCCAAATTTTTGGATGATTAATGGTAGTGGTAACCAAGAAACTACTGGCTAATAAATAATCGCCCGCAAGGATGGCTGATTTATTCCCCCAACGAGCATGTACCGAAGGTTTTCCGCGACGTTGATCTGCTTCATCAATTACATCATCGTGCAAAAGACTGGCGGTGTGCATTAACTCGAGAGAAACACTTGCTTGAATCGTCGTTTGGGTAACGCCGCCACATACCTGACTGCATAAGAGCGTTAAAAGCGGGCGAACTTGTTTCCCTACGTTATCCAACACATAGGCGTAAATTTCTTTCAGGACTTCATTATCAGACTCAAAAGCATCAGAGAAAAAAGCCTCAAACCGTTGAAATTCAGCTATTACAGGTTGTTTTATAGCCGCTATATCATTCATTGAAATGGATTTTGCTTAGAGGGACAAAGTTATAAAATTATCGGCATAAGTTTTTTGTTATAGCGATTCGCGTGATATTTCAACGCTAAAGTTCGTCTTATGGCTGAAAATGTGTACCTTTGTAACATGTTTTTATCCTTTCTATGTCATTGATTTTTTATGAGTAAGCTTGTAATAAACAGGATTCTGACGATTTTTGCATTATCATTATTGGTGATACAATCAGTCATGCCTCAACATTTATTATCCGTACTTGCTTCGCCAGACAGCTCGACCGGTGCAACGGTGAAGGTTTATCAATCGCAATTTATAACCGACTTAGCACTCAAAAATGAACCTGAAACGCAACCTCAGGATGTAGCCACCGTTTCACTCGCTCCAACTAAAGAAGTACCCGGATTCAGAGTACAAGTTTTTTCCAACAACGTACCTAAAACGGCAAAAACAGAAGCGTTTGCCATGCAAGATGCTGTTTTGGAGGCACTACCAAATACACCTGTTTATGTAGTATTTACCTCTCCTTTCTGGAAAGTGCGTGTGGGAAATTGTAAAACAAGAACTGAAGCTCAAGAACTAAAACAACAGATTACGAATGCCCTCCCACAAATAAAACAAGATGTATATATCGTCCGCGATTCCATACTTCTTTCCGATCAATAGCAATGAACCTTGTATCACGCTGAAAATCAATAAGAACCTTTGTTTTTCTTCAATCAAATCGATTTCAATTAAACGTTTATTTGCTGAAGCGTTTCAGTGCATAAGCTAAAATCAATTCAAATGAGCAATTTAGTAGCCATAGTAGGACGTCCAAATGTAGGAAAATCGACCTTATTCAATCGTTTAACCCAAAGCCGCCGAGCCATAGTAAATGAAGAAGCCGGCACCACACGCGATCGCCAATATGGTAAAGTGGACTGGAACGGGCGTGAGTTCTCAATCATTGATACCGGTGGCTGGGTTCCAAGATCCAATGATGTATTCGAGGAAGAAATTAAACGGCAAGTCTTGATCGCTATGGAAGAAGCCGATGTGATATTATTCATGGTAGATATCCTGAGTGGCATTACAGATCTCGATCTTGCAGTGGCAAATATGTTACGACGCGTTTCAAAGCCGGTTATTCTTGTCTCTAACAAGGCCGATAATTTTGACTTACATTCGATGGCTGCTGAATTTTATAGTTTTGGGCTGGGCGATCCTTGCATTATTTCTGCCATAAACGGCTCAGGTACCGGAGATCTTTTGGACGAAGTTTCGTTACGATTAAAAGATCAACCGTTAGAGGTTACCGAAGAAAATGTTCCCCGTTTAGCCGTGGTTGGCCGTCCGAATGCCGGCAAATCATCCTTAGTCAACGTCTTGATGGGCGAAGATCGCACATTAGTAACCGATATTCCCGGTACTACGCGCGACTCTATCTATTCCCGTTACACAAAATTTGATCATGACTTTTATTTGGTTGATACGGCGGGAATACGCAAGAAAAGCAAAGTAAGTGAAGATCTCGAATATTATTCTGTTGTGCGTGCCATTCGTGCCATTGAAAACTCCGATGTCTGCATCTTGATGATTGACGCTACGCGTGGCATTGAAAGTCAGGATTTGAATATCTTCTCGTTGATTCAGAAAAACAAGAAGGGCATTGTAATGTGTGTCAATAAATGGGATTTGATTGAAGATAAAACATCGAAAGATATCAAAGACTTTGAGGCTTCCATCCGCGAGCGCTTGTCTCCGTTTGTCGATTTTCCGATTATTTTCACGTCAACGGTCACCAAACAACGTATCTTTAAGATCATAGAAACAGCGAATGCCGTTTATCATAACAAAACACGCAAGGTACCCACCCACCAGTTGAACGAGTTTTTTCTTCCTTTAATTGAGAATTATCCACCTCCGGCTTTAAAAGGAAAATACATCAGGATAAAATATGTCACACAACTACCTGATACCCAAGTTCCAACATTTGTTTTCTTTGCCAATTTACCTCAATATGTCAAAGAGCCTTATTTGCGTTTCTTAGAAAATAAACTCCGTGCTACTTGGGACTTTTCGGGCACGCCCATTCAGCTCTTTATGCGGCAAAAATAACATCAACGAGGTTTATTCTCAAAGGAGGGTGATTCAAAGCAAGTTTGATAGTAAGCAATGGGAAAAACCTGCAAAAATTCGAGGGTTTTTCCCATTAACCCATTTTTGCAGGTATCCATCCATAAGTTTGTAGATTTCAGCAGTTTCATTTTTTTGAACATGGGGTTTGGGCATTACAGATTTTTTCTGATAAAGGGAGCCTGTTTATATTTCAAGGCATCATAAATACGCTTGACTTTATCTTCCGGTTCGGAATATTTACGAATGCTAATCCATTGTTATCTGGTATTTTGCACAGTGGAGATAACGCATTTTTGAGTATTCATTATCCGAATAAACAATCAATTCGGGTTGGTTCGTGATGCGCGCAAATTGTACCCGTAAACCAAACACATGCTATCCATCGCAATTTGAATAACCCGATTGTTCAGGTATCCATACTTCAACTTCTCCTACAAAAGTATACCTGACCGGAAATTGTTTGCCAAAGTGTGCATAAATTGCCTGCGTATAATAGTTTTTGATTATGGAATACGACCTGCCCTTTAGCAGCGTTGCTTTTCGATGCTATATCACTTTTATTCTGATCCAGAACCGCAACAGGATGTTCCCTTTTTCTCAAAAAAGTCAGTACAGGTATATTCTCCCTCACCAATGTGGTATATAACATCTCTTCCGTCAATTTCCAACGCACCACATCGGAGAGCAACTCCTGCACTTCTAAATATGCTTTTGCCAGACACGCTTTCAACAAGTGGAAAATATAAATGTTCGACAGCCGGTCTTGATCTGCATCGGCAACAAGATGAAGTAACTCGTCAAAACGATAATTGTTAGTTTCCATCTTCTCCCCTAATCGCATCAGGCAGGTGGTTAAATACTTATCAAGAATCTTATCCCGTTAATAAAACAAATTAACCTGACAAACAACGATGATTCGCCTTATTTTGCTTACGGATTGTAACTGTTTCTGCCGCTTTGCCGTTTATCGAGAAATATACCGTCATTCTTTACGTACGGCATTGTGGGAACCGCTTTTTCAGTTATAAAATTATCAAGAAGGACAAAAGTCGGGATCAGAATGTCTCAATAAAAATATACCTTTGTAAGGCGGTTTGTAATACAAGCATCTTGTTAAGCATTTGTCATGCAAATAACAGAGTAATTAATTGAAAATAAAAAAGATACACAATGCACAACTGGTTTGAATGTAAAGTTCGCTATGAGAAAACGGGAGAAGATGGGCTTCCTAAAAAAGTAACGGAACCTTATTTGGTGGACGCTCTTTCGTTCACGGAGGCAGAGACCCGCATCAATAAAGAGATACAACCGTTTGTTAGTGGTGAGTTTTTGGTGAGCAACATCCGACGTGCCCGCATTGCAGAGTTGTTCGATAATCCAAGCGGCGATCGTTGGTATCGCTCTAAGGTTAATTTTGTGACGTTGGATGAAGAAAAAGCCATTGAGAAAAAGACGGCTGTCACCATGATGGTGCAGGCTGCAAACTTGAAAGATGCGTTGACTTTGTTGTTAGAGCGTTTGAGCACTACCTTGTCGGATTGGGAAGTAGTGGCAATTGCCGAAACAGCCATTATGGATGTCTATCCGTACGTGCCTCAGGGGAATGAGTCGGATAGTCCCATTGAGTTGGAATAATCCTTTTAATTGATATCACCATGCCTATTGCTGAAAATTTACATACTGTTTGGGATACGCTTCCTGCCGGCGTAAAGTTGGTTGGCGTTTCTAAATTTCATCCTGAAAGCGCTATTCTTGAGGCTTATCAGGCCGGCCAACGAATGTTTGGCGAAAGCCGGGTACAGGAACTGATCCAGAAGCAGGCGGATTTACCGAAGGATATTGCATGGCATTTTATCGGTCATCTGCAAAGTAATAAAATTAAAACCGTATTACCTTTGGTGAGTTTGATTCAAAGCGTTGATTCTGTGCATTTGATAGAAGAAATGGAACATGAAGCGGCCAAACAAAACCGTCATGTCGATTGTTTATTGCAAGTTCATATTGCAAAAGAGCCGACCAAATATGGCTTTACGTTTGATGAAATATACCAGTTTTTTCAATCGTATCTCTTTTCTTCTTTGAAACACCTTCACATTGTCGGTTTAATGGGAATGGCCACTTATAC
>DAHXOX010000124.1 GCA_027364655.1 Paludibacter sp. | reverse complement strand
GTACTGAATCCATCGGTTCAATACGCCTATCGCATTGCTCCAAACTCCGGAGAATGGGCGCTCTCGTTGGGTTTATCAGCCGGACTTTTTGCTCGAACCATAAACGGATCATTATTAGAACCCGTAAATTTGAATGATCCTTCCTTGCTGTATGATAATCGAACAACCTATCGACCCGATAGCAATGTCGGGGTTGAGTTTCAAGGCAAATATCTCTACATAGGTCTATCGGTAACTCATTTATTTGCCATTGGCAAAAGCGACTACACGTTTGAAAACACAAGTCACCGCTATGGATATGTTATTTACAAAAATACCAATTCCGACTATTTTAATTTTTCAGCCGGATTGGAAGTCGTAAACCGACTCAATTTAACCACAGTAGAGGCCAATACCATGATCCGCTTCAAACAACCTACCGGATTGCAAGCCGGCCCACGCGAACTATTTGATGTTGGCTTCTCGGTCATCTCCACCAAGCAAGCAGCACTCATTTTAGGGTATAATATCACCTCAAATTTCAGAGTAGGATATTCGTATGAATATGATTATGATCTGAGAAGCAATCAGAATGGCACTCACGAGATTGTGTTAGAATACCGGATACCAACCAAAGCAAGTTCAACCTGCAACAGTTGTATGGCGGATCCCAATTGGTATTTCTAACAAACAAGGATTCCTCCATTATTCTTAATCATACATAAGCATTATTCTTAATCATACATAAGCCGGAAAACGAAACGATTGCTGACATTCAGAGCAATTTCCATCTAACCTTAAACGAATAAATAATTTTCGAATGAAACGATTGCTACGAGAATCGATTTTTTACTTTACCCTTCTTTGTTTTATCTCAATTACCGCACATGCTCAAAGCCACTATTGCAACAATCTTAGCTTTGAAATGGGAGACTTTACCAACTGGACCGGATCAACTTGGGTGTACAGCACCAACGACAAAATTCCATCGACCATTCCTGTTTCAGGAATCGTTCTAAGCAGACAAACCATTATGCAAGACACGACGGCTTACGATCCTAATACAGGCTACAAGCTGAAGATAATTCCTACAGGATACCGCTACTCGGCAAGATTGGGAGACGCAGTAAAAAATTGTTTAGACGAAAGTCTTTCCTACACACTCGATGTAGATTCGCTCAATGCATTATTTATTTGGAAGTTTGCTGTGGTGATGGAAAACCCGATCAAACACACGCCGGCACAACAACCTCATTTCAAAATAACCGTTGACGATGAACATGGCTATCCGGTTGCCACATGCGCCCAATATGAAGCAACAGCCAGTAATAACCTTCCGGATTACCAAACCTACTATCCACCAGGCTATTCCCCTACAAGCAAAAATTCTAACTCTCCATCCGCAATAGTCTGGCGCGACTGGACAACCGTTGGAGTGAATTTGTTATCTTATGTAGGTCAACGAATTACTATTACCATGACTGCTGCAGATTGTACTCTTGGCGGACATTATGGCTATGGCTATTTTGTGGCAGAATGTCATCCGCTGCAAATCACAGTTAACTATTGTAAAGGTGACTCTGCGGCAATATTGAAAGCTCCCGACGGTTTTGAATCGTACGTCTGGATGCCTGACAGCATAAAAGGACAAACATTAGTCATTCAAAATCCTAAAGAAGGGGCACAATACGATTGCACTTTTACTTCGGTATTAGGATGCAATGCAACATTAACATCTACTATTGAACGGTATCTTCCAACAGTAGATTTTACATCACAAACAGACTGCGCAACCAACAATGTGCAGTTTACCAATCAGTCCACCACCAACCGCGGATCATTAAATTATCAATGGGATTTTGGCGATGGTAGCATTTCGGATAGTATAAATCCACAGCATCATTTCGTCACTTCGGGTATGCACCCCGTCAGCTTGACCGTGTTTAATCCGCCTTCGGGTTGTCAGCAAACGTTGAGCAGATTAGTCGAATCATTTGATCCTCAATTAATCACTATAACAGGCGATTCGACTTATTGCAAAGGAGAAAGCACAACATTAACAGCGCAGGGTGCTCATTCGTATCAATGGAACACAGGAGCAACTTCAGATTCCATTCAGGTTAACAAACCAGGGACGTACAGTGTGGTAGGCTATTCTTCAGCAGGATGTCATTCGGATACCGCGAAGATTCATATCATACAAGAACCGGATTGGCCGCTAATGGTCACCGGAGATACTCTTTTTTGTGCCGGCGACAGCACTCAATTGACCGCTACGGGAGGGATTGCTTATGTTTGGAATAATGGAGCTACAACACCATCCATCACGGCACATAATGGAGGCACATACACTGTGATCGCTCAGAATCAACGAGGGTGCCAACAAACTGCTCAAATTGATTTAACAAAAGATCCTTTGCCATTTGCTAACTTCAGGCTTTCAAAAGCGCGTATTGATTTGCGCAATAACACCATTTCGGCATCAATTTCACATTCACAACAAAATGGAGTCACTTACCAATGGGATTTTGGCGATGGAACAAATTTAGAAGGATCGTCTGTTCAACATACTTATGCTTTAACCTCACCGATCGATTCATTAATCGTTACGTTGAAAGCCACAAATATTCATGGTTGTTTCTCAACATCGCAACAAACCATCTATGTTGACTTGTTTGTTCCAAATGTTTTCACACCCAATGGAGATGGCGTGAATGATGTCTTTATGCAAGGCTACGATTTGAATGTGTTCGATCGCAATGGCATCGAGCTTTTTAATGGCACAACCGGTTGGGATGGGAGATATAAAGGAAAAATGATGTCACCGGATACCTATTTTTACATCCTGCATTACGAAGATATAAAACACCAACAACAGGTAAGGCGTGGCTACATCATGTTGCTCCGTTGAAAAAACACGACCGTTTAAAATCCAAAAAGGATGCTTCTTACAAGGAGCATCCTTTCATTTTGTGGAGCCGGCGGGAGTCGAACCCGCGTCCAAACGAGGAAGCCATAAGCTTTCTACATGTTTATCTTCGCTTAAATTTTCGTGCATTGGCAAGACCAAAGCTACCAACCAATGCCTTATCCTCTGTTATTTCATTTGGAACGCGAGGCTGTACCAAACTATTCCCGATTTAACTGCACCCCCTTATCAAAGAGCCTCGAGACCACGGCATTTGGGAGATGTCTCGTCCCCTCACTTGGAGGAGATTAAGCTATGATCTACTATACTTCGATCAAGCAGCAAGAGCGTAATTACTTTCGCCAGATATTGTTTTGAGTATCGATATTTACGAGCAGAAAACCCAGCGCTCGACATGCTTACTTACCTCTTCTACCCGCTGTCAAAACCAAGCGGCCCCAATTTTCAACGATCTTTCTAAAAAGATTCTTACAAAAAGCGTACCAACGTTGAGATTACTTTTAAGTACTATTTATCCTGACTATTTGGCATAACTTACTGAACGTGTTTCGCGAATAACCGTAATCTTCACTTGTCCTGGATAAGTCATCTCATCCTGAATTCTTTTTGCAATATCGAACGAAAGTGTTTCTACAGCATTATCGTCCACTTTATCAGCTCCCACAATCACACGGAGTTCTCGTCCTGCCTGAATGGCATACGTCTTTTGAACACCTGGATACGAAAGAGCCAAATTCTCCAAATCATTCAATCGTTTAATATATGCTTCCACAATTTCGCGACGTGCACCGGGACGTGCTCCCGAAATAGCATCACAAACCTGTACGATAGGCGCTAACAGAGTCGTCATCTCGATTTCCTCATGGTGCGAACCGATGGCATTACAAATTTCAGGTTTTTCTTTATATTGTTCTGCCAATTTCATTCCCAACAAAGCATGCGGCAATTCCGGCTCTTCATCCGGCACTTTTCCAATATCGTGCAACAGTCCGGCTCTCTTTGCTTTTTTCGGGTTTAGCCCTAATTCGGCAGCCATGACAGCACAAAGATTGGCTGTTTCTCGTGAGTGTTGCAGCAAATTTTGACCATACGACGACCGATATTTCATTTTGCCTATCATGCGAATTAATTCAGGATGTAATCCATGAATTCCCAAATCAATGGTCGTACGTTTGCCTGTTTCAATAATTTCTTCTTCCACTTGTTTCTTCACTTTAGCCACCACTTCTTCAATACGAGCTGGATGAATACGTCCGTCAGCTACCAATTGATGCAAAGCCAAACGAGCAATTTCGCGACGAACAGGATCGAAAGCAGATAGGACAATTGCTTCGGGAGTATCATCCACAATAATCTCAACTCCGGTAGCAGCTTCTAAAGCTCGAATGTTTCTTCCTTCGCGACCTATGATACGTCCTTTAATTTCGTCTGATTCAATATTAAAAACAGTGACTGCATTTTCGATAGCCGTTTCAGTAGCAATGCGTTGAATTGTTTGAATGATAATACGTTTTGCTTCTTTGTTGGCGTTCATTTTTGCCTCTTCCATAATCTCATTCACAAATGACATGGCATCGGTTTTGGCTTCGTCTTTTAACGACTCAATCAGCTTTTCTTTCGCTTGCTCTGCTGATAGTGCCGAAATGGCTTCAAGTTGTTGTAATTCTTTGCGATGCAATGTCTCCAATTCCTTTTTCTTATGCTCAACCAATTCAACCTGACTATCTAAATTCTCTTTGATAGCATCTAACTCCGTGTTTTTACGTTGCCACTCACTTTGTTTTTGATTGATAGTTAGTTCTCGTTGCTGTAGACGAGACTCAGCTTGTTGCATTTTTGCATTCCGGGCGGCAACTTCTTTCTCATATTCGGCACGAAGATTGACAAACTGCTCTTTTGCCTCGAGCAACTTGTTTTTTTTCATCACGTCTGCTTCTGCAGCAGCTTCCTGCAACATTCTTTTTGTTCTTCCATTCAGCATATTGTGCACCACAAACCACGTAATGGCAGCAGCAGCAATGGCACTTAGAATAATTACTAATATTGTACTCATACGGTTGGACTATATTTAATGATATAAAAAAAGCATCTATCCCATGTCAGGTATGACAAAAGACAATGCAGAAAAACACTCGTTTTAAAACACTAAGGTGCAGTTATTCAACTAAAGAACGATCCAATTCTTGGTCTAAAAGCTCTAATTTTTTCACAATAGGATCTATATCTTCTCGATATTTGTCGCGTTCGCTTATCACTGCAAAATGGTAGGCTACCATCACCAAAATGGTTTCATAAGGCAAATTGGGATGCCGCTTTTGATAAGAGTCAATTTGTTCTTTCAAAGCTTTTGCTGCATCACGATATAAAATTTCCTCATCTCTTTTAATGTTCAATGGGAATCTATGCCCTGCAACCTGAATGGTTATTTGAAATATTGCCTCTTCCATTTGCATTATTGATTCAGCAAATCAATGCATTTATCTATCTCCCGCACTAAGTGTGAAATTCGACGATGAGCGGCTTCTCGATTTGCCGTGTTCCCCGAAAGTATCTGCGCCATTTTAAAATCTTCATAATCAGAACGAAGCTCTAAAATGGTTTTGTGTGCCTGCATCACTTCTTCCCTTCTCTGTTGCAATTCTTCCTCCAGCCTGTGATTCGTATCTTTTTCTTGTGCATAGAGTTGCAACAGCTTTAGAAGCTTTTTTTCAAAGCTATCTACCAGAAGTTGATGTCGATTTGTCATCTTGATATAAAAACGTTGTCAAAGATAGCACGAAATTGTCAATGGACAATGTTTTGCCTTCATTTTTTAGCAAAATGATGCAGAAACAACGGACAATCGAAGTCTCCAACTAAAAAAAGAGCAAGAGCTCTTCTGCTTGAAAAACAGAAAACAGCTCTTGCCTCACTAAAGGGGAAGGATAATGGTTTATTTTGTCACAAAACGGAAATGCGAGCCAAATCGTTCAAAAGCAGCCTGTTCCAATTCTTCACGATGATCTGGATGTGCTACCGAAATCATCAATTTGGCACGCTCTTGCAAGGTTCGTCCATACAAATTGACTGCACCATATTCAGTAACAAACCAATGTATATGGTTACGGGTAGTGACAACGCCGGCACCCAGGCTTAACACAGAGGCTATTTTGCTTACCCCTTTGTTGGTCACGGAGGGCATTGCTATGATGGCTTTCCCTCCTTTTGAGCGAGAAGCTCCATACACAAAATCAATTTGACCGCCGGCACCTGAGAAGAATTTCATCCCTAACGAATCGGCACACACCTGACCTGTCAGATCAACTTGTAAGGCTGAGTTAATCGCCGTTGTTTTAGGGTTTTGTGCAATTACAAAAGGGTCATTGGTGTAGCCAACATCCATCATAAGCACCTGTGGATTGTTATGTACAAAATCGTAAACCGCTTGCGACCCCATTAAGAATGTTGAAACCATTTTTCCTTTATCAATCCCTTTATTAGCGCCATTAATCACACCACGTTCAACCAAAGGAAGCACTCCGTCAGCAAACATTTCGGTGTGAATACCCAAGTCTTTATGATTGCCCAATTGCGCAAGTACAGCGTTCGGAATGGCTCCAATACCCATTTGCAAACAAGCGCCATCCTCAATGAGTTCAGCACAATGCATACCGATAGCAGTTTCTATTTCACTTGGAGCGCTAAAATGGCTTTCCTCAAGTGGCGTATTATCTTCCACGAAAATATCGATTAAATTCAAAGGAATCATGGCTTGGCCAAATGCGCGCGGTACATTTTTGTTCACTACGGCAATGACATGATCGGCTGTTTCTACTGCTGCTAATGTGGCATCAACCGATGTACCGAGCGAAACAAACCCATGTTCGTCAGGAGGACAAACCTGAATCATGGCCACGTTGCAATGAAGATAACCGTCGCGGTATAACCGTTGTGTTTCACTCAGAAACACAGGGATATAATCAGACCATCCAGCTTGAACCGAAGCACGCACATTACCTCCAACAAAAAAAGCATCGTGTTGAAAAATGCCTTCATATTTCGACTCTGTGTAAGGTGCTGGGCCTTCAGTGTGTAAATGATGGATATGAACATCTTTCAACTCACCTGTATCCCCACGCGCACACATGGCTCGCACCAGGCATTGGGGTACACTGGCAACACTGCTTAAATGAACATGATCTCCCGATTTGATAACTTTGACGGCTTCTTCCGGCGTAACAGCATGATAGGTTTTGATCGACATGAAGGTAAATTTGTTTAGTGTTTTGA
Source organism: Paludibacter sp. (assembly GCA_027364655.1). Classification (GTDB taxonomy): domain Bacteria; phylum Bacteroidota; class Bacteroidia; order Bacteroidales; family Paludibacteraceae; genus Microbacter. The sequence goes on along the minus strand of DAHXOX010000124.1, from coordinate 17,831 downwards.
AATAGAATGAGTTATCTCTCAAAGAAAAATTTGCAATAAAACGAAATCTTTCGAGGTCAAAGTTAGTATGAAATATACATACAATTAGCCTCTACAACTTTTTTTTGCATATTTTTTTCTCTATTTCAAGCCGGAACAAATGATCGGAGCAGAGTAATCTCTTCAGCCCAGCGATTTTCATCGGGAGTTTCAAGAATAATAGGTATTTCATCGAAACGATTATCAGCCATGAATCGCCGGAAAAAGTCAATTCCAAGAAATCCATCACCAATGTTCGCATGACGATCAACATGCGTACTCAATTCTTTTTTTGAATCATTTAAGTGAATGGCTTTCAGGTACGAAAAGCCGACAATACGCTCAAAGTCATTCCATGTTTGATGATAACCACGCTCAGAACGAAGATCATATCCGGCAGTGAAAGCATGGCAGGTATCCACACAAACACCCACCCGTGATTTATCGTCCACTTGGGCAATGATGTCTGCAAGGTGCTGAAAATCGAACCCGACATTACTCCCTTGTCCTGCTGTGTTTTCAATCACGGCAACAACCCCTGAAGTTTTTGACAATGCCTCGTTAATAGATTCAGCGACCAAAGACAAACAGTTCTCCATAGAAATCTGATTTAAATGGGAACCTGGGTGAAAATTCAGCAATTTCAGTCCCAATAATTCGCAACGCTGCATTTCGTCAAGAAAAGCAGCACGCGATTTTAGCAATGCTTCATGATCAGGATGACCAAGATTAATCAGATAACTATCGTGAGGAAGAATTTTATCTTTAGCAAAATGATGTTGATTACAGTTTTCCGTGAACTGACGAATGCTCCGTTCGGTCAGCGGATTGCTCACCCATTGGCGTTGATTCTTGGTAAACAATGCAAAGGCATTTGCCCCAATGGTTGCCGCGTTGACAGGTGCGTTTTCCACACCTCCTGATGCACTGACATGTGCTCCTATAAATTTCATACGAATGATTTGAGTTTGTTTAACAATAAGATTATACGGAACTTACTTGCTGATGTTGTTTAACATATACATAGCGACAATAATTCTCTGATATCACAAATAGGCAAAGATACACCATCATCAGTCAAAACACAAAAACAAAACAGAAAGAATCAATTTTTGAACCAAACTGACTCCAAAAGGAGCCTAAAAATATATTTCCTCTCTTTGTAAAAGATATTCTTGCTTTTTATGTACCTTTGTACACTTTTTTGAAATAGATATGGAAAAAATAGATGAACTTGATCGTAAAATATTGGGGATCATTACCCAAAATGCCCGCACACCATTTAAGGATGTAGCTGAAGAGTGCGGTGTTTCGAGAGCTGCTATTCATCAACGCGTTCAACGTTTGATAGAAATGAAAATTATCACCGGATCAGGCTATTATGTAGACCCCCGTGCTTTGGGATACCAACTTTGCACTTACATTGGTATTACGTTGGAAAAAGGATCTATGTATAAAGAGGTGGTGCCTGAATTAGAAAAAATTCCGGAGATTGTAGAATGTACCTACACGCTTGGGCCGTACTCGGTATTGATTAAAATGTATGCTAAAAGTACAGAACACTTATTGAAACTTCTAAACGGAAAAATACAAGAGATTAATGGAATTGTTGCGACCGAAACTCTTACTGCACTTGATCAACAAATCCTTCGCCAAATCCCTATTCAGATACCGGAGGAAGATTGACCAGCCTGTTTTTATCATTACGCATCATTATGAATTATCCCTTCGATTCATTTTATTATGATTTGCATCATGAAAGTATTTCTTATTAGTTCTCATCCCATGCACGTTCTCTTTCATAGACATTCATCTATACCGTAAACATCACTTCGTAAATTACATTGTACACTCCATTTATCGTAAAGTACAACACACAATCCATTTATAAACAAATCATCTTACTTTGGCGAAAGAACCATAGGACATATATAACTGACAATCCTTTCCTGACTCAATGTATTTTGCCAACTCCTGAAACATTAACAAAGCAACACAATCAACATAAATTAAAAAAACATAAGCTATTTGCCCAAATGAGTAGCTATTATTAGTTTTGCCGGATTAATATCGTAAAACTCTTGACAGATCAATAGTAAATCGAAAAAGGAATAACGAAGAGGATATAAAGCGAAACATGGGCAATATTCCGTCTTTTTTAGATACGAGACAAACAAAAGCGCAAGTTACCGTATAAGCTCATTATCAATACCTAAACAGACAAACAACGCGCATACATCATGCACATGAAACAGATTTACTATTTGATTATTCTTATTCTAACTTTACTTCCGCGCGTTGCCGATTCTCAAAATTTTCTTACGAGCAATCAAAACGGAGATGAGATATCGATAGGCATCGGGCCTGGATATCTTTATGGAGACGCAGCGGCACAAAGTATTTCAAACACCAATCACTCATTGTCCGACTTTGCTCCGGTAAACATTGGGTTATCCATCAATGTCGATTACGCTAAATATTTAAAGCCTGGCCTTGCGTTTGACATCGCATTGCTGTATTCTCATTTTAAGGGGAATGAATCGCAATCCCATTTATCTTATCGCGGGTATTCATTTGAGTCACATATCGGAGAGCTATCAGCAGAAATTCAATTTGAACCAATCTCTTTCTTTGCACATGAGCGTATGTTACTGGATCCTTATTTTATTTTAGGAGTTGGTGTGGTGGGAGCTTCTGTTCCTACATGGAGTTTTGCGCAAAATTCTGGCCGTCCAAATGCCACTGATCAACTTCGACATCAAACATTTGGATTTTCAGGCATTGGCGGCATAGGATTGAAATTCCCAATTACACCGGCGTTGGATGGACGTCTGGAATTTACTTTTCACACTGCTTCAACAGACTATTTAGATGGCTTTCATCCGAAAGCATCCAAATATAACGATTTCTTTATGATCAGCTTAATCAAGATAAGCTATCACCTATTTCAGGAACAATCATTCCAAGGTTATGATTAAGCTGCTTCAATTCTCTTGAGAAGTCAGAAATTGATTGATGTTTGCTTCGATGCGCTTGAGTACCACATTCGATTCTTCTTTGACAAAAGATTCTCCAATCAAGTGCTCATAAAGTTCGATATAACGGTCGCTTATTTGTTGCACTACGGCGTTTGTCATTTCCGGAACGATTTCTTCTGTTTTGCCGTGAAATCCGTTTTCCATTAACCACTCACGTACGAACTCCTTTGAGAGTTGCTTTTGAGCCACCCCTTGTTCAAAACGCTCCTGATAGCCGTCAGCATAAAAATAACGTGAAGAATCGGGCGTGTGAATCTCATCGATCAAGTAAATCGTGTTGTCATGTTTGCCAAATTCATACTTCGTGTCCACCAGAATCAACCCGCGTTTTGCCGCCATCTCAGTACCACGAGCAAAAAGAGCCAACGCATAATGCTCTAATAAAGCATATTCGTCTGGTGCAACCAGCCCTAATCGTAGAATTTCCTCTTTCGAAATATCTTCATCATGACTGCCTTGTCCTGCTTTTGTTGTTGGCGTGATGATCGGAGTCGTTAGACGTTGATTTTCGCGCAATCCTTCCGGCAAGGCTACCCCACAAATTTCGCGTGCCCCATTTTTATACGTTCTCCAAGCACTTCCACAAAGATAACCTCTGACAATCATTTCAACAGGGAAGGCCTCACACCTCAAGCCGACAGTAACCATTGGATCCGGAGTTGCAATTTTCCAATTTGGACAAATATCCGATGAAGCATCTAAAAAATTAGCTGCTATTTGATTTAATATCTGCCCTTTATATGGAATTCCTTCAGGTAAAATAACATCAAAAGCCGAAATGCGATCCGTCGCTACCATAACTAAAAGGTCTTGATTGATGGTGTACACATCGCGCACTTTCCCATGATAAAGATGAGTCAACCCGGGAAAGTCAAACTGGGTTGATACTACAGGTTGTTGCATACTAAAATTGATGAGATAGTCATTATAAGAATCTTCATTAAATCTCCCAGGAATCTATGCTGTCAAGTAAATCTTCAAACGTTTTTATGGAAGAATTTGATTGCACTTGATGAATTTGATTCACCAACTCTTCGTCATACGTTGGTTCAGATACATTGCGAATGACGCCCATCGCGATAGGGAAATCGGGACCTGTCATTGTGGCAAGTCGTTGATGAAGAAAGAAATCTTGAGTTGTGGCATCATGAATCAGCACATCATTTTCAGTAATTCCATTTTCACCTATCATAACTGTTTTCAAGTTAAACCCATCCAAAACCAATCCTTTTTCTTGATTTTTTCCAAATAACATGGGTTCGCCTTGCTTTAATAAAATGGTGTTTTCTATACGTAACTCTTTTGTGCTAATAGTTTTATAGGCTCCGTCATTAAAAATAACACAATTTTGCAATACTTCTACCACCGAAGTTCCATGATGCTTGGCAGCAGCTACCATAACATCAACCGAAGTGGGAATGTCAACATCAACGGTACGCGCAAAAAAAGTACCACCAGCGCCAAAAATCAATTCAGCTGGTTTGAAAGGACGCTCAATCGTTCCAAAAGGGGATGATTTGGTAACCAATCCTTTCGGAGATGTTGGTGAATATTGTCCTTTTGTCAAACCATAAATTTCATTATTGTGCAGCACAATGTTGATATCAATGTTTCTTCGCAACGCATGAATAAAATGATTTCCACCTATGGCTAAACAATCTCCATCTCCGGTGAATTGCCATACGGAAAGTGAAGGATTAGCCACTTTAACTCCGGTAGCAATGGCAGTTGCACGACCATGAATGGTATGAAACCCGTACGTGTTCATGTAATATGACAATCGGGATGAGCATCCGATACCAGAAATCACGGCCGTTTGTGCCGGACTGATGCCCACTTCAACAAGTGCTTTATAAATAGCATTTAAGATAGCAAAATTACCGCATCCGGGGCACCAGCGAACATATTGATCACTTTTGAAATCTTGCTGCGTATATGATGTAAGTGACATAATGACAAGTAATAAAATTAAACTTTGGTCTATTCAATGACGACAACAGCTCGAAACGCTTTCTTTACTAATCGTTGATCTATAGAATCGTAGAAACGTAAGTCACTAATTCTTCTACTTCAAAGGGTTGTCCTTGCACTTTGTTATATTGTTGAAAAGTGACATCAGACACCTGAGATCGCAAATAGGATGCAAATTGTCCCCCGTTCAATTCACACACGACAATTTTTGAGTAATGCGACAACACATCGTGTGTATTTTTAGGTAGTGGCATGATGAAATTGAAATGTGCCAATGCTATCTTTTCCCCAGCCTCATTTAATTCATCCACAACGGAACGTAAATGTCCGTACGTACTACCCCATCCGACCAACAGTGTTTCCGATTCTTCATTACCATAAATGGCAAGAGGAGGAATAAAATCAGCCACTTTCTCCACTTTCATTCGACGTACATCGACCATTTTTTGATGGTTCATGGGATCAGTCGAAATCTCACCCGTAATGCAATGTTTTTCTAATCCTCCAATACGGTGCATAAACCCTTCTGTCCCAGGCATCATCCAATAGCGATTGAGTTTTTCAGGATCACGCATATAGGGTTTCCATTCCGAAGCATCCACTATGGCACGAGGAGGTTCAATAGCAGGATAATCATTCAAGGAAGGTAATTTCCAAAGCGCTGTTCCATTAGCAATAAAACCATCCGTTAAAAGAATGACCGGCATCACATGTTCAATGGCAATTTTTGCAGCCATGTACGCATAATCAAAACAGTTATCAGGAGTGCTCGCAGCCATAACCACTAAAGGACTCTCTCCGTTTCTACCATAGAGCGCTTGCAACAAGTCAGCTTGTTCTGTCTTGGTAGGTAATCCGGTAGAAGGGCCACCTCTTTGCACATCGACAATCACTAAGGGCAATTCTGCCATGACAGCTAAACCGATAGCTTCGCTTTTTAATGCCAATCCGGGCCCTGAAGTCGAGGTGACGGCTAAATTACCGGCAAAACTTGCACCAATAGCGGTAGAAATGCCTGCAATTTCATCTTCCGACTGAATCACCCGAACGCCAAGATCTTTGCGGGCGGCTAATTCGTGCATAATATCCGACGCAGGTGTAATGGGATAGCTTCCCAGAAAAAGTTGTAATCCGGCTTTTTGAGCAGCTGCAATGAGACCGTAGGCAACGGCTTTATTTCCACTAATACTTGTATAACGTCCTTTTTCGATGTTTGATTTGCCTATCCGATAAGTTGAAACAGCCGCATGAATATTGTTGCCATAATGATATCCATCAACCAATACCTTGATATTTGCGCGTAGAATCTCCGGTTTTTTGGAAAACTTCTTAGTTAAAAAATCTTGTGCTTTATCAATCGGACGGTTAAACAGCCAGCAAACCAACCCTAATGCAAACATATTTTTTGAACGTACTGCCGCTTTACTGTCAAACGAGCTTCCTCCCAAGCTTAGTTTAGTCATTTCAGTTAAAGGAACACTAAGCAGTTGAACATCTTTGAGTCCAAGCTCCACAAAAGGATTTTCAGTTTCAAACCCTGCTTTTTGAAATCCGGCAGTATTAAATGTATTTTCATCATACATAATAACTCCGCCGGGTTTTATCTCGTGCATATTGACTTTGAGAGCTGCCGGATTCATCACAACAAGCACATCAGCTTTATCGCCCGGCGTCATGATTTTTTGCGCACCCAAGTGCACCTGAAACCCTGAAACTCCATCCAATGTTCCATGAGGAGCACGAATCTCGGCAGGATAATCCGGGAATGTTGATATTTCATTTCCCAAAATAGCTGAAAGATTCGAGAATAAGGTGCCGGTTAATTGCATTCCATCGCCCGAGTCTCCGGAGAAACGGACGACTACTTGCTCTAACTCTATTATTTTGTTTGTCTTTGTCATAATAAAAACATCCGATTTTAAGATACAAATTGCTTTTATACAGAATTATAGCAATTTATTCAATAGGAATAACTGCGGTGCAAAGTTACCTCTTTTTGGTAAAAAAAAGAGTTGCAACAAAATTCTTCTCAAAAAAAAACTGATTGAAAGTATCTTCTCAACCAGTCTCTTTTGAAAAATAAGTGTTAGCGCTCTTCAAGTGGCAGATACTTTTTACGTTCGCTTACATTTTTATAAGCCGGACGAATAATGCGTTTGCTTTCAAAATTTAGTTCTTCAATGCGATGTGCCATCCAGCCGGCAATGCGTGCCATAGCAAAGATAGGTGTAAAGACTTCACGCGGAAGCCCAATCATTTCATACACAAATCCCGAATAGAAATCGACGTTGGCACACACCTGCTTATTGACATTCAATCCTTTGAACTCCATAAATGTTTCTATCGACAGATTCTCCAATAATTCTAAAAAATCGAATTCTTTGTCACGCCCTTTTTCATGGGCTAAATCACGCGCCATATTACGAAGAATAACAGCGCGGGGATCTGATATCGTATACACGGCATGGCCAATACCGTAAATTAACCCTTTTTGATTGTAAGCTTCTTTCTTAAGTATCTTGAGTAAATAGCTTTTAATCTCTTTCTCATCTTTCCAGTCTTTAATTGCCCCTTTCAGGTGATTGAACATGTCCATCACCTGTAAATTGGCCCCACCATGCAAAGGCCCTTTTAATGCCCCGATAGCAGCTGTTACTGAAGAATACGTATCTGTTCCCGATGAGCTTGTAACACGAATAGCAAAAGTTGAATTGTTACCGCCGCCATGTTCCGCATGTAGCACCAATGCCATATCTAAAACCCTTGCATCCAACTCTGTATATCGATTTTGGCCTTTAAGCATGTGAAGAAAATTTTCAGCGATGGAAAGATTATCTTTGGGGTGTCGAATGGCTAATGTTTGACCCATATAGTTATGCCGCATGCTATGGTAAGCATAAGCAATGATGGTAGGAAATTTGGCGATCAACGAAATTGCCTGTTTCATCAGATTCTCGTGCGAGGTATCATCTGCATTTTCGTCAAAAGTATACATGATCAAGACAGAGCGTGCCAAAATATTCATAATGTCATGCCCTTGCAATTGCAGGATACTGAATTTCGACAACTCTTCGATGGAACGTTGCTCTGCGATTAATTTATTGAACGATGTTAATTCATCCTGAGACGGCAAGTACCCGGCAAGCAACAGAAATACAGTTTCTTCAAAGCCAAAACGCTTCTCTTTTTCTATCGACTCAGCAATTTCTTCCACGTCAATGCCACGATAAATTAATTTACCCGGAATGGCTTTCAAAGCAGCGCCTTCTTGCCGTTCATACCCAACCACATCACCGATGGTGGTCAGTCCAACCAAAACGCCGGAATGGTCTTCGTTGCGCAACCCTCTTTTCACGTTGTATTTTGCAAACAACGCTGTGTCAATATGGCTGGTTACCTTAATCGATTCCGTTAATTTCTTAATTAATTCATCTGTATTCATGTGTGCATATTTTAGTTCAACACCAAGGTTGCATGGAACTTACAGATGTCTCCATATTCCTGTGTGTTAGCTCGTTCAAACTCTTATCATAATCGTGTAAAATGGTAAATTAAAGCATGGAGCAATCTGATTCGTCGAAAGTTCATGGATACGCAGTCGCTGATGTCGGTGTGTTTTTGTTTTCGAAAAGCAGTCACTTAACATGATAAACTTCGGATTATCAATCATGTCAATAACCTCTATTCATCCTGATGTCTCTATTTTTTTAATAAGTTCGTCGGCAAAGGCTGATGTTGTGAGCAAAGTAGCATGTTCTGTTTGTGAAAACAGATCTGCTGTCATTTTTCCTTCTGCCATCAATGCTTCTAATGCTCGCTCTATCAATTCACCGGCTTCGCTCCATCCAAGATAATCCAACATCAGCACGCCGGAAAGCAACAATGACGATGGATTTGCTTTTCCTGTTCCTGCAATATCGGGCGCAGTACCATGTGTGGCTTCAAAAATGGCATGTCCTGTGTCATAGTTGATATTAGCGCCTGGAGCAATGCCGATGCCGCCTACACATGCTGCTAACTGATCAGAAATATAATCTCCGTTTAAATTCATGGTGGCAATAACAGAATGATCGTCAGGATGAAGCAGCGATTCCTGCAAAAAGGCATCCATAATCACATCTTTTACAATCACTTTTCCTTGCTTTTTAGCGCTTGCTAACGCTTCGTCAGCCGCTGTTTTACCGTCTTTCTTCTTTATTTCTAAATAAGTCGGCCAACAAAAAACAGCATCGCTAAACTCATTTTCAACTACTTGATAACCCCAATTTTTAAAAGCGCCTTCGGTATATTTCATAATATTGCCTTTGTGCACCAACGTCACCGAAGGCAAATGATTGGAAATAGCATAGCGAATTGCAGCACGAACCAATCGTTCGGAACCATCTTTTGAAATAGGTTTCACACCAAAAGCAGTGCTTTCAGGGAAGCGAACTTTCGTGATACCCATTTCTTGAATAAGAAAATGGCGAAATTTATCGGTTTCAGGTTTCCCTAATTCAAATTCGATGCCGGCATAAATATCTTCGGTATTTTCTCTGAAAATCACCATCTTCACCTTCTCGGGATGCTTTACAGGAGCCGGCACTCCCGAAAACCAACGCACGGGACGCAAACAGACAAAAAGATCCAGTGTTTGACGCAAGGCTACATTGAGCGAACGAATTCCACCTCCAATGGGTGTGGTCAACGGGCCTTTGATGCCGACGCGATAGGTTTGAAATGCTGCTAACGTTTCGTCGGGTAACCAGGAACCGGTTTTGTTGAATGCCTTTTCGCCGGCTAACACTTCTTTCCATTCAATATGGCGAGTTCCTTGATAGGCTTTTTGCACAGCGGCATTCATCACTTGCTGAGCTGCCGCCCATATCTCAGGGCCAATGCCATCACCCTCAATATAAGGGATGGTAGGAACATTCGGCACCACTAATTGATGATTTGTATATGTTATTTCCATTGATCATTCATTTTTGAAAAGCTAAAAAGCCAACCTATTCTGTTGCAGTAGTCTCTTTCTTCAATTTGTTCAAAGCACTGCCAGCCTTGAACCAATCGATCTGTTCCTGATTGTATGTATGAATGACACGGAACTTATCCGAAGTCCCATCTTTGTGTTGTAATCGCACATACAAAGGTTGCTCGGGTGAAAAAGCAGTCAACCCGATAACATCGATCCGGTCTGTTTCGCGCACTTTGTCGTAATCGGTGGCATTGGCAAACGTAATGGCCAACATACCTTGTTTCTTCAAATTCGTTTCGTGAATTCGGGCAAACGATTTGGCTAAAATAGCTTTTACACCCAAAAATCGAGGTTCCATGGCTGCATGTTCGCGCGATGATCCTTCTCCGTAATTCTCTTCGGCAACTACAATCGATGATTGTCCGTTACTTTTCAATGCTTCGGCTACCACCGATACGTTTTCATACATTCCGGTCAAAGGATTCAGGACGTAGTTTGTTTTCATGTTGAACGCGTTGACAGCTCCCATCAACAAATTCTTGGAAATATTGGCCAAGTGACCTCGAAACCGCAACCACTCGCCGGCCATCGAGATGTGATCTGTTGTACATTTTCCTTGCGTCTTAATCAGTAACGCCAAATCAAGTAAATCGTTCCCATTCCATGCTTCAAATGGAGTCAATAGTTGAAGTCGTTGCGATTCGGGATGAACCTGAACCTGTACATCATTGCCATTGTCAGGAGGTAAAACGCACCCTTTGTCAACTTGTTCAAATCCTTTTTCAGGTAGTTCATTTCCAACAGGTTCATTCAAAAAAACCAGCTCTCCTTTTTGATTAATCAACTTATCTGTCAACGGATTGAATGTTAGTCGTCCTGCCAACGTTAGCGCAGTCACCAGTACCGGAGATGTTACAAAATGAAATGTATTTGGGTTTCCATCTGCACGTTTTGCAAAATTTCGGTTGAACGATGAGACGATCGTGTTCTTTTTCTCTGGCTCATCCGTCTGTCGTTTCCATTGTCCGATACATGGGCCACACGCATTTGCCATAATAACGCCGCCAAATTGTTCAAAAGGTGCCAATAAACCATCTCTTTCGGCAGTAGCACGTACTTGTTCCGAACCGGGTGAAACAATAAATTGAGCCGTAGTTATAATTCCCTCTTTTAATGCTTGTTGAGCGATGGAAGCCGCACGCGATAAATCTTCATACGATGAGTTCGTGCACGATCCGATCAATCCCACTTCTACTTGCTCCGGATATCCTTTTTCTTTTACAATGCGTACAAATTCCGAAATCGGATGTGCCGCATCAGGCGTGAAAGGCCCGTTTATGTAAGGTTCCAATTGATCCAAGTCAATCTCGATCACTTGATCGTAATATTGTTCGGGCGATTGAACAACCGCTTCATCGGCCATTAAATCAGATGCAACTGTTTGTGCAGCCTTCGCTATGGTAAGTCGTTCGGTAACCGCTAAAAAAGCAGCCGTTTTTTCATCAAACGGAAAGATAGAGGTTGTGGCGCCAACTTCAGCGCCCATATTACAGATTGTTGCTCTACCGGTTGTTGAAAGCGAAGCGACGCCATCGCCAAAATATTCCAGAATAGCATTTGTTCCCCCTTTTACGGTGAGAATACCGGCTAATTTCAGAATAACATCTTTGGGCGATGCCCATCCGTTCAATCTTCCGGTGAGCTTCACACCGATGATTTTTGGCATTTTCAATTCCCAGGGCATACCAACCATCACATCGACGGCATCGGCCCCACCTACACCAATGGAAATCATCCCTAACCCTCCGGCGTTGGGTGTATGAGAATCCGTGCCAACCATCATAGCGCCGGGCATGGCATAATTTTCCAATACCACCTGATGAATAATCCCTGCTCCGGGTTGCCAAAAGTCAATTCCATACTTTTGACAAACCTGCAAAAGGAAATGATATACCTCGTCATTGGTGTTCAATGCTTGCTGCAAATCGACTGACGCACCTGCCTTGGCCGTGATCAAATGGTCACAATGCACCGATGATGGTACTGCAGTACGGCTTTTACCGGCATTCTTAAATTGCAACAAAGCCATTTGTGCCGTTGCATCCTGCATAGCCACACGATCAGGCGAAAAAGTTGCATAATCAACACCACGACGAAACTGTGGTTTCGCATTTGAAAACAGGTGCACATATAAAATCTTTTCCGCCAACGTTAGCGGACGTTGCAATTCTGCCCGTACATTGGCTAACCGCTGTTTGAATTGCTGGTAAAAAAGATTGGGATGATTGATTTCCATTATTTATAATCTAAGTGTCTGAAATATTGTTGGCTACATTTTACCAACTGAGATCATCCTTTCAAAAAACGATCCATATCAATAGCGGCATCACGCCCTGAAGCCATCGCTCTAACCACCAACGAGGCTCCTAATGCAGCGTCTCCAACCGCAAACACCTTATCCACATTGGTTCGGTGAGTATTATCGACTGCTACATTTTTTCGCTGATTCAATTCCAAACCAAGTTCTTGCACAAGGCCATTGTAAACAGGATTTACAAAACCCATCGACAACAAAACCAAATCGGCCTTGATCGTCTCGATGTTACCCGTGCGTTTCAAATTCATGCGCCCATCTGCATCTTTTATCCACTCAACTTCTTCAATTTCTGCACCAACCACGTGACCATCTTCACCTATAAATCGGACAGTATCTAAATTCCAACGACGTTCGCAACCCTCTTCGTGCGATGACGAGGTTTTTAACACCATTGGATAAAGTGGCCAGGGAGTATCAGGGTTTTTATTTTCTGGTGGTTTGGGCAATATCTCAATTTGAGTGACGCTCATGGCTTTTTGACGGATAGAGGTTCCTACACAGTCAGAACCGGTATCACCACCGCCAATCACCAACACATGCTTTCCTTTTGCAGAAATCATCATCGACTCGTCAAACTCTTCTCCGGCGTTCAAACGATTTTGAAGATGCAAAAATTCCAATGCAAAATGGATTCCATGGAACTCTCTACCAGGTACTTTCAAATCGCGCGGAACGCCCGACCCAATGGCTACACAGACAGCATCGAACTCGTCGAGAAGCTCTTTTGCCGCTACATCGACACCTACATGAACGGATGTTTTGAAGGTTACTCCTTCTGCTTCCATCAAGTCCAAGCGGCGATCAATCACTTGTTTATGCAATTTGAAATCAGGGATACCAAAGCGTAATAAACCACCGATAGCCTCATCTTTTTCAAACACAGTCACAGAATGTCCTTTGTGGTTTAAACGATTAGCACATGCCAACCCCGCAGGTCCCGATCCGATGATCGCTACCGTTTTTCCGGTGCGAACCGAAGGGATGATGGGTGTAATCGACCCTTCTAAAAAAGCCCGTTCGGCGACTGCCGCTTCATTCTCGCGTATCGTTACCGGTTGTTCGTGCAATTTCAACACACATGACTTTTCGCAAGGAGCCGGACAAATTCTTCCTGTAAACTCAGGAAAGTCATTGGTTGTCGACAACACCTGATAGGCTTCAAACCATTTGCCTTTGTAAGCCAAATCTTGCCACTCGGGCATCTTATTTCCTAATGGACATGCCCAATGACAAAATGGTACGCCACAATCCATACAGCGCGATGCTTGCAGTTTACGATCTTCGATGTTAAGCGTCTGCTCCACTTCCGAGAAATCATACACACGCTCGGCAACAGGACGATACCCTGCCTCTTTGCGTTTGATGGTCATAAATGCTTTTGGATTTCCCATATCTTTTGTATTCTTATTTTTGAAGTTTCAAATTCCCTTTTCGTCTCCATGAACAAGACGATCAGGAAGATCATTAATAATCACGCTCTACGTTGGCAATCTTTTCTTCCAAAGCAGCAAGACGTTGAGCATGAAGTACTTTTTTGTATTCAATCGGCATCACTTTGATAAATTGCGACACAACATGTTCCCAATCAGCCAACAATTCTTTGCCAATGGCGCTATCGGTGTAGCGTACATGATTTTCGATCAATTCGGTCAGCTCTTTTATGTCGACCACATCTTCTACCAACGATAATTCTACCATTTCCATGTTGCAGAAATAGTCGAAGTTGTTATCAGGATTCCATACATAGGCAATCCCACCGCTCATACCGGCGGCAAAATTACGTCCCACAGAACCCAACACCACGGTTCGGCCACCTGTCATATATTCACAGCAGTGATCTCCTGAACCTTCTACAACAGCAACAGCGCCGCTATTTCGAACGCAGAACCGTTCGCCTACCTGCCCGCTGATATAAACCTCACCACTGGTAGCCCCATAAAGCAACGTATTGCCTGCGATAATGTTTTCGTTTGGCTTAAAGGTAGTTCCAACCGGTGGCACCACAATGATACGACCGCCAGACAACCCTTTCCCCAAATAATCATTGGCATCTCCCGCGAGACGAAATGTCACGCCATTCACCAGAAATGCCCCGAAACTTTGTCCTGCCGATCCGGTGAAATGAATATTGATAAGTCCGTCAGGCAATCCTGCTTCCCCAAAGTGTTTGGCAATTTTTCCCGACAACATGGCGCCCACCGCGCGATCGGTATTGTGAATAGGATATTGCAACTGCACCGGCATCGAAGACTCAATGGCGGGTTTTACTGCTTTGATAAGTTGCAAATCAAGCACGTCGTCTATTTTATGCTTTTGATCCACTGCCTTCCTGACAGCATTGCGGTCAGCTTCAGCCGGTCGATAGATAATTTGAGACAAATCAACTTTACCGATCTTTGTATTTGTAGGATATGATTTCACTTGAATCAAATCAGCCCGACCAATGATATCGTCCAATTTCGTGAATCCTAACTCCGCCAGATGTTCACGTACTTCTTCGGCTAAGAAATTGAAGTAGTTAACCAAATATTCAGAGCGTCCCACGAAATGTTCACGCAGCTTTTCATCTTGTGTAGCAACACCCATCGGACACGTGTTCAAATGGCATTTACGCATCAGCACACAACCTAAAACGATCAGCGCACTGGTGGCAAAACCGAACTCTTCGGCTCCTAATAACGCCATCATCACAATGTCACGTCCTGTTTTAATCTGTCCGTCGCTTTGTAAACGAATATTTCCACGCAAGTTATTCAATACAAGGGTTTGTTGCGTTTCAGCAAGACCTAACTCGGCTGGCAAACCGGCATGACGGATGGAACTCATCGGGCTGGCGCCTGTACCTCCCTCGCAACCACTGATTAAAATCATGTCTGCTTTGGCTTTCACAACGCCTGCTGCAATAGTTCCTACACCTGATTCTGCCACTAACTTCACGCTGATCCGTGCACGTGGGTTGACATTTTTCAAATCGAAAATAAGTTGTGCCAAATCTTCAATGGAATAAATGTCATGGTGTGGCGGAGGCGAAATAAGCGAGATGCCAGGTATGGAATGCCTTGTTTTAGCAATCATCTCATCTACTTTGAAACCGGGTAGCTGACCTCCTTCTCCAGGCTTAGCTCCTTGTGCAATCTTTATCTGAATTTCATCGGCATTTACCAAATAATGTGTCGTGACACCAAAGCGCCCTGATGCTACCTGCTTAATAGCGCTCCGCGCAGAAGTGCCGTCGGGACGTGGTGTGAAACGTGCAGGGTCTTCACCGCCTTCGCCCGTATTGCTCTTTCCCCCAATTTTATTCATGGCAACCGCCAACGCTTCGTGTGCTTCGCGGCTAATCGATCCGAAAGACATGGCGCCTGTCACAAAACGCTTGGTAATGTCACTGGCAGGCTCTACCAACGAAATATCGATCGGATTCCGTTTGTATGTCATCAAATCGCGTAAAAAGATCGGATGTTCTTTCCCATCCACCAATTGAGTGTATTCCTTAAATTTCTTGTAACTTCCTAATCGGGTAGCCAATTGCAACTTGGAGATCGTTTCCGGATTCCATGCGTGCACTTCACCCGTTAGACGATACGCGTAATTGCCATAACTATCCAATATTTTATCGTTCGGATCCATTTCAAATCCTCTACGATGGGCATTGATCGCCTCATCGGCTATGTCGGTTATGTCCGCTCCTTCAATTTTTGAACGCATGCCACTAAAATATTTTTCAAGGAACGCATTCGACAAACCTAATGCTTCAAATATCTTAGCACCATTATAGCTCTTGATCGTTGAGATACCCATTTTTGACATAATCTTCAACAGCCCTTTGTGGATAGCTTTGAGATAATGCTTTTCAGCAGTGTCAAAATCAAGCTGAATCTCTTTGCGTGATACCAAATCATTGAGCACGGCAAATGCCATGTATGGATTGACACCACTTGCTCCGAAACCAATTAAAAGTGCAATGTGCATCGTTTCGTAAGCCTCTGCTGTTTCCACAATCAACGCAATCTGAGCACGTTTACATTTGCCATTCAGATAATGATGTACAGCCGATAATGCAAGCAAGGAAGGAATTGGTGCTTTGTCAGCAGTCACTCCTTTATCGGTCAATATCACATAATTATATCCTTCGTCAACTGCTTTCTCGGCGCTTTTACAAAGACTTTCGATGGCAGCTTCCATTCCGGCAGATCCTTCTGCCACGTTAAACAGCATGGGAAGTGTCTTTGTAGTAAACCCTTTATATTTCAAATTACAAAGAATATCCAGCTCGGTATTTGTCAACACTGGCACCGGCAAACGCACTACTTTACAATGCTCGGGCGATGGTTGTAAAATATTTCCACCAATCGAGCCGATATAATTGATCGTTGACATAACCAACTCTTCACGGATAGGGTCGATAGCCGGATTGGTTACTTGCGCAAATTGTTGACGGAAATAAGTAAACAAGCGTTGAGGTTGCGACGACAACACTGCCGGTGGAATGTCATTCCCCATCGAACTTGTCGGTTCAGCGCCTGTCAACCCTAACGGAATCATGACGCGTTCAATGTCCTCCTTGTTGTAACCAAAAACGCGCAACATGGTTTCATATTGATCAACACTGTGTTTCACTTGTCGGCCTGACGATAGCTTTCCTAAAACGACACGGTTTTTTTCGAGCCACTCTTTGTATGGATAAGCGGAAGCCAATTGTTCCTTCAACTGAACATCAGAATAAACCACGCCCTCTTCTGTGTCAACCACCAACATTTTTCCCGGACGCAACCTTCCTTTTTGTCTGATTTGCGAAGCATCAAAAGGAAGAACCCCTGTTTCGGATGCAATAACCATCACATCGTTCTTTGTGATCAGGTAGCGTGCCGGACGCAATCCGTTTCGGTCGAGCATACCGCCTGCATAACGACCATCCGAGAAGATCAACGTAGCAGGGCCATCCCATGGTTCCATGAAGATGCTGTGGTATTCATAAAATGCCTTCAGATCAGCCGAAATTGGGTTTTTGTCATTGAAACTTTCAGGAATCAACATGGCTAAAGCATGTGGAATGCTCATGCCGCTCATTACAAAGAATTCAAGTACATTATCCAATGTGGCGCTATCGCTCATGCCGGGTTGCACAATCGGGTCAAGTTCATCTATCGGACACAACAGCTCGGGATTCAGCACGCTTTTGCGCGATTGCATCCAACTGCGGTTTCCTCGGATGGTATTAATTTCTCCATTGTGGCCAAGCAGACGGAAAGGTTGTGCCAACGACCATGTCGGAAATGTATTAGTCGAAAAACGAGAATGCACCAAGGCTAACGCGCTGGTAAAATAGGGGCTTGTCAAATCGGGAAAATAGCTTCGCAACTGCATCGACGACAACATCCCTTTGTATATAATTTTCTTTGTCGATAAACTAACAATGTAACATTGCTCTTTATCTTTCAGGTCCGATTGCAACAATTCTTTCTCAATA
>DAHXOX010000244.1 GCA_027364655.1 Paludibacter sp. | reverse complement strand
GATACCTTCTTGTTCAGCAGGTCTGTTTTTCTCACACAAAAAACAAGGTCGTTGTTGTATTGACTTTGGATCTACTTTAGCCGCCGATGAAACAATGCGCGAAGGATTGAATTGCACTTGCATGGGAAAGCCCAAGACGTTCAATGTCTTTGACTCAATCGTTTTCAAGGCTTCATAATTTTGCTTCGCCAAATCCCAATGAGATAGCTGATGATCCAGCAACGCTTCTACTTTGCTTGTTAATGAAAGCGTTTCATCAGAGAAGAAGGAATGATAGGAGATTGGAGTTTCCATGGAATGTCACGTGCAAAAAGATGATCGGAGACGACAGTTCAAAAGATATTTTCAAGTTAATTTTATTGGCAAATCGGGATACCTACTCGGTGACATTCATCTGCTGACGGGCTTTGACTTCCCATGTTCGAATACGATCTTTGTAAAGATTGTGCATGTTCATTTTCTGAATGTCAAGAGCTGCATCTGAATTATCCTCCCAACGACGACATAGATACACTACCTTGTAAACTCGCCCGATGCGATAATGTCGCGACACTGCCAATCCTAATGCGTAATCTTCTCCGTAGCTTGTATTTGGCACATGCAATTGTCGCAACAACGGGGTATAAAAGGCTCTTGGCGCTCCAAATCCATTGATTCTCAATGCGTTATTCCGCCCGTTTTCGTTCGTCCATTCGCGATGATCAATCACGCCCGGCGGAATGGTCTGCATGTCGAAATTGGTCATGCGATAACTGCCAACCACCATGCCGCATTGTTGCTCATAAAAGGCATTCACCATCGTTTGCAATGTATATTCATCGCTATACACATCGTCGCTGTCCAATTGTACGGCAAATTTACCGCATTGCGCATATTCAATCCCCACGTTCCAGCATCCTCCGATTCCCAGATCAAATCGATCAGGAATTAAATGAATCAACCGTTTATCTGATTCGTATTGACGAATAATAGATGAAGTCCCATCCGATGAGTGATTATCGATGATGATTAAATTGAACGAGAAATCCGTTTTTTGTTTTAGCACGGACTGTATGGCATCTTCGATGGTTTTCACCCGATTAAACACAGGGATAATGACAGATGCCTCAACCGGAAAAATCGAATTATCAAAATGAACATCTTCAAAATGAGGTGCTAAATAAGCGCCAATTGCTTTCAAATGATTGGTACATGCATGTTCCATTTCAAGTTGAACCTCTCTGTTTTTTGGGTCAACATAATCAAAGATTTTTTCACCCGACGCACGACGATCGATTTCAATCTCTGAATATAGATATTCGTTAATGTGCTCAATACTATATTTCTGAGATACTTTCAAGCGCAAATCATATAATCCTGCATACTCAAAATCTTCACTTACGCTCTGCATTGCCGTCTTCAGAGCATCTGTTCGGAAAAGCAATAAGGAGCCAAAATCAAAATCATCGCGCAAACTTCCTTGTTGATAATCAATTAATGGGTGTAATTTTTTATTTCCGTCAATCATTCTGTAAGAATCAGCATAAAGCATTCCGGCTTGCGTGTCTTCAGCAATTCGAATCATACGTTCCAATGCCAAATAACCTATTTGAACCGGAAGTGTTTTTAAGTAAAGCAATACATAATCAGCAGTAGCAGTTGTGGCTATTTGCCGAATGGTTTCTGAAGCAGTGATTCGTTTGACAGAAATCATAGGAAAGTCTGACAAACTCTTCTCGCGTTCAACTGGGTTCATAGCCAACAAATGGATTTGGTGGACGATCGATGAGTTTTGTAATTCGTGTAAGGTTTGTTGAACCTGTTCGGGTGATTCATACGGAATGAAACAATCGATTCGTGGCATATAGTAAAGTTGATGTGTTATTTAGAGAAGAAAAAATCCAACGCTTTTTTAACTGATCCATGTAGAAGTAAGAGATTTTTCGCAACGTCATATTCTAAGTGTGTCTCTTCGATGATCATGCGGGTACCGCGGTCAATTAATTTCCGGTTATTTAATTGCATATTCACCATTCTGTTACCTTTCACGCGACCCAGTTGAATCATGGTGGTGGTAGTAATCATGTTAAGCACCAATTTTTGAGCGGTACCGGCTTTCATGCGTGTGCTGCCCGTTACAAATTCAGGCCCTACAATCACTTCGATGGGAATATCGGCAACCTTAGCTACGGGAGCGCCAGGATTACAGGAAATAGATGCGGTTAGCAACCCTTCCTGTTGGGCGTGCCTCAGTGCACCAACCACATAAGGCGTAGTCCCTGAGGCCGCAATTCCAATAATTGTGTCATTTTTATTCACATGGAATTGCTGCAACTCTAACCACCCGGACACTTCACTGTCTTCAGCTGCTTCCACAGCATTTCTCAACGCAGTATCGCCACCGGCAATGAGGCCGATCACCATTGTAGAAGGCACCCCAAATGTAGGAGGAATTTCCGAAGCATCAAGCACGCCCAGTCGCCCACTTGTGCCAGCGCCTAAATAAAAGATTCGACCACCTCGTTTCATGCGTTCTACGATGAGAGTCACCAACGTTTCAATTTGTGGAAGCGTCTTTTCAACAGCTAATGCCACTTTTTTATCCTCTTCGTTGATTCCTCTCAACAGCTCTCCAATCGAAGCCTTCTCGAGATGATCGTGCAGGGAAGCTTTTTCGGTAATTTTTTCAAAAATCATGGCTTGTGGTTTCTAAAAGTTGATGTTTTCGTTGATAATAGCCAATTAGGTTCTCCATTGGGGCTTGCAAAATTGTACCCAGCTCGATGGATAAATCGTTTGCGACATGGCGGAGCACATGTTGGTAATGAAAGCCAATTGAGCCAACAACTTGCACTTTATAGTCTTGATAATCATATTGAAAAACATTTCTTTTGAAAAACTCGGCAAAACTATCATACACCAATTGGTATAACTCCGGTTCTGCTAAGTTTTCATGCAAGAAGATTGACAGAGATGCCAGAAAACGGCTGGGAAATGCTTTGGTATAGATATTTTCTACAATTTCAGCTTGAGTCAGACCAAAACGATTGAAAAAGCGCTCTTGAATAGTTGGCGACAATTGATTTTTCAAACAATCAGCCACCAACTTTTTCCCAAGAGCAGCTCCACTTCCTTCATCACCAATAATATACCCCAACGGAGCTACTTGTTTCACAATCGAAACTCCGTCGTATAATCCTGAATTTGAGCCGGTACCTAAAATGCAAACAATCCCGGGCTGATCGCCGCATAGCGCTTTTGCCGCACCTAACAAGTCGCTTTCAACGATAATCTTCTGAAAATGGAAAACCTTTTCAAAAGCATTGGTCACCGCTTGTTTTTGCTTGTCGGTTGCACATCCGGCTCCAAAAAAATAGATGGCATCCAACTCCTCAACTTGCATCTGTTGAAGCAACTGTTTCCGCAACTGCGTTTCAATTTGCAATTCTGTTTGAAAAAAAGGATTGATACCTGACGTTTTATAATGAAAAGATTCGGAAGATTCTTTCAACAAACTCCAATACGTCTTGGTCGATCCGCTATCTGCAATCAATATCATACGATTAGATTTTCTAAGGCTCCTATGTTCTGAAACATGGATGCACATTACTAAATCATTCTTTATTAGGCTTGATGCTCTGTACGCCGAACAAGATTCATTTATCCTTCCTTGTAAGCAGCATCATTGTGCCCACAAAGTTAGAACAATTTCAGGCAATACAAATAGCGGAAACAAATAAATAATTATTTTTGTGTGATTTCTTGTTTGAAAACAAATATTTAATCTAAACCAAGATATTTGACAAAAGTTGTTTGCAAACGGAAACGGTATCTGAAGTTGGCACACTCATTCCAAATTGGCATTTTGCGTATGATAATTTACCAATCCAGACATTGGCGACTTTTGTATTTGACCAATTGTCACTCCAAATTCGGCAGCAACTTCGCGAAGCAGGTCGGCATAATGGTATGCAACCAACCCCATAAAATGAACCGGATAGTTTTGATAGTCATATTGGAGAATATTACGCGTGAAGAAGTTTCTAAAGTTTTGTTTCACAAGCTCATAAACATAAGGATAATCTAAATGATCGTGTAAGAAGAAAGAAAAAGTGGCTAAAAAGCGATTAGGAAAAGGCTGTCGATAAACATGCTCCATAATGTCTGAAGGCGTGATACGATATTTTTCATACACTTGTTCTACCAATTCTTTTGGTGCTATCTGCTTCATACAATCGCTCAAAAAAAGTTTTCCAAGCACAGCACCGCTTCCTTCATCGCCTAAAATATAGCCCAGCGGAGAGACATTTTCAACAATCTTCTCTCCATCATAAAAACATGAATTTGAACCTGTTCCTAAAATACATCCTAAGCCCGAATCCGTGCCGAAAAGAGCACGCACGGCTGCCAATAAATCACTTTCAACTTCTACCGGGGCGCGAAATTGAGTGATTAAAGAAGATTTGATCACTTCTTTCTTTTCGTCTGAGGAACATCCTGCACCGTAAAAATAAATCTGTTCAACCTTCCTTTTAAAAAAAGTCTCCGGGAGTTGCAAACGAATCGAGCGACTAATTTCTCGACGTATTTGAAAATAGGGATTCAGCCCTTCGGTAAAGGCATGTTCAATCACATAAACTCCTTCAACTAAAACCCATTCAGTCTTAGTAGATCCACTTTCCGCTATTAATTTCATACGTAAATAATTTTGGGTTTAAAGGTCTTATGGAACTCACATGTCGGTATTCTCATATCCTTAAATGCAAGTAATTTACATGCTCGTTTCATACTACAGAACTTTAAATATTTATCTTCGGCTACATCTTGCAAAAATAAACATTGAAAATGATGATTTCACACAGTAATCACCATTTTATTCTTTTTATTCAAATATTAATTCACCATTACGATAGCAGAGGGCTTCTACCGAGAAAACACTACAAATCGTACTGCAAAATTTGTACATTTTATTAAACTGAGAACATTGAACAGATTGCAGGTTGTCCTCTTAAACTACAAAACGGCCAAAAATAAGTCTATATTATTGTTTTGGGACTTATTTTAATGTTATTGGCACCTCTTTTTCCTACATTCTTTGTTACTTTGCACATCAAATCTTTGCATTGTCGGTGCAAATCAACTTTTTCGTTTACGACACTAACAAACAACGCATCAGAAAATCATTAACTCTTTCTGTCTATGAAACCTTTAAATAGAAATGAAGCATCTTTTATTGAAGAAGCACGTAAAATAGTGAATCAGAAAAGACTTCTTACCAATCCCATACAACGCCTTGCCTGGGGAACAGACGCAAGTTGTTACCGCCAAATTCCGCAAGCCATTCTGTTTCCCACGAACGAAGAAGAAGTAAAACTCCTGTTACAAATTGCCAATCAGCAGGAAGTACCCGTTACTTTTCGTGCTGCCGGAACAAGTTTATCAGGTCAAACTATCACCGACTCCATGATGATTGTCGTGGGAAAATTGTGGGAAAAATACCACATTCACGATGAAGGGAAAAGCATTACGATGCAACCGGGAATTGTAGGCGCGCGTGTGAACGAGATACTTCAACCTTATGGACGGAAATTCACACCCGATCCCGCTTCACTTAAATCGGCTATGGTGGGAGGTATCATCATGAACAATGCTTCGGGTATGAACTGTGGCACGCATGCCAACAGCGACAAGATGCTTCTTTCGGCACGTATCCTTTTTTCAGATGGCTATTTTCTTGATACTGGAGATCAACAAAGTAAGGAATTGTTTCGTAGAGATAACCCTATATTCCTGAAAGAATTGGAAGAAATTCGTCAATCAGTGATAACAAATGAGACGTTGCGCGAACGCATCGTCCACAAATATAGCATCAAGAATGTGACAGGTCTCAACCTGCTTCCTTTAGTGATGTTCAATGATCCGTTCGATATCATTGCACATCTATTAGTTGGATCTGAAGGGACTTTGGCATTCCTGTCGGAAGCCACCATGAAGACAGAATCCATTTCGGCATTCAGTGCAAGTGCAATGGTCTATTTCACCGATATTGAAACTGCTTGCAGAGCTGTGCAACGTATTAAACCTACTCCGGCAGTCGGTGCGGAATTGTTAGATCGGAAAGCGCTACAATCAGTCGAAGGAAAAACAGGAATGCCTGAATACCTGCATTCGTTTGGAGACAAAGTGACGGCTTTATTGATTGAGACGAAAGCCAATACAAAAGATGAATTACAAAGCAACATAGTTACTATTGAACAAGCGCTTGCTTCATTTGAAACGGTGATGCCCGTCGAATTTACGGATGATGAAGCCATTTACAGCACCTGGTGGGCCATGCGTTCGGGAATTTTTCCTTCTGTAGGAGGCATGCGTCCGGCAGGAACAACGACCATTATCGAAGATGTGGCTTTTCATCTTGAAGACTTGCCGGCTGCCACCATTGAACTGCAAAAATTATTGATTAAACATGGGTATATCGATGGCGTTATTTATGGTCATGCCTTAGAAGGTAATTTTCACTTCATCATCAACCAATGTTTTGACACACAAGAAGAAATTGATCGGTACGAAAGATTGATGAACGATGTTGTGGAGTTGGTAACCGACAAATACGATGGCTCACTGAAAGCGGAACATGGCACAGGGCGCAACATGGCTCCGTTTGTAGAAAGGGAATGGGGGAGCGATGCATTTGGCATCATGAAGCGGATTAAAAAACTTTTTGATCCGAAAAACATACTAAATCCAGGTGTGATTTTTAATGATGATTCCACCATTCATCTGAAACATTTCAAATCGTTCCCGTTGACCAATGTGCACGTGGATAAGTGTATCGAATGTGGCTTTTGCGAGATCAATTGTCTCACGGCAGGATTTACCTTGTCTGCTCGGCAACGTATTGTCATTCAACGTGAAATTTCACGGCTTAAACAAAATCATAGAAATGACAGCTTACGGCGACAGCTTGAAAAAGAGTATGCCTATCTGGGAAATGCAACCTGTGCCGGCGATGGACTTTGCTCCACTTCATGCCCAATGGAGATTAATACAGGTGACTTAACTCATGATTTACGTCACGAAAAACTTCCCACCGGAAGTATAGGTTGGCATATCGGCAATTATACCGCCAATCATTTTGCAGGTGTCAAAAACGGATTGCGTTCGATCTTGTTTCTCGCCAACACTGCACATACGATATTAGGAAGCAGAAATATGACTTTTCTGGCGAATGAAGCAAATAAGTTAGGAACTCCTCTTTGGACGACTGCTATGCCGAAAGCGTACAGAATAAAGAAGAAACAGCAGCTTACAAGCTCAACCCTTTTGAAGGTAGTCTATTTTCCCAGTTGCATCAACCAAACAATGGGAGTGGCAAAAGATGATCCCGATCAAACTCCGCTTCCTGACAAAATGAATGGCTTGTTGCAAAAAGCAGGCTATGAAATCATTTATCCCGAAAACATGGAAAGTCATTGCTGTGGAACTATTTGGGAAAGCAAAGGGATGTTTGACATTGCCGATAGAAAAACGTTCGATTTGGAAGAAGCGTTGATCAAAGCCAGTGAAAATGGACGCTATCCTGTTCTTTGTGACCAAAGCCCATGCCTATACCGGATGCGCGAAAAGATGAAACGTTTAAAGTTGTACGAACCTGCAGAATTTATTGAAACATTTCTCATTGATCGGCTTGAATTTCACCTTATCGATGAACCTATTGCCATTCACACTACTTGTTCGATGACAAAGATGCACTTAGGCGAAACCCTCTTGCGATTAGCAAAGCGATGTTGCAATGAAGTGTTGATTCCACAAGAAGTTGGTTGTTGCGGTTTTGCAGGCGACAAAGGGTTCACACATCCTGAAGTCAATCGCTATGCATTACGCAAATTATCGCCACAATTAGCATCTTCGCACATAAAACGTGGCTATTCCAATAGTCGTACATGCGAAATAGGATTAACCACAAACGGGAAAATTCCTTATATGTCCATCGTTTATTTGGTTGATCAATGCACTACGGCTAAAAAGAATTGAATTACGAATCCAGGTTAGGCTGCTTTGGAAAAATAAGAGAGGCTATAATGCTTATTCCTAAAATAGCCACGATGGCTAATAGTGAAACTGAAGTGCTGATAGGAAGATGAAAAATGCCGTCGAGCAACATCTTGACACCGATGAATGTGAGCAGCACCGCCAATCCGACTTTCAGATAATGAAACAGATTCATCACATGTGAGACTACGAAAAACAAGGAACGTAATCCCAGAATAGCGCAAATATTCGATGAGAAGACAATAAATGGATCTTTTGTGACGGAGAAAATGGCGGGCACTGAATCGACTGCAAAGATCACATCTGTAAATTCAATGACTAAAACCACTAAAAAGAGTGGCGTCATCATCCATTTTCCTTGCTGTTTCACAAAAAAAGAATCGCCGACAAATGAAGAGACAACCTTAAAGTGTTTCGACGCAAACCGTACAATAGGATGTTTCGAGACTTCGATTTGCTCCTCTTTATTGCGTTCAACATACATTTTTATACCCGAGAAAATCAACAAAGCACCAAATATCCATAGCACCCATTCAAACTGCTGAATTAACGAGGCTGTAACATAAATAAAGAGGAACCGCATCACGATGGCACCCAGAATTCCCCAAAACAGCACCCGATGATAATAGGCTTTAGGAACACTGAAACTCAGGAACAATAAGATCATTACAAAAATATTATCCACCGAAAGTGCGTATTCAATGAGATAACCGGTGAGGAACTCCAACGAAAGAGCATGTCGATAAAGCGCAATATTCGATTGTAGCCCCCAAGCTGGATTCAACGCCAAGCCATGACCATGCATCTTGTTAAGTTCTTGCAACTGATTGAACGTGGTAATTCCACGAATGGCTTCTCCATCCAAGCGTATGAAAAGATAAATCCCGGCTGCAAACAGTACCCAGACTACTGTCCACATTGAAGCCTCTTTAAGCGTCACTTCGTGACTTTTGCGATGGAAAACGCCCAAGTCAATAAAGAGCATCGCCAAAACAAGCACCAGAAACAAGATAAAAAATGATAGTTCGTGTGAAAACATAACAGCAAATAGTTAGATATTATTTTATTGCAAAGAGGAGATGAAAAAACAAGCCCTACTCTTTGAAAACAAAGTAAACGGCAGCAATTAATAAGAGCATTGCCACAATATGATTCCAACGAATGGTAATTCTAAACACCACCATTGAGAAAATGATAAAAATAACCAACGTGATGACTTCCTGAATCACTTTCAATTGTATCAACGAAAAAGGACCTCCATTTTCACGAAATCCAATGCGATTGGCCGGCACCTGCACACAGTATTCAAAAAATGCCACACCCCAACTCATCAGAATGACCACAAAAATAGGCAATGACTCAAACCACGAAAATTCTCTCAGTTTTAACTGTCCATACCAGGCAATGGTCATGAATACATTCGAGATGGAAAGCAATAAAATTGTCAAAAAACCATTCGTCATACCTTACTTAATGAATACGGTTTATTTATCTCCTTTTGAACGTAATAAGCTCACACTTCCTTTTAATTTGTAACGTTTCCCGTCTGCTCCGGTCGCTGTAATGATGTAATAATAAACTCCCGGCGGCGATAACTTTCCGTTTACGCGACCATCCCAGCCTTGACCGGGATCGGTTGACTCGTACACTTTACCTGCCCACGACGAATAGAGAAGCATTTGAAATTGGACAATGGAACGATATGAAACCCGAAATTGATCATTGATGCCATCACCGTTTGGGGTAAAGACATTTGGAACGTCGATAAACGAATCGCTCACCTTCACGGTCAATGAATCGCTGTAAGAGCAGGTGTTTGCTGCATTGGTAACTACCAAAACCACCTTGTAAGTCCCTGTTTGTGAAAATTCATATCGTAAATTCGTGTCGGTATAACGAAGGTAAGAAGCCGAATTCTGACTGTTATTGTAAATGTACCATTCGTAAAATTGCGTGACAGGAATATTTGCATTGCTTTCAAAATTCACATTCAATGGAGCAGAGCCTTCCAATGGGCCGATTTGCCGTCCTGCTTCATTCAAAGCGGTACGTTCTACAATGGTTCCCGTCATGTGTGACTCGACTCGAACCGCTGAATAAAGGGAAGATATGATAGATGGCGTCGTCATCCCAAATTGAGCGGCATATTGATCGCCTGACAGGGTAAATTGTGTGTCGCAGTAGGGTGATGGTATGGTGATGGTATGGACAATGTCTGTTAAGGGTTGCGTCTGTGTAATGTTGTTCCAAGTCCCATTGGCAAACGATTCATCTTTGTATGTAAGTGTAAATTGGCGTGGTAATGAATGGCTCGTTCCCACTGAATCGCGATACAGTAAAGAGGGAGCTGTTCCTGTCACTTGAAGCGATAATTGAGAACAAGGATCAGTGCCATTGACAGGTGTGATAGAGGTAAGTTGAACGGGATAATTGTGATAATCGATTACCCAAATGTAATATTTTACTCCGTCGGCAGTCAAAATATAACCTGTTGCATCTTCCACAGATATAGCAGATTGATTGCTTACGAACGAGCCATCAAATTTTGTCCAGAGATAACTATTTGCCTGTCCGGTAAATGTAATTTGATTGTCCGGTGTAATGCCATTAAACAAAAAAACCGCTTGAAGTCCGGTTACATCACTTCCTGTCAACTGAATGGAACGCCCTTGTCCGGTCACAACAAACTGCGACCATGACAGATCGTAAAAACAGACAAAAACGAGGAGCAATATAAGTTTCTTCATTAGCTGATGATTGATTTTATTACAACTTGAACGTTCGATTACTCTTTACCTGATGCCGTGAGTTTGTCTAAATAGCCGTTCAACCGATTGATGGCCTGTGTCAAATCTTCCATTTTCTGTGCCATCACATCATCGTTTCGTGTCAGTCCATCAATAATTTGTTCGATTGATAGCTGCTCTTTCAAGCTTTCTAAGCCGGTGAGGATTTGTTCGCCAACTTTTTGAGCATGTTCGGGATCGGTGCCCATTTTATCCTGCAGCACAGCGCTGATTTTATCAACAATCACGTCGCGCTCCTGCAAACCGGCTGCAATGCCCATTTTTAGCAAAAGATTCAATGCTGGTTTCATTTG
>DAHXOX010000236.1 GCA_027364655.1 Paludibacter sp. | reverse complement strand
TGCAAACCACCTGATACTTTGTAACTGCCTTTGTCGAATTTACCACCGGCGTGTAGAACAGTCATTACTACTTCCAATGCTGATCTTCCTTCCTTTTCGTGCATGTCGACAGGGATACCGCGACCGTTGTCAGTTACACTGATGGAGTTATCCTCGTGAATGATAACATTGATCATATCGCAATAACCACCCATTGCTTCGTCAATAGAGTTGTCGACTACTTCGTAAACCAGGTGGTGGAGCCCTTTTAATCCGGTATCGCCAATATACATGGAAGGACGTTTCCGAACAGCTTCCAATCCTTCAAGAACCTGAATACTGCTTGCACCGTATGCGTTGCTATCGAATGTTTTTTGTTCTTCTTCGCTCATAACTTGTTCTTCACTCATAGTAATATTATAATAGCGTTGTGTGCTAAATAGCCAACAAAATTACTCATTTTATTCCGTTGTAGCAACAAATTAGGGGTAAAATCGTTGTGTGAAATTGGTTGTGCGTGATTGTTTATCCTTTGGTCTTGAAAGCAAGAGCATACAGTTTTATCTGTTTGACCATAGCTAATAGTCCATTGGCACGTGTAGGTGAAAGGTGTTCTTTCAACCCTATTTTATCAATGAAGTAAAGGTCGGTATTCAATATTTCGTCCGGAGTGTGACCGGATACTACGTCAATGAGCAATGAGACAATGCCTTTTACAATGACAGCATCGCTTTCGGCCATGAAGTGAATAATGCCATTGGTATATTCGGCATCAAGCCAAACGCGGCTTTGACATCCTTCAATCAGGTTCTGGTTTACTTTGCTTTTTGGGTCTAGTGGTGAAAGATTATTCCCGATTTCGATTAGATAGGCGTATTTGTCCATCCAATCGGTATATTCTTCGAATGTTTCGACGATTTGATCTTGTTTTTCGTTGATGGTCATATTCTGCTTTTTGATGATTAAAACATTTTGGTAATGCGCTCGATGCCGGCTATCAACGCATCAATTTCTTCGTGTGTGTTGTAGAATGCAAAGGAGGCTCTAAGTGTACCGTCGATGCCTAATGCGGACATTAATGGCATGGCGCAATGGTGTCCGGTGCGTACGGCAATGCCTAATTTGTCTAATAATGTTCCCATATCGAAGGGATGAATGTCGTTGACAAGAAAGGAAATAACGCTGCTTTTACGGGGCGACGTACCATAAATACGCATCCCGTCTATCTTCATCATCTTCTCTGTTGCATCGCGGAGCAAGTCGTTTTCGTAGGCAGCGATGTTTTCCATGCCAAAGCTGCTCAGGTAGTTCATGGCAGTAGCGAGTGCCACAGAACCTACGTAATCGGGTGTTCCCGCTTCAAATTTGAAAGGAAGGTCGGCAAAAATGGTCTTTTCAAACGTTACGTGGGCAATCATTTCGCCTCCTCCGTGATAAGGAGGTAACATGTCTAACCATTTTTCTTTGCCATAAAGCACTCCAATGCCATTGGGGCCATATATTTTGTGGCCGGAAAAGACGTAGAAATCAGCATCGATTTGTTGCATATCGACAGGCATGTGCGACACTGCCTGAGCGCCGTCAATAAGCACGGGAATGTTGTGTGCATGGGCTTTTTCGATGATCTCTTTTACGGGATTGATGGTTCCCAGCACGTTCGATACGTGTGCCAAAGAAACCAATTTAGTTCTTCCAGAAAGCAGTTGTTCGAAAGCAGGTATGTCCAACTCACCGAGTTCGGTTAATGGAACGATCTTCAGCTTGATTCCTTTTCGATCGCGTAGCATTTGCCACGGCACAATGTTGGCATGGTGCTCCATGGCGCTGATGATGATCTCGTCACCTTCTTTGCAAAATGTCTCACCATACGAAGTTGCCAATAAGTTGATGGCTTCGGTGGTGCCACGTGTAAAAACAATCTCATTGGATGAGGTGGCGTGGATAAAATCGCGTACGGTGGCACGGGCAGTCTCGTGAGCTTCGGTAGCACGTTGGCTCAAGTAGTGTACGCCACGATGGATATTTGCATTCTGATGATAATAAACATGTTCGATGGCTTCGACCACACAACGGGGCTTTTGCGTTGTGGCCGCATTGTCCAAATAAATGAGTGGACGATCATATACGGTGCGCGAAAGGATGGGAAAATCGTTGCGAATGGCCTTAATATCAAGTTTCTCGGTCATTTTATATGAATTTTGTTATGCAAAGGTAACAACAAATCCATAAATCAATGCTTTTAGCAGGATTGTTTTACGACTAAAAAGTTAACGTAACTGCCGTATGAAAAGAGGATGCTACTGAAAAGACATAAGAGAAAAGGGTTGAATTGTATGAATTATAAAAAGTAGCAACCTGATTTCAGGATAAATAAGCAAAAATAGGTTGGTCTGAAGCGATGGTTTTCGAATTGAAAATGAGTGCTTGGAATAATTCTATGAAGTTTGTAGAGAACCACGATAAATTAAGAAGGTATTTAAAATAGAAAGGGTTGTCTCACGACAACCACAGTCTTTTGTTAACCTTAAATCTAATACCATGAAAAACACAGTACAAAGATAAGTGTTTTCAAACATGGTTTCCAAATTATAAATGGAAAAAGAACGCATATTATTGTTATTTAACTATGCCGATTTGCTTGTCATTTCATAATTATCCTCAAATCAATATGTTATTCAACATATAAAACAAGCCCTTTCAGGTATTCGCCTTCTACATGATAAATGTTGATCGGGTGGTCGGCAGGTTGTGATAGTTGATGGAGAATGCGTATACGTCGTCCTGATTGAGCTGCCGCTGTAAAAACAGCCAGTCTAAATTGTTCTTTAGAAACGATTTGTGAACATGAAAATGTAAAAAGGATGCCATTGGGTGCTATTTTCTCAAAAGCCTGGGCATTCAGTTTGCGGTATCCCTGCAATGCGTTATGGAGAACATTTTTATGCTTCGCAAATGCAGGAGGATCGAGAATAATCAAGTCGTAGGTTGTATTTGATTGATTTAAAAATTTAAAAGCATCTTCCGCAAAGGCTTGATGACGTGTATCGTTAGGGAAATTGAGCGCAACGTTTTCATTTGTCACTTCGATGGCTCTTGCCGAACTATCGACAGAGTGAACCAATGCAGCGCCACCTTGCAATCCGTAAATCGAGAAACCGCCTGTGTAGCCAAAAAGGTTGAGCATGGTTCTTCCGTTAGCATAGTATTGAAGGAGCTTACGATTTTCGCGTTGATCGACAAAGAAGCCTGTTTTTTGTCCGTGTATCCAATCGACGAGAAAAAGCAATCCGCTTTCTTTGA
This sequence comes from Paludibacter sp., assembly GCA_027364655.1. Classification (GTDB taxonomy): domain Bacteria; phylum Bacteroidota; class Bacteroidia; order Bacteroidales; family Paludibacteraceae; genus Microbacter. The sequence goes on along the minus strand of DAHXOX010000236.1, from coordinate 1,999 downwards.
CAATCCCTTTTTCGGCATTGCCAATCAAATAGCCATCTTCGGCTGCAAGGTTCGCTTTGAAAGGAAGCGTTACTTCCGATTTATAATAAACGTTTTTAAGTCCTTTGACAATGTTGATCAGACTATTGGCAATGACAACGCGACTGTGGTGCATGCCCACACTGTGCGCCTGAATAACGGCGGTTTCGCCATATATATCGACAATAAGGCCGGGAAGATGGTCGCCTTCGCCATGAATCAGCCGATAGGTTGTAAAGAGTTCATTCTCGGCCAAGTGTAATGTTTTTCGTAACGTGTAGGCTTGCTGAATGGTGTTCATCCAGAAATTGTCGTCGATGGCAATGTTGCTAAACGACAAAATGCGCACGGCAATGCTGCCGATTTGATAATGCCCGACAGCCATCAGTTCGTTGTTTGCGGAGTGTACTTCTACAATATCGCCTTCATGGACAGTTCCCTCGATGCGAAAAATAGCTCCCGAAAAAATCCATGGGTGAAAGCGTAGCAGTGGTTCCTCTTTACCCTTTTTGAGGATAATCTTTGGATATATCATCGATTGTTGTGTGTTAAATGAGTGTATATTTCGTAGCAAGCCCACGCATCGGTGGCAGCATAGAGTTGTTGTGCCTCTGTTAGTGGTTGTGCTTCCCAGTTTGAAAGTCGTTTGTTTTTTGAAATGCGTTTACCGAAAATGATGGCGTAGAGCTTGACTAAGCTTTTTTCTTGAATATCATAATTTTCTACCATGTTTTGTAGATCAATGAAGCTCTCTTTTTTGATAATAGCCCTTTTGCTGAGTGCATTGAAATCGTCGCGCAATGAAAGTCCGATTTTTAATACATTGGAGTCGTTTAGTAAATGAAATAAAGAGAGCGGCATACCTAACATGCTAAGACGAAACAGATAACATACATCGGCAGATGATATTTGCAACAAAGCAACTTGGTTATGCGAGTTGGGCGAGAAGTTGGGTTTTGTTTCGGTGTCAAATCCAACGAGTGGTTGTTGTTTTAAGTAGTTAATGGCTTCGTTTACTTGTTCCAGTCTATCGACCACAATGGTTTTGCCTTGAAATGCAGCAAGAGGTAACGTAGCTATTTCTTCTTTCGAGATGGTTGATTGATATATCATGTAAGTTGCGCTTAAAAATCTTCACTATTTTCACGCAACTGATGTTGCAAAAAGGAATCTTTTTGTTGGTTACGCTTATCAAGCGAAGGCGTTTCTTCGTCTTCCCTATCGACAGGCTCGCTGCATAAAAGTTGATGTAACGCAGTGAGGGCATTGAGCAATTTTCGTCCCCAATGATGATGAAACCCGAAAAGGCAATTCATCAATGCGTTTTCCAAAAGCGCTTCATCGCCCAGCTGACAATTAAAGAGAAAGTCTTTCAGTTCCTGAAACACATCGGTCAAATCTTCGGAGATAGATGCAGCAATGGGTGTTTCCGAATAATTCATCTCAGGATGAAAAGCAGTAAGATAACGGTCGTCAATGCCTAACAATTCTTCAAGCGTGTTGCGAATGTTTTCATATTCCGCTTCGGTAACCATACGTTCCGATTCTTCGTCTGGCGACGTTTGGATATGAGGAAGCAATATGGTTTTTAAATAAAGCGTTGGTAAGTATTTTACTGCTTGTCCGATAAATGTTTGTTTATCAGACGTAACAGCGTGTTCGATAAAAATACAGAACTCAGCGCCAACGGTAATAAATTCTAATCTGTCTTTTTCAAAAGAGTCGGTAGCCATGAGAAAATGGTTCATTGGTTGATGATACAAAAGTAGCAAAACATTTTTAAGATATGATGTCATATTCGAAGGTATCAAGAAATTGCCTTCATTTTTTGTTGAAATGATTTTTTGACAAATACAAATCAATAAAAGATTTTATTACCTTTGCTGCCCTGAATAGGCAACAAGTCCCATCTCTTAAAATCAAATGAAATGGTAAAACATCTTGTATTTTGGAATTTAAAAGAAGAAGCGTTTGGCAATAA
>DAHXOX010000220.1 GCA_027364655.1 Paludibacter sp. | reverse complement strand
AACAAGAACTAACTCTTTTATCTTATGAGCTATGATTATTGTTTCTTTCCCTATTTTTATAACGTAAAACTTGAATGAATCCGCTGCTGTTTTTCATGCCATGTAATTCGTAACCGTTTTATCAATCTGTTAATTTTACTGTCATTAAATCTCAATTTTTTTTGCAGATTTTTATTTCTAAATTCCGATATATTAGACTCTCCACGAACAATTGACAATAGAACTGACAGGTCGTTAATGTTAAAAAATAAATATTTTGTAATTTCGGTTATTTCCAGTTTTTGATTCAGCCACTTTCTCTAATCTCTTTCTGCCCACTTCCTTGTTGTTGAATGCAGAAATAAATTCCAAGTATCTTTTATTGAAGCTTTGAGGTTATCTGCCAAAAAGCTAAGACTATAGATATTTTCATGGAGTGCAGCCATTTCATACGACGTTGTCCGTCACGGTGTACTATTTCTCGGTAGTGCTTGAAAAAACTTAACTGCTTATCTACATGAATCAAGTTGTATTTACTTAATGTGTTAATTTTGTGAAAGTTAATAATGACTTTAAATAATCTAATAAGTATCATATTGTTAATCTGTTACGAAATTTGCTTGACCGAAGGAGATAAGAAGTTTAGCTTATTGATTATTCAAATAATTGCGGCATTGTTCTACGATTGCTTTGTTGACAAGAGTATGACTTATCGTATCTTCAATTTGAGAATAATAATTCATAAAATTACGTACAATCTGAACATAATCAGTTGGATGATATTCTATACGAACATCAACCTGATTGGTGGATGAAAGTATATCGGGAATGAGTGATCCGTTGTTTTTCAGTAATGCAACTACTCGTTTCAGTCGATTCATTTTGCCAATCATTCCATTGATGTCAACTCGTTTTTGTGGATAATGCACTAAAATTTCTGTTTTTGCATTACAATCAGTTTGATTAGCTCGAATATGTACGGTGAGATCATGTCCCGAATCACTCCACGTGTTGTTTCCTTTGTTCGCATCATAAGCAAGAGTAATGCCATTCATGGTTATAGAAGATGGCATCACGGAACCATACAGTTGTACCTCGACATTACGCTTTTCAATCATTCCGGGAAACGATCCTTCCCGTGGAAATATGGTTATTTTGAGCGTGCTATCTGCTTTATGTTCTGATTGTATCGTGGTGAAAGTGTAAGCGGTTTTTTTGATAATCATTGTTATTGCCATCATCTTCATAAAGTTTTGTTTTGAAACTCCCTCCCGGAAAAACTTTCACAATCAAATCGTTGCTGTTTTCTTGCAAGTTCTTAACTTTGTCATCATACATCGGGATAATAGCACCGGCTTTCACATATATTGGGTATTCATTGATTAAAAACTTACGTTCAATGGTCTGTCCTCCTTTAAAGAGTGTTCCTGTACTCCATTCATACCAATCATTCCCTTCAGGAAGCCATACTTTTACAGTTGAGAAATCATTTACAGCAGGTGTCGTGATGGGCATAATAAGCATATTATCGCCAAACATATATTCATCTTTGAAGGTATAAGCTTCTTCATTTTTGGGATAATCGTAATACATGGGACGACATAAGGAAATTCCTGTATCATACGCTTTTCGAGCCATTGTATAAATATAGGGATCCAAAGCATAACGCAAATGAATCGCATCATAAAGCGCTTGAAAATAGTCACCCTTAAAATTCCAAATTACTCTGTTTAACCGTGGATCCTTTGTTGAATGGGTACGAAAGATCGGACTGAAAACGCCGTATTGCATCCATCGCGTGTACATCTCTGGATTAACCTTTTTCTGATCTTCCTGTACATTTCCAAACATGTGCCCTCCTAAATCGTGACTCCAATAGCCATACAAAACATTCGAAGCTGTGGAAGTAAAATAGGGTTGGAATGCAAGCGATTTCCATGAGATGACCATATCACCTGAAAATCCGATCTCATAGCGGTGATTTCCTAATCCACCCCAGCGATGATAAAGCAAAGGTCTTTGTTTTGTTTGCTGTTCCATTTGAGAAAAGAAACAGTAATTAAGCCACCAAGTATTGCTGAGTCCGGCTATCTTCTTTGAATAAGGCCATTGTTGCCAATCAAGCCACCAAAAAGAGACTCCTTCTTTTCTTATTGGGTTGAGTTCAATATTAAAAAGATTGGTCATGAATTTTTTGTCAGCGCATTCAAAAGGGATATTTTTATGTCCTGTAGTATCAAATTGCATAGCTTTTGCAAATTCAGCATATTTTTCTTCCGTTGGTGCAATGCCATCTGCAGGGTGTAAGTTTAATGCCGTTTTGAGATGCTGTTCTTTCAACCATTGTAAGAACTTCTTTGGATCAGGGAAAAGCGATTTGTTCCATGTATAGCCTGTCCAACCGGCAGTATGCCAGTCCATATCAATTATCAGCACATCCAACGGGATGTTGTATTGTTTAAATCGTTTGACTAAAGTTCGCAGTTCATCATCGGAGTAATTCCAATAGCGTGACCACCAATAACCAAATGCATAACGTGGAGGAAGCGGAATTTTGCCGGCAATTCGTGTGAAGTCAACCAGTGCAGCTTTGTAGTTTGTGCCGTAGCCTATGAAATACCAATCTACTTCGGGATTATTTCGCTCTTTTACCCATTTCCAAGCGCTGTTATCAAATAAAAAGTTATTGGAGTCATCTAATAAATACCAACCATTACGTGAAATAAGCCCATTTTCAAAAGGAGTTGGAATGGTATCGCCTTCATGTGTATCTCCATTCATTCCATCGAGCGTGCGAAAAGTACCTTTAAGATTTTCATTGTTTTGCATTCCCGGGTGCCAAATGATGGGATGAGAGGTATCTTGGTTATATGTTATTTGAAGATTCTCATCATTAAACTTTCCTGTTCCCACTTTGTATTTCAACTCCATTCGAGCTGTCTTAATAATCAACCATTTCCCATGAAGTGTTTTGGTAAATGGCACTTCCGGTAAATTACGATGAATAACAACAAACGAAGGACTATTCACAAACCGCCGTGTGGAATCATATTCCAAACGAATAATGTGAGGAGTGAGAATCGTAAAACGTGCATCTCCTGCAACAATCATAGAAGTTGGTTTATTTGTCGAAATCGCATCATTTTTCTTTGCATTCATAGGCATATAGCAAAGAAATAAGATTAACAGAATAAATAGATTTATCATAACAATAATTTTGTGTAAATTATAAATTGAATTAGTTTGATATATGCAAATAACAAATAATTTATTAGAAATGTACTTTTTATACTACTCCTCAATGTTAGGACAATTTCAGCAGCAAGTTAAGATGTTTTTTTGTGGCTAAAATGGCCAAAAAATGCAGTGAATATAATAAACATTGTATCAATGTTTTATACAAAAATAGTTGTCAATAAAAATCCAATCAAGATGCCATTCCCCTGCTTTTTGAAAAATGGACTAATCAGAGTGGCCTCAAATATTAATCAACAAATTAAATTGCCTGCTCAGACTTTTCGGAGTGGACTCAATATTCCAAAGGTTGCCAAAATGTATTCCATACCCCCCATATAGAACCATAAGCATAGCTTATATATTGTTTTTTGCTAGGATCAATATTACCTTTTGCATCTCCACTCCAACCACAATTATGTAAATATGGTTTTAATTGATCATGAAATTCTCCAATTTTTGTAAAAGAAAAACCGTCTGATGATTCCCATAAGACAATATAGCTATTAGGAGTAAGTCTGGAAGCTGCATTAATAGCCTGAAATTTCTTCAGGTCGTCACGGTATTTTACATCGCTATGATCAGAGCCTGATATATCTGTTTTATTAATTGCAGTTCCATGAAAGGTCAGATGTGCCGGCCAATTTTCATCATTTTCGTCTGCAGTTGCGACACGAGTAGTAACAGCATCTGTTCCTCCTGCATCCCAAGTATAATAGAAAAATATTGTTGAATCATGTACAACCATACAAGGTTCTCCAGCTCCAAAATGTGTTGAATCGCCAGTATAAGATATAATTGGTTGAGGATTTCCTCCCCATCCTGAACCATTCCATTTTTCCCATGGTCCATTTGGCGAAGTTGAACGACAGATATATGCCTGATTATTTGTTCCATTAGGATTTTCGGTCGAAGTATAACCAAGATAATAAAAGCCTCCCCAATTTGCAACTCCTGGATCACAAACAGAAAGTTGATCTCGTGATCCCATAGTTGGTTTTAAAACCATCTGATCGTTTGTCCAAGTTTTTCCTCCATCAGTTGATCGTCGATAAGCTATTTGATCCCAAAAAGAAGCAATTCCATTATTAAAAAATAGAGACGCAGCATAACTTCCAATTATAGGGAGGCCATTCAAATAGCTTTGGGCACCTGATTCATTTTCTGAATATTTCCAAACGCCAACTGTATTTTGAGGCTGGCTTAAAACCCATAAATATTCACCAGCAGGCAAAAGATTATTATTCGAAACCATTAACAATGAATTATCCGCAAATCCAGTAAATATTTTGGTAGCAATGGGACTCTTAAAAATTGTAGTATTGTAATCACTATTCCATTGATATAAAGATAATGTAAGCCCACCATTTGTTGTGCCCCATGTCGGACATAAAATTCCAACTGAATAGAATGATTCGGTAGCAGTGAACATTTGGGCTGCTGTCATATTTCCACTTAGCTGAACTGCAGTCTTAACTGAAGAATCGGGATAAAGATATTTCCCTTGAGTTCCTCCTGCAGCAGCAAACCATGCATCAATTGATCCATCGTCATTCAAGATAATCGAAGGACCATAACGATAATTTCCTGCAATATATATATCCCATCCAGGCATGACTACCGGAATTTCTTTTGGATTAGAAATTTCTATTGTATGTTTACATGCTGTTATAAGCAAAGTTATAATTATAAAATTATAAAATGTATGTTTCATAATCAACTTATATTAATTGCTTTTAGATGTACATCCAAAATTTGTTGTTTTGTCATTAACATCGCAATTTTTTTATCACTTGTCCCCTTTATCGCCTTTGTTTGTTAGATTGATCTGTTCTACCAAGTAATTTCCAAATATTTGGACATGATTCCAGCTCCCGGCACATACATACCAATCAAAAGAATAAGAGCTCAAACCCTTAAGTTCATGCGACAAAACTACCGCAAAGGTGTGTCTGGGTGCGGCCCAAACAGCTCCATAAAGGAGCTTGACGTATTCAGCATTCTTTAGTACATAAGCACTGTTCGTCTCCCATTTTGTTGTTGGAACAACAATAGCAAAGCCATGGGTTCGTGCTAAATCTTGATAACGCCCGTTCATTAGTAAAGGCGCTGTTGCGCTCGAACATGGTGTTTTTTCAGAACAGTTTTTAGGTGCATAAATAGCATTGTATTTGAATTTCAAGGGAGATGCACCCTCTAAATACCAATCCATTGCTCCTGATCCTTCTGGTCGAATATTCACTACTACTTGATGAAGTTTCAGGTAGTATTTCGGCTCACCATTTGGATTCTTAATCCAACTCGCATCGGTTTCAATTGTGTAAGGAGTTGAATAGCCCGGCGGGAAAGTATCGCTTATCTTACCTTTCCACACGCCTAGCAAAGGACTATGTTGAAATGAGTTATCTACACCTGCGTCGACCATCATCGCAATAGCACGCATGGACTTCTCTCCATCGCAAGCAACACCAGCCGTCGTGGATGGAATACCCATGCTTGTTCCGCCCTGACTTGGGTGATATGCAGACCAGTAAGGGCTCAAACCCCTCATATCTTCAGAAGTGTCTTTTCGAAAACTTATCATTTCAATATTCGCTCCGGCACTTTTACCAAAAAGTAGCTCATGTCCGCGATAGCGTAACGAAATTAATGAAGCCCCGTGGGTTAAATCGAATCGCGCTTCTTGTTCATCCGTCGGATCTCGCAGCACAATTACCTGCACTGATTTTAGAGACTCACGGGATTGCCAGTAATTGACCATGTTAATCGGATATTCTTCAGTATGGCCTCGCACATTCGGCATTTTCTGGCTCTTAAGCTGTCCATTGGCAAAAATGGCTAAAATAAAAATCATTAAAAAAAAATTCATTTTTAACCTACCACAATGAGGTTCAGTTTGTCTGTTATAAGTTTTATTTTTCATTTCATACCTCCTGAAAGACCAAGTTTCTTTGAAAATTGTAATGCATTATTCCAAGAGCCAACCATCACATACCAAACAAATTTTTTTGATGACAAACCATCAAGTGACTCTGATGCTGAAAGATGAAAACTATGGTTCCGCCACATATAATCACTATTAAAACCGCCACCAACTTTGCTTTTGGGGAAGTTATTGCTTGACATGGCGATAGCCAAACCTTCTTGACGTGTAGTATCAGAATACCAGCCTCCTGAAACATAATTAGTTAACGATGAAGAACACGGACAATTATCCGGACTAATAGCACGAACATCAAACTCCCAAGGTTGATAGTCGGCAAAATCATAAGCTAAAGGTCCCATCTTTTCGTTGGTAAGATGGGTAATACGTTCCTCGAGTTCAAGGTAATACTTAGGCTCACCGCCTGGATTCAACACCCAATGTGCAATGGTTTCGAGTGTATAAGGAGAAAAGTAACTGGTAGGAGAAGTGGCATCGATCCTTCCTCCCCACACAGCGATGAGAGGGTGAGAGTAAAATCCATTATTATGATTGAAGTCAAGCATCATTGTTATTATATCTACCGAATCCGTACCGTAACAAGCTATGCCTGTAACTGGCGACATGTTTGTTCCGTCTCCGGCTTGTGTAGGATTGTAATCACCCGGCCAAAGACCGTCATTTCTTTGATTATGAAAAGCCATTTGTAAGAGGCCTCCGCCATTATATCCCCAAACATACTCCATATTACGGTATTTCAACGAGACTATTGCCCCGCCTTCAGCTACGTCGAAAAGTACGGTTTGCTCGTTTGCTGGATCCTTAAATACAACAGCCTGATCAACTTCCCCGGGCTCCATTGTAAAATTAGTTATCTGACCGGCCACTCGTACTGCCTGCTTGTCTATCGGCGCAGATGATTGTGTTGCCCCTTGATTAGCAGCGCTGCCTAAAGTGTCTGTCGCAGTCCAAGCTTGTGCTTCTATAGTTAATAGAAAAAGAAAGCACAATAATATAAACCAAGTGTTTAAAATAATTTTTTCTTTCATGTTTTCTTGCATATTTATGTTAATTATTTAGAGTCTGTTTTTTTAGTCAGAAAGTGCCTTGAAAACTTGTATATGTCATTGGTAATTGCTATCTTAGCTAAAAATTAGTCATTTATGAAACTACATAATGAATTGAAGCTCCGTTTTGACACGCCTATTTGGGGTTTACATCCCGAATTAGCCCTTTTCGATGTATTGTTGGACAAAAACCCTCATTTTGTGGAATTGGTCAGCAGTGATGTTCTTTCCGGCATCAAAGAAAGCAGTTTTGGCCGCAAAGATTCACCTACGGTGGAACAAGTACTTCGCGCTGCCATATATAAAGAGATTAAACGTCTTACATACAGAGAATTAGAAGTAGATATGTATGATTCAAAAATATGCTCCATGTTTTTGAGATTGGAGGATAATCAGGGTTATAGTTATTCTGTCATGCAAAAATACATATCGAAAATAAGCGAACAATCAATTAAATCTATCATATTAGAAATAAATAGTATAGCTATATCAGAAGGCATTGAAACAGTAGATAAAATAAGTACCGATACCACCAATATAGAGACCGATGTTCATTATCCGACCAACAATAGTTTAGTGCTTGATTGTATTGAAACTGCTACCCGATTGTTGAAACGCATCAAGAAAGAGAAGAAAGATGACAATGACCGATTGGACGAGCAACGCAAAGCAGCCAAGAAACTCAACTATGATATAAACAACAGCAAGAAGGAAGATTTACCAAGCTTGTTCGATCCCTATTTGGGCACGTTGAAGAGTCTTATTTTAGAATCATGGAATGCTGTGAGAAACAGTTCAACCCATATCAAGGCAAAACCAGAATTGAAAGCATTTTTACCCCTGATGATAAAAGTGTACAGAAATGCCTATAAACTCCAGATAGAGGGTGAAAAGGTTGCAAATTCCGATAAAGTATTTTCGGTATTCGAAACCCATACCGACATCCTGGTTAAAGGTCAAAGAGAGGTCGAATTTGGTCATAAAGTATTGATTTCAAGAGGTTCAAGTTGTATGATATTAGACCATGATGTGTTTGAAGGTAACCCAAGCGACAAAGGTTTGCTTATTCCGAGTATTACAAGAATCAAAACCAATTATACTCGTATCCCTGAAAGTTCTTCGGCCGATGGTGGATTTTGCAGCCAGGAAAACCTTGATAAATGCAAAGAGTTGGGACTGACCAATATTGTATTTACCAAAGTAACCAAAAGCTTGCAAAACATTGTCAGTTCACCGGAAATAGAAAGAATGCTCAAAAAGTGGAGGGGAACCACCGAAGCGGTCATATCCAACCTCAAAAGAGGATTCGAACTGCAAAGAGTATTATGGGAAGGGTTTGAAAAATTCTGTTCAAAGGTAGCCTGGAGTGTATTGGGATACAATCTTCGGGTGATGGTGAACAGGATGCTGGAATAAGGGAAACCACTTCCAAAGCTGAATAATGAAAATCAACGTAGGGATTGGTGCGTCAAGACGTCAAAGAACTCAGTGAAATAATATCAATAAATGTATTTAATTGAAATGTACTCAGAATGAGTAAGCTCAAAACTACAAAAACATGAATTCTGAAAATGGAAACAGTTCAAAAAAAACGGTTTTCTAATAATCGAGCAAAAAATATAGGACTTTATAAACAGACTCTATTTAATTGACAGTTGACAATTGACAATGAATTTGAAGGACTGAGTAACTGAGTAACTGAGTAACTGAGTACTGGCCGATTCTTTCCACTTTACACCATTAACCATTGTTTTATTCGATTCCTTCAGCCTTAACACCTTTATCCTTGTGGTTATAGACAAAGCCGAAAATGCCTATTTTATTAGCGATCCATTTTTCAAACGATTTATTCAGAATTACGCTTAGAAGCGTTACGCCTCTAAGCGTAATTTACCTGTTGTTGAAAAAATACCTGTTGTGGCTTGCAGACGCGGAAAGAAATTCAGCTTTTGAATCTACCTTGTCACA
>DAHXOX010000218.1 GCA_027364655.1 Paludibacter sp. | reverse complement strand
CGAATGCACGTAGGAGCACCAAAAGCATTGCCACCTACACAAGCAACATGAGCTTCTTCTAAAAGATAGAAGGATAAATCAGCTCCGGTTTCCATTTTTTTACCCTGAAAAGTTTTTCCCAAGTAAGCACTGACATCAGGGAAAAGATAAAATGCACCTTGCGGAATATTAATCTTCACATCAGGAATCTCATTTGCCAATTTCACCATTAGATCGCGACGACGTTCAAAAGCAACACACATGGTGCCAACACATGTTTGATCACCGGTATAAGCAGCTTCAGCAGCTTTTTGAGCAATGGAATTAGGTGCTGAAGTATATTGTCCTTGCAACTTATTACAAGCAGCTACCACCCATTGAGGAGCGGCAATCCATCCAATACGCCATCCTGTCATTGCATAGCCTTTCGAAACTCCATTCACAATGACCACACGATCGCGAATAGACGCAAATTGGGCAATACTTTCATGCTTTCCCACGTAATTAATATGCTCATAAATTTCATCGGAAATGACAATTACGTTCGGATTGTTAGCTAACACATCCGCTAAGGCAGCAAGTTCGTCCTTACTGTACACACTTCCCGTAGGATTGGAAGGTGAACAAAGAATAAATGCTTTTGTACGAGGTGTAATGGCATCTTGCAACTGCTGTGGTGTCATTTTGAAGTCATGCTCAATATCTGTTTGAACCACGACATTCTTACCTTCGGCTAATTTGACCATTTCCACATAACTAACCCAATAAGGGGCAGGCACAATGACCTCATCGCCTGGATTTATAATGCTTAAAAGCACATTACAAAGCGATTGTTTGGCGCCTGTAGAACATAGAATTTGTTCAGGTTTATAAGTAAGTTGATTTTCACGTTCTAATTTAGCCGAAATGGCTTTTCGCAATCCAAGAAAACCCGGGACAGGAGAATAGAAAGAAAAATTCTGTTCGATAGCTTCTTTTGCAGCAGCCTTAATGTGATCGGGCGTATTAAAATCGGGTTCACCGACGCTCAAATTAATCACATCAATGCCCTGTGCTTTCAATTCAGCACTACGTTGTGACATAGCCAACGTCTCGGAGGGCGATAACGCTTCAAGTCGTTCTGATAAGTTATACATATAAGTGGAAATTAGTATTCAATAGAGAATTGCAAACTCGCAATAGCCTACTTAGCAGTGTACAAAGGTAGCAATTTTTGCCAATTTACCCAATTGCTGACTCGAAAAAAATTATACCCTGCATCATTATACTCCATTGATGACATTATGACAGACCTCCAGCCCTTGTATAAAAACATGGGAAGAAAGAAATGAAAGACTCTGTATCAGAGAATAAACATTCGCAGAAATAACAAACAAAGAAGCCGGTTTTATAATGTATCTGAGGAGATTTAAACAAGAAGAACCCATTTAAACATGCGACAATTGTCCAGAATAAGCCGCACTTTGTGTAAAAAAAATCAATTCATTGCCATAAAACAACTTTCTATTTGCAATGTATTTACCGTTTCCGCTTGAAATTGAGAGTGACCGTATTGCTTTTGAGTGGAGCTTTCAGTGTTACGGTAAATAGATGCGTCAGATCATTGCTTTGCGTAAATAAACCTTGATCAGCAAAGGGATGTTCGAAATATCCTTGCAGCGTAATGGTGGGTTCTCCTGCAAAAATCACCTTTACCTGCAATTGATCTTTCGTTGACTTTATCATTGAGATACGTTTCTTACCCGTAGAGGCAATTTTGTCGATATCACCCAAGAAAGCAATGCCAAAACTGGTAATTGGAGCGATGATATAATAAGTATAATTATCTGTGGGAAGCATTGCACGGAAAGTATCGGTGGCTTGCATCTTCTGTACGGTGTGTTGCAGAGGATTGAAGATAACAACTTTTCCCTTAAAGCCCATTGTTGAGGGTTGAAAACTGAATTGCCGATCGATAATAGCCCCATCGGCAAAAGCAAAAATATAGCCCGTTCTTACATTGGCATGTTGTGTATCAGTGTAAGCCAATAAGGGTTTCTTTTCTCCACGTGCCAATTGAATATAATCAGCATCCACAGGCAATAAAGGCACATCCGGTTTCACTAAAACTCCATCGGGACGACAAGCCATCATAATGTTTGACTTATCTTCCTTTCCGATTGCATCGCCCGTACCAACGACACCGGCAGAGAGAACAGAGACGATCATATTATTCATTTCGCGGCTCTTAAACACATCACACCAAGGCCAGATTCCCATCTCATAGCCAAGTTGTGATGTAAAAATAAAACATTTCCAATTCTTGGGTTCAAAACGATCATCACTGGTACGAATAGTTGTCAGGTTGTTATACTTAACACCCTGCATAAAGAAGCGAGGCGTTGCCATGCAATACTGTAGAGCAATGCCATCAGCTTGTGCAGCATGAGCCATGCCATCGGTAAATTCATTGCCAACGGAAAGTGTTGAAATCATTTCGGGAGATTTACTGTAAATGTAGTTCAACCAATCCTGCTCATAACAGATTACACCCGCATGTTTCAAATAATCCATCCTGTCTTTCCAATAAGCAGGATCGATGGGAGCAAATCCAGAGATAGTGTACTGTTGACGATACGGACTGTGAGGATCAATCCATCTACTGTGAGTAACAAGGGGGACGCCCAATGATTTTTGAAAAGCACTCAGTCCATGAGGAAACAGAAACGGATCGGCAGTATATTGCATCAACCCACCATACCTATTCCAGGCACCAAAAGGCAAAGAAGGATTCTTATGGTCGGCATCGGGCTTTCCATCAGGATCATAGATCGACTTCTCATACCACCAGCTATCTAATTGCATGTAACCTAATGGGATTTTTTCCTGTTTGTATCGGTCGCGCAAGGCTAACAACGTGCCGGCATAGCCTTTGATGGTATCGTATTGATAATAATAATCGGCCCCATTGTCGGTCCAATAACCAAAACGATTTAATATAGCTCCTTTATCGTTAGCCGGACGATTGCGATGGTAGATCGCGCGCAGTGCATCACCCCATACATCCCAAGCATGACGTATTCCTTTATCGATAACCAAGATGGTGGAATGCGAAAAATGGGATGGGAATTGTTTAACTTCCGGATTCAATCCACTATTGATAACAGTTTGGCCATCACCGGTCAGTTTGGCAACAATAAAATCGGAAGCGGGAGAAATAACACAGGCATTATCGTTGCCATCAAAAAGTAACCAAGGAGTGGAGGTTTGTTCCAAAGAAAATTGAGGAGCTGCAAACACGTCATTTTTATAACTGAAATGATATAATGAATCGGGTAAGGTGGTAAAAGCAGGAAAAGGAACAATGGATTGCTCGGCACCCTGCGGTAACGAAAGATGGAACAAGACAACGGGCATTTGCCGATACCAGCGAATCGAACCCACGTAATTTACTTGGTTTTGCCATTTAAAACTTACAGCATTGTACCACCCGATGGAGTCGTGTCCTTGCGAATAGTGCACCTCGTTGATCGGTTGACCAACAGAACCTTTAAATATCCAGTGTTGTTCGGGCGCTATCACGGTATAAATGCCTGATTGTGCATCAATATGCACATTTAAAGGTGCTGTTGGCATATTGCCAGCTAAAATTTCTATGTTATAGAAAATGGACAAGAACATAAAGGTACAAAAAAGTTTCATTTGGAATCAGATGTGTAAAAAGATGAGATCAAAGGGATTATTAATCAACAAATCACTATAAATAACGGACAAATGTAATCAGTTATGATAAAATTTAGCTCTGCTAAATGACAAAGATATGAATTATTAAGCAAACACCCTTCACACTATTAAAAACAAGAAAAACAAGGCATCGCATCTTTCAAAACATTCATTTATAACACTATTTGTTACACAAAACTGAGAGGCAAAATACAATATAGCAGATCAAATTTAAGGTTGCAGGAAGCGCGTTAAAAAAAAATGCAGTTATGTTTATATGATTTCGCAAAAAGACTTGATAATTAAAATTTTTTTTCTCAACTTTGTGGCGTAAAATAAACGAAAAGTAATGGAATAATTGGATTTGTTGCGTCTCTTATACACAATAC
>DAHXOX010000205.1 GCA_027364655.1 Paludibacter sp. | reverse complement strand
CAAATGTCAAGCACGCATGAAAGAAGAAGGTCTGAAAAACGAAGACGAGCTGCAAAGCTATTTCGTGAAACGGATGGAAAAGATATTAGAGAAGAAGGGTAAAAAGATTATTGGTTGGGATGAGATTCTGGAAGGTGGAATCGCTCCTTCGGCCACCATCATGTCGTGGAGAGGTGAGCACGGTGGCATTGATGCTGCGAATGCCGGACACGATGTGATTATGACACCAAGTTCGTCGCTCTATTTGAGCTATTATCAGGGTAGTTCGCTATGTGAACCGGTAAAGATCGGAGGTTTGACTACCTTGCAACAAGTATATGCGTATCATCCTATTCCCAAAGCAATTTCGCCCGCAATGGCACATCATGTGTTAGGATTGCAGGGCAATTTATGGTCGGAATATCTCTATACGCCTGATGAATTTGATTATCAATTATTTCCGCGAGCATTGGCTGTCGCCGAGACCGGCTGGACAAAACCTGCCAATAAAAACGTGAATGATTTTATCCGGCGCATGGATGATCAGCAAATCCGATTGGATGAACATCACATTGATTATTACATTCCGATGCCTGAAGGGAATTTAAACTACATGGAGGTTACCGATTCATTACGTTTGCCATTCACGACAAACAGGCCGGTGAAAGTGGTTTATACGGAAGATGAGACAACACCCACTATACACTCGACAACCTACAAAACACCCATTCTGATCACAAAAACCACCACGTTAAAGCTACGTTCCATCTTGCCGCAAGGAAAAATGAGCGCTGTACGGACAATTCATTTAACAAAAGTAAAATCATTGGCTGCTGTTTCAGTGAAAATTCCTCAACCGGGATTGCGCATGCAATATACGTTACAAGGGAATTATCGTAATGTTGCACAACTGCAAACGGTAAAAGATTGGAAAGACACCATCGTGACCAATGTGAATGATTTCTTCAAGCTCCTGCCGATAGAACAAGCCGGAGGTGGCGCCATCTTTACCGGTTATATTTCGATATCTAAGGACGGAATCTATAAGATAACTTGTTTGGCGGATCAACTGTTTATCAACAACAAGTTGGTCATTAATAATGATGAGAGGATGAAGAAAAATGCGCCTACGGACATTTCATTACCATTGAAAGCCGGATACCATGCCATCAAAGTGATTCTTGTCAATCGAACAAGTGGGGGAGTGCCCTCATCGTGGATTGATGCACGACTTCTTGTACAGCCGTATGGAAATGTTGAAAATGAGTCAGTTAATTATACTGAAACATTTTACAAGTAAGAGAAAATTACGTTGGTCATTGGCATTTTGGGTTCACATCTAAAAAATCATAGATAACGAATATTATTTCGTAAATAAATTTCTTTACATCACATTTTTTCTTTTATCTTTGCAACTTCATCGCTTGTCGTAAAGCGAATTAATTCAATTTGTAAAACGAGCATGTTCGTTGAATATTAACGGAATGATGTATTACATGCAGACGTCATTTTACACTAATCAAAACCCATTTTGAATGAAAAAAATCATGATTCTTATGAGTCTTGCCATTGGACTTTTGGCGTCTTGTAAACAAGCGCCAAAACAAGTTTTGACATCGGGGATCGACATGTCTAATTTAGACACGACAGCCAATCCTGTCAATGACTTCTATCAATATGCAGATGGTGGATGGATGAAAAAACATCCACTCACTGCCGAGTATGCACGTTTCGGTACTTTCGATCAATTAGCGGAAGACAATCAGGTTCGCTTGAAAGATTTAGTTACCGAGTTAGCAGCAAAGCAAAATACACCAGGTTCTATTCCTGACAAAATTGCAACGCTCTATAAATTAGGGATGGATAGCGTAAAATTGCAACAACAAGGCGCTGCTCCTATCAAACCATGGTTGGAAAGCATTGCCAAATTGAGCAACAAAAAAGATTTGCAGAATGAATTGGTCACCTTGCAAAAAAATGGAATCATGCCTTTCTTCGATTTATATGCTGAGGCTGATAACTCGAACAGTAAGATGACTATTGCATCGATCAATCAAGGTGGGTTAGGCATTGGTGACCGTGATTATTATCTTGAAAATGATCCTCACATGAAGGATATTCGTGCAAAATATATTGATTTAATGACCCGCTTGTTTACGCTTTCAGGCTATGCTGACATGGTACATCAACCTGCTGCTAAATTAGCCGCAGACGTCATGAAAATTGAGACAAGTTTGGCAAAAGCATCGTGGGATCGTGTAACGCTACGCGACCCGCATAAGAATTTCAATAAGATGGAAGTAAAACAATTGGTAGCTTTAGCTCCTGATTTTGACTTTCAAAACTATTTTCAGGCTGTAGGAGTTCCTCAAGTTAAAATGCTGAATGTGGGACAACCAACTTTCTTCAAATCGGCGGATGCAATTTTCAAATCAGCTACTCCTGATGCCATCAAAGCTTATTACGCATGGAATCTTATCAATAGCGCGGCTCCTTATCTAAGCGATGATTTTGGCAATGCTAATTTTGATTTCTACGGCAAAACACTTTCTGGTCGTCAGGAAATGCGTCCACGTTGGAAACGTGTCATTTCATCTATCAATGGCTCATTGGGTGAAGCATTAGGCCAAATGTATGTTGAAAAATATTTTCCGCCATCAGCCAAACAACGAATGGTGCAGTTGGTCAAAAATCTTCAAAATGCTTTTGCTGAACGTATTCAAAAAGCAAGTTGGATGTCGCAAGCAACAAAAGATACTGCTATTGCAAAATTATATGCCATTCATATCAAAATCGGATATCCTGACAAATGGCGTGATTATTCAAAACTTCCGATTCTTAATGACAGCTATTTTGCAGACATCATGAGATCGCGTCTCTTTCAGATGAATTACATCATTAACAAAATTGATAAACCAACTGATGTCAACGAATGGCAAATGACGCCTCAAACAGTCAATGCTTACTACAATCCCACGACTAATGAAATCTGTTTCCCTGCGGCTATTCTTCAACCTCCATTTTTTCAGCAAAATGCTGATGATGCAGCAAACTATGGTGCTATTGGCGTCGTGATTGGACACGAAATGACACATGGATTTGATGATCAAGGTCGTCAATTCGATAAAAATGGCAATTTGAAGAATTGGTGGACACCGCAAGATGCCAAGAATTTTACCGAACGTGCTGATGTCCTTTCTAAATGGTTTAGTGGTATTCAAGTGGCTCCAAACACGTTTGGAAATGGGGCTTTCACATTGGGGGAAAACCTTGCTGATAACGGTGGATTGCATATTTCTTTCTTGGCCATGGAAAACGCGCTGAAAAAGGGACAAATCAATCCAAACAAAATGGATGGTTTTACGCCGCAACAACGCTTTTTCTTAGCTTATGCAACCGTTTGGGCAGGCAATATCCGTCCTCAGGAAGTTTTACGTCTTACTAAAGAAGACCCACATTCTTTAGGTAAATGGCGTGTTGATGGCGCTTTGCCTAATATTGAAGCATTCCTAAAAGCCTTCAATGTAAAACCAGGTGACAAAATGTATTTACCTGCTGACAAACAAGCTATTATTTGGTAGTCTCATTTATTATTGTCTTTTCATGCAACCCTGCTAAAGCTATACTTTGGTGGGGTTGTTTGTTGTGGCAGGCATGGTATTTAGCTGACAGGATGTTGGTGTCATTCCAACCTTATTGTTATAAAACTTGTCATTCCTCACTTGCCCACCGGCGTGATATGATTTCTTCTTCAACTTCCGGGGTATTTTTATTGAGAATGCTGTTTAGATTTGATACTCTTTTAGATGTTTTGATAGTTTTCATTCGTGGTTCTCTTTGAAAATTCAGCTTTATTTTCTGCAAATAGATGAGAAATATCATTAAATATCTTGCGTTATGAACAATGGTTCGTTATCTTTGTGCAGAACAAAAGATCAAAATAAAAAGAACATGGCAGCTGTCTTTATTCATTGTAAATAAATCGTTTGTCAAAGTATCTGATAAAAAATCGAATAAAAATTACCATTATGGCACATTTAAATGGGAAGGGACCTGATGAAAAAGGGTCAAAGACGGGACGTGGTTTGGGGAAATGTGCAACAGTATCGAGCCAAACTGTGAATGAAAATTTAGGCACAGGCTTAGGATTGCGTCGTAATAGCGGCGGCGGCGAAGGAAGAGGGAAACGCTTACAAAGCGGATTGAAATAAGTTAAACGCAATAAAATAGGAGGTATTATTATGCCAAGATTTGATCAATCTGGCCCAATGGGCCAAGGTGCTATGACAGGTCGTAGAATGGGAAGATGTATGCAACAAGGGACAAATCCTACCGTAACAGATTCATCTGCGACAGATAATAATTTTTCTGCTAACAATTTCGGAAGTAGAGGAATGGGTGTTGGACGAGGCATGTCTGGTGGACGCGGTAGAGGCGGCAATTCAGGCTTAGGGTGTCGTGGAGGTTTTGGCGGTGGAAATCGCTGAAATGGTGAATGAATTGATTGATAATTAAATGAGTGAGAGACAATGTTTGATCTCTCACTCTTTTAATTAGAGTGAGATTGTAACTATTATAATCAAAAAAGAACAATAGATTGATGTTTTCTTATGTGATTTTGGGTTTGCTTGTTGGTAGTGAATTGAGCGTTTTCTTAGCCGGTTCATTCAATTATTACCTTGGATACTGGCATTTGCTGCAGCGAGCTTTTTATATGTTGCGTTGGCCGATTTGGTGCCTCAAATGCATCAAAAGACGCGACCTAAAGATTCGTTGATACAGCTTTTATTGATTCTAACAGGCATTTTCATCATTTATTTAGTTGTTCATGCAGGATGATTTTTCAAATCATTTTGTCCCTTTAATTCGATCTAATTTTCATTCAAAAATAAAATTATATGACACAGCAAATAAAAATTGGTATTGTGATTTGTGATCGATATCACACTTGCGCAGGTGGAAAATGTTTTCGTGCATTGAAGAACCGCGAAGGGGCTTTTGCCATGTATCAAGATCAAGATGTTGAGGTAGTTGGATATACTACCTGTGGTGGCTGTCCGGGCGGTAATATTGAATATGTGCCCGAAGAGATGAAGAAAAACGGAGTTACACGAATTCATTTTGCAACAGGATTTTTGGTGGGTTTTCCGCCTTGTCCTTATATGGATCATTTCAAGTCGTTTATCGAAGAAAAATATGGAATGGAGGTAATATTTGGTACCCATCCAATCCCTGAAAAATATTACAAAACGCATCAAAAGTTGGACTCGTGGCAGTCAAATTTCATGCAACAAGCTATCAAAGAAACGCTTACCGATGAAGAAACCCGATTAAATTACGATTAAGAAATTTGCCTTTTTAGTCAATGACATCGTGAAACGAAAATGTTAAAAAAACAAATTATACATGGAATTATTTCATAGAAAGGACATGCAACACGGTAGTCCTGAAATAAAGACAGAGATATTCAACAAGATAGTAAAAGTGATGCAGCTTTCAACTTCCGATACGTTATTGGATGTTGGATCAGGCGATGGTTACTACAGTTCAAAGTTTGCAGAATTATGCAGTAAAGTGATTGCAATCGACCAATATGCCGATGGATCAAAAAGCGTTTTTTATGCAAATCCTTCTATTGAATTCATTTGCGAAGATGCTTGTGCATGGATTGCTCATAATAATTTAGAGAAAGTAACTCAGGTTTTTTTCTCTAACTCATTCCACGACATGCGTTGTCAAGATGAAATTCTAAATTCTTTTTCGAGTAAACTTTCTGAAGGAACTCATTTAAATCTCATTGAATTCAAACTTGATACACCGTTTGGACCACCTAAAAGCATTCGACTGTCAAAAGAAGAATTGGAGACAAAAGTAGAATCATACGGATTTGTTGAAGAGGCTTATATAGATTTAAAAACTCATTATTTCATTTCGTTTAAATTAGTCAAATGAAGATTGCAATAGCCAGTGGCAAAGGTGGAACTGGAAAGACGTTGCTTGCGACCAATTTGGCAAGTTATTGGAGCGAGCGGCAACGGGTTATGTTAGCTGATGTGGATGTGGAAGAACCAAACGATGCTTTGTTTCTTCAATTGCCGAAAATAACACATGAAGAAAAATTCAAATTTATTCCTTCATGGAATGCCACACTTTGCACATTATGCGGACAATGTCAAGATGTGTGCAATTATCATGCCATTATTCAGTTGGGGACTGAAATAATGGTATTCGACGAACTGTGCCATAGTTGTTATGCTTGTTCAGAGCTTTGTCCGGCACAAGCATTGCCAATGACTCCTCACAAGATTGGAGAATTAACCCATTATCACCAGGATAATTTTTCGTTTGTTGAAAGTAGATTGGAAGTTGGAGAAGAACAAGCGGTGCCGTTGATTGCACAAACACATCAGTATGTGGATGAGCATTTTTCAAAGGATGATGTGCAATTGTTCGATTGTCCGCCGGGGACTTCGTGTCCGGTGATTGAAGCAACGAAACATGCTGATTTTGTTATTTTGATTACGGAGCCTACACCGTTTGGTGAACATGATGTAAAATTGCCTATGCAGACGATGAACCAGATGAATAAACACTTTGGATTGGTGATCAATCGTGCGGATGTTG